>CAZBXY010000228.1:0-13189 GCA_964495365.1 uncultured Frigoriglobus sp. | reverse complement strand
CGCCTGCTTCGCGTCGGTCACGATCTCGACCTCGTTCCGCTCACCGAGCTTGAAGACGGTTTCGGGGTTCGCAATATCGAGGCCGATCACTTCCACATCGTCTTTCGTGAATCGCCGCGCGCCGATCTCCTTCCCGGCGAGCAGCACTCGCAGTTCACCGGCCTCCGCGGGGTGAGCGTTCTTCTTGGCGAACAGCGTCAGCGCCTTGAGCGCCATGATGGTCGATTGCGTCGAGCCGAACCCGCCGTATCCGCCGCGCTGCTGACTGATCCACTTGGTCGCCTCCTTCACGACCGTCCCGTACTTCGGGTCGTTCGCCCGCAGCCAGCCGAGTAGCGCCAGCGCCGTCGTCTCGATCTCCAGATCGCGCCCGCCGGAGCGCGTGATGCTCGTCACCGCTCCCCTCACCACACCGCCCTTCGTGTGTTTCTCCTGGAGCCGGTCGAGCAGCCGGTGCGCGGACTCGCGGTCGCCGCGCAGGAGCAGCACGTTGGCGGTGAGCGCCACGAAGTACGGGTCTTTGCCCCCGGTGGAGTTCTCGTTGAGCGCCTCGGCCTTCAGCGCCGCGATCTCGGTCCGCAGGTCGAGCCGCTCGGCGTCCTCCGGGTCGCTTTCGACCAGCGCCCACACGACATACGCATCGACCGTCGGCTTGGGCGCGGAGCCGAAGCTGTGCGAGTCCGGGGGCTGGCGGAACCCGCCTTGCCCGTCGCGCCGCGACATCAGGAACGCCTGCGTTCGCTTCACCATCACCGGATCGACCGCGTGGACGCGCGACATATCCTTGAACTGCAAGAGGCCGTACGCGGTGAGGGCGAGGTGCGGCCGGTCGGCGGCGCCGAACCACTCGAACCCCTGCCGCGCTTTCGTCGGCGTGTCGGGGCACTCGAACCCGGTCAGCCGGCCGTACCCGCGCGCGAGGAAGCCCTTCGCCCGCGCCGCGGCGGCCGGGTTCGTCTGGTTCGTTTGGTTCATGTAATCGAGGATCATCGTGTTGGGGTAGTTCGAGGTCGATGTCTGCTCGAAACAGCCCGACGGCTCGCGCAGCAACCCGTCGAGACCCTTCACGAGATCGGCCATCGAAGTCGGGTACACCTCCAACCTGACGCGAAGCGACCCCGGCACCACATCCTTCGGCAGCGTGACAACGCCGCGGGCGCGGCCCTCCATCGTGTCGCTGATCGAGCCGACCCCGGGGAAGCCGTCCGGTACGACGCGAATCGTCCGCGCGATCGTGTCCCTGTCGGCCCCGCTGGTGCCCTCGATGAGCAGGCTCGCGGTGCCGTCGAGTTGGTCGGCGTTCAAGCGAAGCAGCTTCCGGCTCTTGCCGTTGGGGCCGAGGTCAAGGGCGTCTCGCAGCGCTCCCGTTGTCCTGAACCCGGCGAGGGTCGTGGCGAGGGCCACTCTCCGCGCGGTTTCGCTGTCGTTGGTCACGCGCAGCGGCATTTCGACGGTATCGGTATGCGAGATTTCGAGCGGCAGTTTCGGATCGACGCTGAACGGCTTGCGGGCCTCGATAGTGTGCGTGACGGCGCCGATTCGCCCGTCGAGCGTGTGCCCGGCGACGAGTACCTGATAGCGGGCGATGTCGTCGGAAAGCTGGAACTCGACCGACACCTTACCGTTCTGCGGGAGTACCAGCACCGGGTGCCAGAACACGGTTTCGGTGAAGTCGGCCCGCACCTCGCCCAACTCCGGGTCGCGCTGGTGCGCGTACTCCCGCACAACGAAGGGCGTGACGGTTGGGTACAGCTTCGGAGGGAATTCGAGGGCTTGCCCATCTTCCATTGTCTCGCCGCTCATGATGACCGAGTCTTGCACCGACCGCTCCGAGATGAGCCGCGCGCCCGAAGGGTCAAACTCTCTTCCCACCGGTCGCGCGCCTTTGCGCGTGCGGAGCGCGGCTGCGAGTCTTGTCTTGTCGGACTGCACTTCGCTCGCTTCTGAGGCTCTCCCGGACTGCTTCACGATGAGAGCCCGCGACGGCGGGAAAAAGCCCTGCTTGTTGCGCGCGGCTGTCGGATCGAACAAGACGCCTGTCTTGCTCCCGCCCGTGTCCCCAGCATCGAGACGCGCGCCTCTCATAGCGAAATTCGGAGTTTCTGTACGATTTGGTTCAGGCGGCGCGGCCGAACTGCTGCCCGGCTGTCGGATCGAACTGCCCACGAAGGAGAACGTGGAGTTGGGATTCTTCCCGATCGAAACGAACGTCATGAGCAACAGCCCACACACGACGACCGCGAGCGCGGCGGCGATGTACGGCCGGCCGCTGCCCGCGGGCTTGTCCGCGGTCGCGGCGAGGCCGGCGCGGATGAGGATGAACAGCACCACGAACGCCAGCGCGATCACCACCGCGGTGAAGAACGCGCCCATTACGTTCTCGAATCGCGAAGTGTAGCGCTGGACCGCTCGCTCCGCGTCCGACTTCTGCGCTTCGGCCACCGAAACCGCTGTCCGCGCTTCGGTGAACTGCTCCAGTAGCGCCGGCGGTAGCATGTTCCACGCGGTTTCGGCCGCCGCAGTCCGCAACCGCGCCAGTTCGAGCCTCGGGGCGAACTCCGCGTTCACCCGCTGCTCCTCCAGCTTGAACAGCTCCAGCGGGGCACTTGTCCGCTGACCGTGCGCGACCAGCATCCTGTCTACATCAGCGCGGTCGATCGGGTTCGACGGCGGAACGTCCTGCTCGGCGAACCGGCGCCAGCCCTGCGTGCCGAGTAAGAGGTCGAGCGCCTCGCCCGCCTTCGGGTGATCGGTCAACAGGAAGTCCGCGTGTTCCAGTTCCGCGGAGTTTTTCACTTCGCCCGACAGCAGGAAGTGCGTCGATTGCAATCGGTCGTGTTTGTTGTCGGCCATCGTGATGACGCTGCGGTTCACCACGCCGACCAGCAGCACCGCGGGCACCGGTTGGCCCTTCTCGGTACTTGCGGAGAGGTCGAGCCGCACCTTGTCCGACGGAGAGTACCGCGGCTTGTCCGGGTTCACGTTCAGTTGGAGGAATTCGCCACTGCCGCGGAAGACGAGCCGCTCCGCTCGCGGCACGAGCACGAGCCGGCCCGCGTCATCCTTGCGTTCCTCGAACACGGTGACGCGCGTCACTCCGCCGGCAGCCTCGTCACTCTGGAGCGCCAGTTCCACCGGCTTGTTCGCTTCGACAATCATCTTTTGCTGCGCAATCAACCGCTCGCGAACGTACGCGCCGACATGAAGCGTCTTCGTGCCGGGCGCTTGCACCCGCACGCGAACCGCTCCGCCGCGCGGGGTCACCGCATCGAGCGCTGTGAGGGTCACGCCATCGGTCTTCGCAACGGGTAAGGGGAAGCCGTCCTTCGTCGGTTCCGTGATGCCCAGCGGCGAAGCGATCTTGAGGAAGTACTTCTTGCCCGCTTCGGGCTTCAGCGTGAAGACCCCGTGGCCGCGGTTGACGCCGGGGTTCTCGGCGTCGGTCAGCGTCGCGACTTCGGCGATCGTGTTCGTCCCGTCGGTGATGAAGCCCTTCAGGTCCGCCGGTTTGCCGAGCGAATTCCGAACCAGGAAGTACACGCGCCCCGGCACGCCGTCGATCATCTCGCCGCCTTCGGGGAAGAACTCGACCTTCAGCGTTTTCGTCACGAGCGGGATCGGCCGAACGATGGGTTCGGCGTCGCTCCCATCCTGAATGTTCACGCTGAGCGTCGCGGCCGGCGCGTTGCTCGCGAAAATGCTCGCGGGGAGTTGGAACCGCACGTCCAGCACGGTTTTCGTGCCTGCCGCGTCGGTGATCGTGCGGAACGGCACGTTCGTTTGCTCGTGGAATGTCTTCCCGTCGGCCGCGGCGACCACATTGGCCTTCGCGTCCTTCATCGGGCCGCCCGCGGTGCGCGAGACCTCGATCCGCGCCTGAACGAACTCGCCCGGGCCGTAGCTCTTGCCGTCGAATTCGAGCTTCTTCTCAAACGTGTCCGGGACGTAGCGGTTCACGATGAACTTCCGCGTCTCCAGCAGTGTTTCCTTCGCGCCGTCCACCTCGAACAGGTCGAGCTTGTACTCGCCGCCGGCGGCTTCCGCGGGGAGCGGGTGTTCGCCGACGCCGATCCCGCGCAGCGGCTTGCCGTCGGGACCGAGTACCGGTTGCAAATCACGCAAGAGCCGGCCGTTTCCTTCATCGAGCGTGACGACCGCGTCACCGGGGTCGCGCAGTTTGAACCGCAGGTGCAGATCGCGTTCCGGCGGGCGCAGGCTGCTGCGATCGAGCGTCAGTGAGCGGAACCGGATCACTTCGCCCGGCTTGTAGAGCGGCTTGTCGGTAACTAGATGTGTCACGTACACCGGGCGCCCCAGCGGGAGCCGCTCCGCGAGGACCGTCGCGCGGTCGTCGGTGTGCGCGACGACGTTGAGGAACAGGTCCGTGCCGGGTTTGACGTTCTGCCAGAACGCGGTGGGCAGTTCGAGTGTCGCGACGCCGACGGGATTGTGGTGCGTGTGCCGCAGCAGTTCGACGTTCTTCGCGTCCGTCACGACGACATCGAGCTTTTTCGGCCGTGCGACCGCACCGTGCCGGAGCGTTTCGATCTGCCACTTGTTCGGCGCGCCGGGTTGGATGTGTTCAGGCCCGGTGAGCCGGACGACGAACTCCTTCTCCGCGATCGCCTTTCGCGCGGCCTCGCGCTCGGCCCAGTAGCGTTTCGCGAGTTCGGCTTCGGCCGCGAGCGCCTCATCGACCGGCTTGCGCGTTTCCTGCTTCGCGGCGGCCTGTGCGACCTGCACGCGGTTCAGTTCGCCGTACTTCTCTTGCACCAGGAGCTGGTTCTGCCGCACCTCGCTGGCCGCCACTCGCCAAGCGATGAGCTGGTAGCCCACCATCACGACCACGCCGAAAGCCACGGCCCACGCGATCATCTTGCGGAGTCGGGTTTTGCGCATGAGTTTCTCCTGTGTTGGAGCGGCGCGTTCGGGTGACGCGACCAGCGCCGAGGGTTCGACGGGGATCGGTTGTGCGGCGCGATCCAGCAGTGCCAGCGGGTCGCGCAGTTTTGGAGGCAGTTCCACGGCGGATTCGTCGATCTCGGCCTCGGCCCTCGCGACCTCGTCGGGAGACTGCGGAACGAACTTGCCGGCGCGGCGCATGGTTTCGTAGGTGAGGCGGTCCGCGTCATCGTCGGATAGTTCGCGGTTCGGCAGTGGTTGTTCGGCGGACATCGTTCGTACCAGGTTGGCTTGTTTTGACCTCCCCCCTTGAGGGGGAGGTCGCCGCGTGGCTCTGCACGCGGCGGGTGGGGGGTGAGGCGCTACGCGAGCCGTTGGAGTCATGCGCCTTGCGCTGGGTAACTACACTACCTCCTCCAAAGCGCCTCACCCCCCACCCGGCGGCGAAGCGCCGCCGACCTCCCCCTCAAGGGGGGAGGTTAAGAAGGGCGGGCGTTGAGGAGCGGTTCGAGCTGCTCGCGCAGTTTTCGGATCAGCCGCGCCCGGACCTGCCGGATGTTCTCCCGCGACAGCCCGAATCGCGCCGCGAGCGCGTCGAGGTCGTCCTGCGACCAGCGCGTCTGCCCGTGTTCGGGGCTCCACCCGTGCGCCACGGTCCAGGCGATCTCCTGTTCGCGTTCGGAAAGCTCCTCGATCACCCCGCGCACCTGCGCGACCAGTTCCGCGTCGCGCCCGGGCGCAGCCGACAACGAACCTTGCAGTTCCGCCCACTGTGCGATACTGTCAATCGGTACAGTTGAGCAACGTTCGCGATCGGTGAAGTGGTCGGCCGCGACCCACCGCACGATCCGGCCGACCCACGCGCGGACCAGTCGGCGCGTCGCGTCGGGCGATTCGGCATCGGCCAGCGCGGAGCGGTCGAACAGTGGCGCCGATTCGTACACGCGCCGGAGGGTTTCGGCCGCGATCTCTTCGGCCGACTCGCGGTAGCGGCGCTCGCACACCGCGAACAGGTACGCGGCGTGCCGGCGGTGGAACTCCGCGAAGCAGGCGTGCGCGCGGGCGACGCACGCCCCGCCCAGCGCCATCCCCGCGAAGAGGTCGGCGTCGGTTTCGGCGGCGAGGTCCGGCGAGTGAGCGGGTGCGGGCGGTGCCGCAGCCGCGGCCAATTCGCTCATGCCCCCTCTATACGCCCGGGCGTGACAGTTCCGCGCGTTTTTTTGCCAAGTGCCCGCGAAGTCGGGATCCGAACGCGCCGCGGACGGCGCCGAATCGAAAGAGAAATCGCGCGCCGACCCTGCGCCGGGGGCGCTACCTTGGTAGTACCGTCCCGCGGAGGCTTGTATGCCACTACCCGCCGGCACGCGGCAGATCGATTTCGATGACGCCGACCTGCTCGACATCTTCCGTCCGGGCGGGGGCGAGTTCACCGGCCCCGGCAAGCGAACGATCAGCGGCCGACCGTGTAAGCTCTACCGCAACCTGGGCAACGGACGGTTCAGCAGTTGAGCCGCGGCGCGCAAAACCCGACGGTGGGCCGGCCGCCGACGATCAAGCCATTCCCGATCGCCCGGCCGTGAGCGCGATGACTGCACCAAGCAGGCGCTGTGAGAAATGAGGTTCCTTTGACACGAGGTTCGTGAGTCGCTGGTCCGCTCCCATAGGACAGGCGGTTGGCGAGCAGCACGTCGAGGGGCGGCGCGCAGGGTTGGGTAATCTGTGAAGTGGCGCCCGGCGATCTGCACGCGAAAAAACACGGTGGACGTGGGCAACCGACGGGTAGAGCTTTTTTGGGAATGAATAGGTATCGGAACAGTGCGCCGGGCATTTGTATTTGTGTCGGACCCTCAGGGCGATTACAGTCGTGAGGGTCGTGCCCGCCGGGCGCGGAAACCACGGCCGACGCGAGGAGATGACGATGACGCGCTGCGCCGGTCGGCTGTTGGCCGCCGCCTGCTTCTCGTTGCTGATCGGATGCGCCGGACCGGTCGGGGAGCCGAACCAACAGGATCTAAAAGAGGGGAACGGCCTCCGATCTCGCACCAGCACCGTTGCGACGGAACTCCGGTTCGTCAACCGGAGCGGGCAGACGGTCCACGTGTATTGGCTCGACTACGAGGGCCAACGGAGGTTCTACCAGGCGCTCCGCGATGGGGAGTCCTACGACCAGCCCACCTTCCTGACCCACCCGTGGCTGGTCACCGACGAGCGTGGCGCGGCCTGGAAAGTCTACCTCCCGACCGAACGACCGCAGACGATCGACATCAGCGCACCCGAAACGCGGTGACAATTCCGCGCGTTCCCGCCCTGGACGATTTGAGGCGGGCCGGCCGGGGTTTCACCCCGCGCCACCGGACGGACACCCCCGGCCGTGTTTCGGATACCTCATCGGGGTGCGGGGCCGAGCGCGTCCGTTGGGGGTCGTGCCACTGCTGGACGGCGGTGGGGTGGGCGGTTGCGAGTGCGTCGCGGCGCCTTCCGGCGGTGCGGGTGGGGTCGTTGTCGGACACGGGCGGCTCCGCGAGGCGAGTGAAGGCAGCGTACCCACACGCACGCCGGCGGAACACTCTTCGTAACAATACGCGCGGCTCTCGGATATGACCGGGGTGATGAGCAATTACTATCGCCCAGGTTGGGAGACTCCGCGCCAGCCTTCCCCAAAGCCGGTGAGGGCCTTGTCTGGTCATTGACCCTTACCGGCCGCTTTTGACAACCGTGCGATCAGTCGTCGTTCAGGATCGTGCCGATGCCCCGGTTCTTCGTGAACAGTGAGTTGCTGCTGTTGCCGGACAGGTCCAGGTAGAAGTACTCGTCGGCCTCCTTCTTGCTGTCGCCCTTCACTTCGATCGTGATGGTCTTCGTCGTCTCGCCGGGGAGGAAGGTCAGCGTACCGGTCCTGGCAACGTAATCTTTGTTGCTGGTGGTGGCTGTCCCGTTCACGGTCCTGAAGGACATCGTCACCGCCTGGTCGTAAGCGACCGACAGTGTGACCGTGAAAGTGAATAGGGTCGTCGCGCCGGTGCCGCCCTCGCTCATGGTCACGTCGCTGATGCTGATTCGGGGCTCGTCGTCGAGAATGGTACCCGCCCCCTGGCCGTCGGCGACGCCTCCGGTGGTCGGCGTGCCGAGGTTGACGACGAAGGTCTCGTTCGGCTCGGCGAGCCGGTCGCCGTTGAGCGTCACGGTAATGGTCCGGCTTGTTTCGCCGGGGGAGAACGTCAGCGTGCCCGATGCGGCCTGGTAGTCGGCGCCGGCCAGGGCGGTGCCGTTGGCGGTCGCGTAACCGACAGACACCCCGGCGGAGGTGTCTCCGGACCGGGTGACGGTAAAGGTGGCCGTCCTAGTCCCCGAGTTGCCTTCGGTCACCGTCGCGTCGCCGATCGACAGCATGGACGATGGCGGCGGCGGTTCGGTCATATCGAGTTTGGCGACAAAAGCATCGTAGCTGCCGCCCTTGATCTGCTGCAACGCACTGGCCGTCGTGGGGAAATTGGTCGAAGCGGTTTCCCCCACCACATAAGCGTTGCTGGCGGAGTCCACGGCGATACCCAAACCATAATCCTCGCCGCTACCGCCGAGGTAGGTGGAGTGGACCAGCGCCGAACCCGAGGCATTCAGCTTGGTGACGAAGGCATCGTTGCCGCCGCCCTTTGTTTGTTGCAAGGCGTTGGCCGTCGTCGGGAAATTGGTCGATCCGGTGATCCCGACCACGTGAGCACTACCGGCGGCATTGACGGCAATGCCCAGCGGTTGGTCGGTGTTGCTGCCGCCCAGGAAAGTGGAGTACGCCAGCGCCGAACCGGAGGGGTTCAGTTTCGACACAAAGGAGTCGATGCCGCCGCCGTAATTGCGATCATAGGCGCCGTCCGTCGTCGGGAAGTCGGCCGCCTGGGTGGTGCCGGTGACGTAAGCGCTTCCGGCTGCGTCCACGGCGATGGCCGCGGCCCAATCGTGATAGCCGGTGGTGCCGCCGAGATAGGTCGAGTAATCCAACGCCGATCCCGCGGCATTCAATTTCGTGACGAAGGGCACGCTAGTTGTGCTGGCGTTGGTCGTCTGGAAAGCGCCAGCAGTGGTTGGAAAGGCGAGGTATCCGAGGGGAACAACCCAATCGGTGGCGTTGGTGAAGCCGGTCACATAGGCATTGCCCGCGCTGTCCACGGCGATACCGTCGCCGCGCTCATCGCCGTAACCACCCAGGAAGGTGGAGTAAACCAGCGAGGCGCCGGATGCGTTCAGTTTCGTGACGAAAGAGTCGCTGTAATAGGTCGAGGTAGAAAACTCAAATACATCGGCGTGGATGGGCTGCAACGGGTTTTGCGTGGGGAAATCGCTCGATGCCGTATGCCCGGTCACGTAGGCGTTCCCGTCAGTGTCTACGGCAATGGCGCGGCCTTCATCCCATCCTCCGCTGCCGCCCAGATAGGTCGAATAGACCAGCGCCGAGCCTGTGGCATTGAGTTTGGCGACGAAGCCCTTGTAGTTTCCTGCGCTATTGGTTACCTGAAACGCACCGGCTGTTGTTGGGAAATTGTTCGAATCGGTATTCCCCGTGATGTAGGCATTGCCCGAGGCGTCAACGGCGATGCCCTTGCCTTCGTCGCCGAATGTGCCGCCGAGATAAGTGCTATAGACAAGCCCGGTGCCCGAGGCGTTTAGCTTCGCCACAAAGACGTCGAGGTCGCCGCCAAGGGCGCCTTGTGGTCCGGCCGTTGTCGGGAAGTTCGCGGAATAGGTATACCCCGTGATGTAGGCGTTGCCGTTGGCGTCCACGGCGATGGCCTGGCCACTGTCCGCGCTGCTGCCACCAAGGTAGGTCGAGTAGCTCAGCACCGGGTCGATGACCAGCGTCCGGCTGGTGTCGTACGCCCCGACGCGGAAGCCGACCCCGTTCGTTCCCTCCAGCACGAACTCGCCAGCCACAGCTTGGCGGACGCCGCCGACCTCCTGATAGATTACGGGCGCCTGCTGCACCAGATCCCCGCCGCTCGTGTGCAGCACCAGGTTACCGCTCGCATCGAGAGAAATGTTCTCGGCCCCCTGAACCGACATGGCGATGATTCCCGGATCAACGCCGGGAGCGACCACGAAGTCGTATTCCAACTGCCCCTGGTTGCCGTAGTAGAGCAGGTCAATGCCGGCGTAAACGTCCTGATACACGACCTTGCCGTAGTTCGGGATGCCGGTCTTCCACTGGCTCGGGTCGGTGCCGAGGAGATAATTGGTCGTCGTAACCAGTTGGTGATGTCCGACGGACTTGGCGGAAGGATTCGCTCCCAGGAATTGAAGCCGCACGATGTCACCGCCGCCATCGTGCCGCAGCGCGATAACGGCTTCCGACGGCGTGAGGGCGAGGGCGTAACCTTCACCGCGGGCCAGGAAATCGACCTGAGTTGCGGCCTGCCCCTGGTTGGCTTCAAAAGCCAACGGTAACTCGCCATACGACAGCGCCGGAGAGGCGCTCGGCTGCACTCGATCCTCCAGGATGAGGAACTGAAGTCGAGCGGTGCGCCGGATCGGGCGGCGGACGGTCGGCCGGGTCAGAAGATCGCGCAGCATCTTGAACCAGGGCGACGAAGTCATGGGACAGATCCTTTCCGCGAGTCGGCCTGCGGGTAGGGCGGTCCCGCGGCGCGCAGGCCGTGCGCCGGGGGCATGTGATCGTTCAAGGTTCTGACACCGACTATGGATTCTTTTTGGCGTCTGGCTGGGATTTCAGCTTCGTTCGCCATTTCGCCGCTTCTTCCATCTTGCCCGTCGCTTCGTAGAGCTGAACCAGGCACTCCAAGGCTGTGCTCAGACGCACCTTGCCCTCGGCCGGAATCTTGGCTTCGCGCTGCTTCATCCCCTCGTAGCCTGCCAACAGCAGCGGTTCGGCGTCGGCGTACTTTTTCTGGCCGAGTAGGCTGACGCCCAGCATGACCTTCGTGCTAAACGTGGTCCAAGCGTCGGGCGAGTTCTGTTCGCGGATCTTCAAGCACTCGCGCCACAGCGGCTCGGCATCGGCGAACCTCTGTTGTTTGAGTAAGTTCAGGCCGAAGGCGCTCAGCGTGAAGGCGTCAGTCGGCTCCCATTTCAGGGCCGCGCGATACTCAACTATCGCTTCTTGGTAACGTCCATTGGCATCTAGAAGAAGACCCAGCTCCCGGTAACAATTCGCCAAAATGACGCGACTTACCGGCGCATTGGCGAAGGTGTGAGTCAACTTTTCCAAGACGGAGACGGCCTGGCGCAAGATCGCCTCGGCGTCCTGCGGGCTGTCATTCTTCAACAGTCTGCCCAGGTCATACGCACGATCCGCCTGAGCGTGCCGATAATCTGGAACTTCAGGAAAATCGTCGGCCAGTTTCTCCTGCACTGCCAGTGCCTGGCGAGCTGTTTTCACCGCTTCTTCGTGGTGTCCTTGCTTCGCCGCGATGTCCGCCCAGAGGGCGAGATGGTTGCTCAGGAACAGGCGATAGATTGGCTGGCGCGGCTCGAGTTTGAGAGCGGCCTGCTGGCGGCTGATCGCCTCCTTCAAGAGGAGGCCAGCCTCTTCAAGTTCACCACCCATCAGCAGCATCGAACCCCAGTTGCTCAGTACGGCTCCCCAGTTGGATTGATGGGCGGCCACGTCGGGCGCGTTCGCGGCCAGTTCCTTATAAAGTTCGACAGCCTGGCGGAAGGCCTTCTGGGCCTCCTTTGGCCGACCAACGCCCCCCATAGAGCCGGACAGGACAGTGCCCAAGTTAAGGCGAGTCCGGGCCAAACTGTCTCGGAGAGTGGCATCTGCCCCGAAGTCAACGATCAACTGTTCATAAAGCATCAAGGCCTTTCCGTAGGACTTCTCCGCCTCTTCGAGACGGTTGCTATACGACTGCAAGTACCCCAAATAGCGGTAGTTGTTCGCCAGCTCCTCACGGTAAGCGCGTTCGGCTGGAAAATCGGCAGCCAGCTTTTCCACCATCACGATGGCCTGGCCGAAGGCCTCCGTCGCCTTGGCATGTTGACCGAGCCTCTGATAAATCGCGCCCACGCGCCCGTAGGCCGTCGCCGTCTCCAACTGTACGGCGGGGTCGGTGCTCTGCTCCTTGGCGAACTCCTGGTAGTACTGCAGCGCGTTCTCCAGGAATTCACGCTGCACCTTTTCCATGCGCGGCTGCTGGGCCAACCACTTCTGCGCGACCTGCGTGTACATCTCGTCCACAGCCTTGCGGGCGTGACGCCGCTGTTTGGCCTCAGCATCGGCTCGTTCGGTTTCCTTGTTCTGCGCCGCGATGGCGTGTTGCTCTTGCCGTTTCGCTTCGAGCAATCCGAGGCTGGTACCGATGATGCCGCCGAGCAGAACCAGGAATACCAGGCTCGCTGCCAGCACGGGACCTTTGTTTCGGCGAAGGAGTTTTCGCAGCCGATACCGGGTCGACGGCGGGCAGGCCAGTACCGGCTCGTCGTTCAAGTATCGCTGCACATCCGCGGCAAAACCGTTGGCCGTCTCGTAGCGGCGGTTGCGGTCCTTCTCCAGCGTCTTCATCACGATCCAGTCCAGCTCGCCACGGACTAGCTTGGTCAGCTTGGCCGGCTCCGTGTGGCGATTGGCCGAGATCGACGCCAGCGCTTCGCCCGAATCGGAGAGCCGCGTGCTCGGCTTGGGCGGCTCCTCCTCCTTGATCATGCGGAGAATCTCGGCAAACGCGGCCTCCTTCATCCGCTTGCGGTCCAGAGGCGTGCTGCCCGTCAAGAGTTCGTACAGGAGCACGCCCAGCGAGTAGATGTCGCTGCGGGTATCGACGCCCAGGGCGCTCATCTCCGCCTGCTCCGGGCTCATGTATTCCAGCGTGCCGACCATCGTGCCGTACTGCGTGAACAGTGTCCGCTCGGTCAGCTTCTGCTCGGTCGCCTTGGCCACGCCGAAGTCGATCACCTTGGGCACCGGTTTGCCGTCGTAGAGCGTGACCATGATGTTGGACGGCTTGATGTCGCGGTGAATGATCCCCTTCTGGTGGGCGTGCTGGATCGCCTGGCAGACCGGGACGAACAGTTCCAGCCGCTGGCGCGGGGTCAGGTGGTTGTCGTCGCAATACTTCGTGATCGGAATGCCGTGGACCAGTTCCATGACGAAGTACGGCCGGCCGTTCTCAGTGGTGCCGCCGTCGAAGACGCGGGCGATGTTGACGTGGTCCATCATCGCCAGCGCCTGACGCTCGGCCTCGAACCGGGCGACGACCTGCCGGCTGTCCATGCCCGGCTTGATGACCTTGAGGGCGACCTTGCGCTTGACCGGCTCGGTCTGCTCGGCCATGTAGACCGT
>CAZBXY010000227.1:12868-13254 GCA_964495365.1 uncultured Frigoriglobus sp. | reverse complement strand
CCTCGCGCGAGTCGCGAAGCAGATTGGCGGCGACCGCGCAACGGAAGTTGCGTGGGAGAGCCTGGCCCGCGCGCTGTTCCTCAGCAACGAGTTCGTGTATGTCGATTGAGGCGAACGGCCGGTGTCAGCCGGCCGGTGGAACCTGTGCGGCTCAGGTCGCGCCTTGCTCTCACCGGCCGGCTGACACCGGCCGTTCGCCCGGAGATACACATGCTGATCCCCACCCGCCGCACCGCGATCCGCTCGATGCTCGGCGCATCATTGCTGCCGGCCATCGCATCGGACCTCTTCGCCGGCGAGGAGCGGCGCGCGGCGGGCGAGCCGCTCGCGCCCAAGCAGCCGCACTTCGCCCCCAAAGCGACGCGCGTCATCTGGCTGTTTTCCAC
>CAZBXY010000227.1:0-12858 GCA_964495365.1 uncultured Frigoriglobus sp. | reverse complement strand
CGTGTCGCAGATGGACACGTTCGACCCGAAGCCCAAACTGGTCGCGGCCGACGGCAAGACGCTCGGCGTCGGCGGCGGGCTGTCGCTCGAAAAGCGCCCGCTCCTCAAACCGCGATGGGCCTTCAAGCCCGGCGGGGAGTGCGGCACCGAGGTGAGCGACCTGTTCCCGCACATCCGCGACCGGATGGACGACATCTGCCTCGTCCGCTCGATGTCCACCGACAACAACGAGCACTTTCAGGCGACGCTGGCGATCCACACCGGATCGTTCTTCGCGGCGCGGCCGAGCATCGGGAGCTGGATCAGCTACGGTCTGGGCACGGTGAACCAGAACCTGCCGTCGTTCGTGGTGATCGCGCCGCACCTGCCCTACGCGGGCACGCAGGTGTTCGCCAACGACTTCCTCCCCGCGTACCACCAGGGCACGCGCGTCATTCCCGGCAAGGAGCCGGTGCCGAACGTCAAGCGCCAAAAAGACACCGAGGCGCTTCAGGAACTCGAACTCGGTTTCGCCGAGACGCTCAACAAGCAGCACCTTCAGCAGCACGGCGGCGCCGACGAGCTCGCGGCGCGCGTGCGCACCTTCGAGACCGCGTTCAAGATGCAATTCGAGGCGCCCGAAGCGTTCGACCTGTCGAAGGAGACGAACAAGACGCTTGCCCTCTACGGCGTGACGCGCGGCGACACGGAGGGCTTCGGCTGGCAGTGCCTCATCGCGCGCCGGCTCGCGGAACGCGGGGTGCGATTCATCGAACTTATCGACAGCAGTTCCTCGAAGAACTGGGACGCGCATAGCGACATGGGCGAGCACGAGGCGCTCGCCAAGATGATCGACAAGCCCATCGCAGGCCTACTGACCGACCTCAAACGCCTCGGAATGCTCGATGACACGCTCGTCGTGTGGACGACGGAGTTCGGGCGCACGCCGGGCCAGGACGGGCCGAAGGGCCGCGGCCACCACCCCGCGTGCTTCTCGTCGTGGCTCGCCGGCGGCGGCACGAAGCCCGGCCTCGCCTACGGCGCCACCGACGACATCGCTGCGACCGTCGCCGAGAAGAAGGTCCACGTTCATGACTTCCACGCCACGATTCTGCACCTGCTCGGCCTCGACCACGAGAGGCTGACCTACCGCCACGCGGGCCGCGACTTCCGCCTGACCGACGTGTACGGCAACGTGGTGAAGGACATCTTGAAGTAACGGAGTTCCATCATGACCTCGCGCCTCCTCTCCGCGTTCGCCGGCCTCCTCGTCGGCTCTGCAGGTGCGACCGAGGTCAAGCTGCCCGAGACGAAGACGTTCACCTACAAGACCGTCGGCGACGTGACGATTCAGGCCGACGTCACAACCCCCGGCGGCACGCCGCGAGGGCCGGTGGTCGTCTGGATTCACGGCGGCGCGCTCATCATGGGCAACAAGAACGGGGTGCCGAAGAACCTCCGAGACCTCTGCCGCGACGAAGGCTACATCCTCGTCTCGATCGACTACCGCCTCGCGCCAGAGGTGAAGCTGCCCGAAATCGTTGCGGACGTCGAGGACGCGATCGCGTGGCTCCGGAAGGACGGTCCGAAAGCCTTCGGCATCGATCCCAAGCGGATGGTCATCACGGGCGGCTCCGCGGGCGGGTACCTCACACTCACACTGGGCGCGCGGCTGAAGGAGAAGCCGAAGGCGCTCGTCGCGTACTGGGGCTACGGCGACGTGGACGGCGACTGGTACACGAAACCGTCCGAACACTACCGCAAGGCGGTGCCCATCATCGCGAAAGAGGATGCGTACAAGGCGGTGAGCCGAACGCCGCTCACCGGCAGCGAACCCGGCTTCGACGGCAAGGCCCGCGGGCGGCTCTACCACTACTTCCGCCAGAACGGACTGTGGACGAAGGAGGTGACCGGGTTCGACCACATCACAGAGAAGACGAAGCTCGACCCGTACTGCCCGGTGCGGAACGTGACGAAGGACTACCCGCCGACGCTGCTCGTCCACGGCACCGAGGACACCGACGTGCCGTATGAACTCTCCGCGAACATGGCGAAGGAGTTCGAGAAGCACAAGGTGCCGTTCGAGTTCGTGACGGTGAAGGGCGCGGGCCACGGTCTCAGCGGTGGCGACACGAAGCTTGTCGCAGATGCACACGCCAAGGCGCTCGCGTTCATCCGCGATCACTTGAAGAAATAACCCGGAGACTCCCTCATGCTCCGCTCTCCTCTCGCTACGTTCGCAATCCTCCTGCTTGCTTCGCCGGCGGTCGCGCTCGATCCGATTCCCGATAAACTCGTCGTCCTCACGTTCGACGACTCGGCGAAATCGCACTACACCGTCGCGCGGCCGATCCTGCTGAAGTACAAGTTCGGCGCGACGTTCTTCATCACCGAAGGGTTCGACTTCCCCACGAACAAGAAAGACTACATGACGTGGGAGGAGATCGCGCAGCTCCACAAGGACGGGTTCGAGATCGGCAATCACACGCTCGACCACAAATCCGTAACCGACAAGACGCTCGCGGACCTGCCGGCGCAGCTCCGCGGGATCAACGCGCAGTGCAAGAAGCACGGCATCCCGCCACCGACGAGCTTCGCGTACCCCGGTAACGGCATCTCGAAGGACGCGCTCGCGGTGCTGAAGGAGAACGGCATCACGTTCGCGCGCCGCGGCGGCGCGCCGGAGTTCCCGTACAAGGAGGGCCGCGGATTCGCTTACGAGCCGGGCCTCGATCACGCGCTATTGATCCCCTCCGCCGGCGACGCGCGCCCCGCGTGGACCCTCGACGACTTCAAACTGGCTGTGGCGCAAGCGAAGCACGGTCGGATCGCGGTGTTGCAGTTCCACGGCGTGCCGGACACCGCGCACGAGTGGGTGAACTCGACGAAGGAACAGTTCGAGAGTTACATGAAGTACCTCGCGGACAACAAGTTCACCGTCATCGCGATGCGCGACCTCGCGAAGTACGTCGATCCCACGGCGAACCCCAACGACCCGTTCGGCGTGATCGAGGACCGCAAGAAGCTGATCGAGGCGAAACGCGACGGGAGCAACGTCCGCCCCGCGAAGACCGATGCCGAATTGAAGTTCTGGCTCGACACCATGCTCGTTCATCACCGCTATTCGCACGCGGAAGCCGGGGCCGCACTCGGTCTCACGTCCGATGAGGTCGCGGAGGCCGCGAAGCGACTTGGCATCGATCCTACGAAGCGCACACAACGCAACGCCGGCGACCCGCTGCTCGTGCTGCCCTATCCCGGTGGCCGGCACCCGCGGACCGGCTTCCGCGACGGGATGATCCGCCCGCAGCGCGAGACGAAGGCCAGCGTCTTCGCGCCGTGGACCGACGGCGGCTACGCGGTCGCCGACACGCCCGAAGCGGTCTGGTTCGAGCCGAACGGCAAACCGGAGCTGCTCTACCTCGCGCACACGCACGTTCCGACGACGTGGGACCGGCAAAAGCTCGCGCTCGATCCGATGGAGTGGACGCGCAAACCCGACGGCGCGCTTTCGCTCGAACGCACGCTGCCGAACAAGGTGACGCTCGCGACCTCAATCACGCCGGGCAAGGACGGCGTGCGGATGGAGTTCCGCGTCACGAACGGTTCGGCCGAGAAGCTGACGGGCCTGCGCGTGCAGATGTGCGTGATGCTCGCGGGGCTAAAGGGCTTCGACGAGCGCACGAACGCAAACAAGGTACTCGCCACCCCGTTCGCCGCGTGCAAGGACGCGACCGGCAAGCGGTGGGTGATTACCGGCTGGGAGCGGTGCGGGCGCGCGTGGGCCAACCCGCCGTGCCCGTGTATTCACGCCGATCCGGTCGTTGAGGATTGCCCGCCCGGGCAGATGAAAAGCGTTCGCGGGTGGCTCTCGTTCTATGAGGGAGAAAACATCGACGCGGAGTTGAAGCGACTGAAAGAAGTCGCGTTTCCCGCGAAGTAACTCGCTTCCCGCCGCGATCCGGAGTAGGATCAAACAACCGCTTGCTCCCGCCTTCAACTCCGGTCGCGGAGTTCCTCTCCATGAAGCTCCTTCGACTCGTGTTCGTCGCCGCGCTGGGTCTGGTCATTTGCGCGACCGGCAGCAGCGACCCGACGCCCGCGCCGAAAACCGCACTCGACGCTGGCGTGAAAGCGTTCCTCACCAAACACTGCCTGGAGTGCCACAGCGGCAAGAAACCGAAGGGCGATGTGTCGCTCGATAGTCTGACAGGCGATTTCGGCAACAAGGCCAACCGCGAGTTGTGGCGGTCCGCGCTGGAGCAGATCAACGCTGACACGATGCCGCCCGCGAAGAAACCGCGGCCCGACGCGAAGGACGTGACCGCGCTTCAGGATTGGGCGAATGCCCGCCTCGAAGCCGCGGAAGTCGAGCGGCGCGCGAAGCAGGGCCGCGCGACCGCGCGCAGGCTCAACCGCATCGAGTACGAGAACACCGTTCGCGACCTGCTCGGCATCGATGTCGAGTTGAAGGAGTTGCTCCCTCCGGACGCGACCGCCAACGGGTTCGACACGAGCGGTGACGCGCACCACGTCTCGCAGTTCCTCATGGAGAGTTACCTCGAAGCCGCGGACAAGGCGCTCGGCTTTGCGATCGCGAACGGCCCGAAACCGACGCTCGTCAAGAAGCAGTATTCGCTGAAGGACGAGCGGTACGTGAACACGACGACCGAGAGCGTGTTCCTGAAGCGCGACAACGAACTCGTGATGTTCAGTTCCTCCGCGTGGAACTCGATTACGGTGGGGCAGTTCTACCCGCCGGACCGCGGCAAGTACCGCATCCGCATTTCGGCGCAAGCGATACAGAGCGACGGTAAGCCGGTGGCGTTCCGCATCGATGCCGGGCCGATGCTCATGGGCACGAAGAACCACCTCGTCGGGTACTTCGACGCGCCCGCCGGCGAGCCGAAGGTGTTCGAGTTCGTCGATCACTTCGAGGCGCGGAACCACATCCGCATTTCGCCCTACGGCCTCGCCCCCGCGCAGACGGTGACGAAGGTCGGCGCGGAGAAGTACACCGGTGTGGGCCTCGCGGTGCAGTGGGTCGAGGTCGAAGGCCCGCTGCACGAATCGTGGCCGCCGGAATCGCACACGCGCATCTTCGGCGATCTACCGCAGATCGCGGCGCCGGTGTTCAACAACCGCGCGCGGGTGGAGGTGACCTCGAAGGATCCCGAAGCGGACGCCGCGACCGTACTGAAGCGGTTCGCGACCCGCGCGTTCCGCCGCGCCGTCACCGCCGACGATATCAAACCGTACCTGGCGATCGTGCAGAAGCGCCTGAACGAGAAGTACAGCTTTGAAGCCGCCGTCCGTGTCGCACTCAAGGGAATGCTGGTGTCGCCGGAGTTCCTGTTCCTTCGCGAGAAGGTCGGAAAGCTCGACGACTTCGCGCTCGCGTCGCGCCTCAGCTATTTCCTGTGGAGTACGATGCCCGACGACGAGCTGTTCAAACTCGCCAGCGCGGGCAAGCTCTCACAACCGGAAGTACTGCGCGGGCAAGTCGAGCGGATGCTGAACAGCCCGAAAGCACGCCAGTTCACGGAGAACTTCGTCGGGCAATGGCTGAACCTGCGCGACATCGACTTCACCGCGCCGGACTTCCGGCTGTACCCCGAATTCGATGAGGCACTCAAAGTTGCGATGCTTGATGAGGCGCGGTTATTCTTTCGTGAACTCATTAAGTCGGACCTGAGCATAACAAATGTGATCGCGTCCGATTTTACATATGTCAACGGCCGGCTCGCGAAACATTATGGCATCACGAATATCGACGGAATGGAGATGCGCCGCGTCCCGCTACCGCCGAACCTGCACCGCGGCGGGTTCCTCACGATGGCCGGCGTGCTGAAAGTGAGTGCGAACGGCACGAACACCTCGCCGGTGGTACGCGGCGCGTATGTTCTGGATCGCATTTTGGGCACGCCCCCGGCCCCGCCACCGGCAGGAGTACCCGCGGTGGAACCGGACATTCGCGGGGCGACGACGATCCGCGATCAACTCGCCAGGCACCGCGACACGCCGACGTGTAACGCCTGCCACGCGAAGATCGACCCGCCCGGCTTCGCGCTGGAAAACTTCGACGTGATCGGCGGCTGGCGCGAGAGCTACCGCAGCATCGGCAACGGCAAACCGGTGTTCATCGACGGCCGCCGCGCGATGTACGCGGAGGGCAAGAAGGTCGATCCGTCGGACGTGTTCCACGGCGAGAAGTTCGCCAATATTGACGACCTGCGCGCGATTCTGTTGAAGGACAAGGATCAATTGGCCCGCGCGCTGGCAGAGAAGCTGGTGACCTACGCAACCGGGGCCGCGCCGACGGCTTTGGATCGCGCCGAGATCGAGATAATCGTGCGTAACGTGCGCGACACGAATTATGGAATGCGCGTACTCGTGCATGAAATCGTGAAGAGTCAGTTGTTTCAGAACAAGTAGGACAGGCTTCCAGCCTGTCCAAGCAATGACAGGCTGGAAGCCTGTCCTACGAAAGGCCATCATGCGTCTCACACGCCGCCACGTTCTGAAGGCCGCCGGAGTCTCGCTCGCGCTGCCAATGCTCGAAGCGACTGCGCCGGCCCGCGCGCCCGCGGCGGTTCCGCGGCGCATGGTGCTCATCTGCTCGCCGCTGGGCATTCACCCGCCGAACTTCTTCCCCACGAAGGCCGGCAAGGAGTACGAAGGCACGCCCTACCTCGACGTGCTGAAGGACTTCCGCAACGACACCACCGTGATGAGCGGCCTCGCGCACGTCGGCGTCGATGCCGGGCACGACTCGATGTTCAGTTACTTGACCGCGGCCGAACACCCCGAGCGCCGGGCCGGGTTCCGCAACACCATCTCGGTGGACCAACTCGCGGCCGAACACATCGGCGACGAGACGCGGTTCCCGTCGCTGGCGCTCGCGGGCGAAGGGTTTAGCCTGTCGTGGACGCGCAGCGGGGCGCTGGTGCCGTCGGAGTGCTGGCCAGCGAGTACGTTCGCCAAACTGTTCATCGACGGCAAGAAGGACGACGTGGAGGCACAAATCCGCCGGCTCCGCGACGGGCAGAGTGTGCTCGATACGGTCGGCGATCAAGCGAAGCAGGTGGCCGGCACGGTCGGTGCCGCGGACAAGGAGAAGCTGGACGAATACTTCACGAGCGTGCGCGAGTTGGAGCGGCGGCTCGCGAAGGCGGAGGAGTGGTCGAAGAAACCAAAACCGAAAGTGGACGCCAAGCAACCGCAGAACATCATGAATAGCGCCGACCTGCTCGGCCGCACGAAGCTGCTTTATGACCTCACTCACCTGGCGCTGCAAACCGACTCGACACGACTCATCACGATCCTGCTCGGCGGGGCGAGCCTCGTGCCGCCGATTCCAGGCATTACGTTCGACCACCACAACCTTTCGCACCACGGCCAAGACCCGGAGAAGCTGAAGCAACTCGCGGTCGTCGAAACGAAGACCTTCGAGTTACTCCGCGACCTGCTCGCGAAGCTCCGCGCCTCGAAGGAAGACGATTCAACGGTGCTAAACCGCACGATGGTGATGTTCGGGAGCAACATGAGCAGCGGGAACAGTCATTCGTGCAAGAACCTGCCGATCGTCCTCGCCGGCGGCGGTTTCAAGCACGGCGGCCACCTCGCGTTCGACCAAAAGAGCGGCCCGCCGCTGGCGAACCTGTTCGTGTCGATGCTGCAACGCTTGGGGTTGGAGATCGACAAGTTCGGCACCAGCAAGGGTACGCTCAACGGGCTGGAACTGGTGGCGTGACGGAGGACCATGTGTGGCAGATTCTGCCCGACCTGTTCCTCGGTGATCGTGGCGACGCCGGCGACCGTGAGCGGTTGCGCGCCCGCGGGATCACACACATCGTGAATTGCTCGCGTGAACTACCGTGCCACTTTGAAGGTGAGTTCGCGTACCTGTGGCTGCGGATGGAAGACCCAGACCCCGCGTTCGGGTCGAAGATTGCCGAGTTCTGCGAGTTCATAGACGCGGGTCGCGCAGCCGGAAAGGTGATGGTCCACTGCACCGGTGGAGTGAGTCGTAGCCCGGCCGTACTGCTCGCGTATCTGTGTCATCTCGAAGGCAACTTGGACGACGCAGTTGAACGGCTGAGCAAGGCCGTTCAGACTGGAATTGACGACGATTTCTTCCATCAGCTCGCCGAGTTCCACGGGGCACTGTTGACCGCGCCGGAGGTCAAGGCGCTTCAGCGGAAACTGATGGGGCGATCGTGAAGTGCGGAGTAATCCCCACGCAACTCGGGTTGTTCTCGATCAGCTACGGCGGGTTGTGGGGTCAGTCGGTGCTTGATCTGCGGGCGTTCGTCAGGCGGGCCGCGTGTCTGGGTTACGACGCGGTCATGCTCGCGGGGAAGCGCCCGCACCTGTCGCCGCTCGACATGACCGCGGACGCGATCGCGGCGCTTCGCGACGAGCTGCACACCGCGAATGTGAAGTGCGCGGTCGTCGCGGCCTACACCAACCTTTCGCGGGCGAGCGCCGCGGAGGTGCCGTTCATTGAGATGCAGATCGCTTACGTTGAGGAGCTGTGCAAGATCGGCACGCAGCTCGGGGCGAATGTGGTAAGAGTGTTCACCGCTTACGAGCAACCGGGGCAAAGCCCGCACGCGAACTGGCAGCGCGTCGTCGGCGCGATCCGCGAGATGTGCGACCGAGCCGCGAGTCACGGCGTCACGATCGCGATCCAGAATCACCACGATGTCGCCTGATCTCGACTGATGCCGATTCCGGGTGTTCAGGCCGCCGGTGCGAGCGTGGTGAGCAGTAGTTCCCGCACGGCCGTGGGCAGTTTATCGAAGGCCGTACCGTCCCCGGCCTGTGGCAGAACGGCCTCGGCCCACAGCCACCGGCGGACGGCGCCCAGGGCGTCGGAGAACGTCACCGTCGCCTTGCCGGGCCACGTCACGGCACCGACCCGCTTCGACTCGGGCAGCGCGTGGAACAGCACCGCGACGACCGAGTACAGGCCCAGCAGCCACGGGCCGGCGCGCCACACGGTCTTCGCTCGCCACCCGCGCGTCGTTTCCAATCCCAGAGCCGAGCGCGATTCTTGGAATGTGGTTTCGATGTTCCACCGGCCGCAGTAGTGGCCGATGACCGCCGAGGGCGTCAGGTTCGGGTCGGTGGTGAAGAAGTGCTCGTCGCGGTGCGTACCGGTCTGATCCCGAACGAACACCCCGCGCAACGGCACCCGCGTCCGCCCTTGTACCCGTGCCCGGTGCCGTCGAGCGTATCGACCCGCCGCTTGCCCCCGCCGTACCACCCGACGTCCCGCCGGGTGAACGACTTAGCGGCGGCCACGGCCGCACGGGGCTTGGGCCGGGGTGCGGTGGCGGAGGCCCTCGGCGGCGCTCACCTCGGGCGGGCGGTACAGGTCGATGAGCACCGGTAGCGCCCACCGCCGGGAAGCGACCGGGAACTTGACGAGGACGGCGAGGACGACCCACTTGTGCCCGTACCGCCAGGCCGTGTAGGTGTGCGTCGAGCGGACGGCGTCGCGGTGCCGCCCCTTGCTGTACACCTTCGACCCCGTGTGCCCGTCCATGGTGTCGTCGCCGACCAGCGCGACGGGGCCGTCGGGCACGAGGCGGTCGAGCACGAACCGGGCGGTGCGAGTAGCGGGCGGTGAGTTCCTGGAGCGTTCTCCGGTCGATTCCCGACCGCTCGTCGAGCGTCAGGTGCGAGTACCACAGTGCGTGGAAGTCCGCGTACTCCGGTCCGGTCGGTCCCTCGACCGAATACGGGATTCCCGCGGCCTGTAGGTCAGCTCCTCAATCCCCCACGTAGCTCCGGGTCGAAATCTCTTCGGTGGGGGCCACGTCCGGATGGTTCATAATCATCCGGGCGCAACTGTTCCACCGCAGAATGGCGTCGTCGTTGGCGTGCGGGCGTACCTTTTCGGCCTTCTCGTAGTGCTTCATCGCCTCACGGAAGCACACGTATGCCGCTTCGCCCGAGCGCGGCTGACCGGAGCGCACCCACGACACGCCCTCGCGCTCCGCGATGATCCCCGAGTAATACGCCCGTTCGTACTCGCCGTGGAGCCGCGGTAAGAGTTCGCGGATGCGGCGCGGCGGCACCGGGCGCGCGGTCCCGAACCGGTCCGTGAGCGCCAGGATGAGCGACATGAGCGCGTCCTGGTGGTCCGGGTTGATGCGGAGGATGTCCTCGCAGATGCTCTCGGCCTGCTCCGGTTCGTTGAGGAGCCGGTAGCGGTGCGCCTTCTCCAGCGCCGCCGGGATCGCCTCGTGCGACAGCCACTTGAGTTCGAAGTTCATGTTGCCCTCCCGCGAAGCCGCAAGCGGCTTACGAACCGGCCTTGCCACCTGACTCCTGACCACTGTCTCCTGACTCCTTCTTGCGCGGCCGGAACACGAGCTGCACGAGCTTCATCACCGGGTCGTAGAACTCATCGACCACACGCTCCTTCAACGGGATGATCGCGTTGTCGGTGATCGTGATGTGTTCCGGGCAGACCTTCGTGCAGCACTTCGTGATGTTGCAGTACCCGATCCCGAATTCCTTTTTCAACTCCGGGATGCGGTCGGCGGTGTCGAGCGGGTTCATCTCCAGTTGCGCCGCGTGGACCAGGAACCGCGGGCCGATAAACTCCGCGTGCTTGTGGTGGTCGCGGAGGACGTGGCACACGTCCTGGCAGAGGAAGCACTCGATGCACTTGCGGAACTCCTGCACGCGCTCCGCGTCCTCCTGATGCATCTTCCACGTGCCGTCGGCGTTGTCGGGTTTTCGCGGGCGGAACGGCTTGATCCGCTTCTTGACCTCGTAGTTCCACGACACATCGGTCACCAAATCTTTGATCCGCGGGAACGCCTGCATCGGCTCGACGATGATGGGGTTCTCGGTGTCGAGGGTGTCGAGTCGCGTCATGCACATGAGTTTCGGCATTCCGTTGATTTCGGCCGAACACGACCCGCACTTGCCGGCCTTGCAGTTCCACCGGCACGCGAGGTCCGGGGCCTGCGTGGCCTGAATCTGATGCACCGCGTCGAGGACGACCATCCCCTCACCGACCTCCGCGGTGTAGTCCTTGAACTCGTTCGTGGCGTGATCGCCGCGCGCGATCCGGAACGTCGCTTGGGCCATTGTCATTGATCCTTTGTTCTATCCCACAACCGAAGCGTCCGGGCGACGATCCCGTCTGCTATGAGATCGACACCGCCCAATTCAGATAACACTACTCGCCCGCACTCCAACCATACCATGCTACCGACGCCGCGCGACACCCCGCCACCAAGACCAGAGAGGTGGAGCGATGTCAACCAAACTTGGCACCACTCCGCATCCTCGTCGAGGATGAAAAACGAAACGCCCAACTCGGGGTGTTCGGCTGCCAATTCTTCCGCAGCGCTCCGAAACGCGATGCGCGCCTTCCGCTCATAAATCGACCACGGCACAGTCAAGAACACGAGCGTCCGTGAAGCGCTCGTGATCTCGGTTAGCAATGAACCATCTACATCTTGGCGGACGACCATAGCCGATCTCCGCGAACCTCACTTCAACTCATCCGGCAATGCGCCCCCACCCTCGGCCTTGATCGCGTCCTTCAGTTCCCCCGGCATCGGCGGGAGTTGTTCCAGGCGAATTTGCATTTCGCCGTTCGCCCCCTTCGCGATGATACTGTTGACTTTGCCGAAACGCGCGTTGTCCTTCTTCGGGTAGTCATCACGAAACTGCGCGCCGCGGCTCTCCTTGCGCTGGATCGCGGCGATCGTGACGGCTTCGGACACCGTGAGCAGGCTGTGGAGGTCCATCGCGGTGTGCCAGCCGGGGTTGTACTCGCGGTTGCCCGGTACTTGCACCTTCAGGGC
Source organism: uncultured Frigoriglobus sp. (assembly GCA_964495365.1). Lineage (GTDB taxonomy): Bacteria > Planctomycetota > Planctomycetia > Gemmatales > Gemmataceae > Gemmata. The sequence continues at coordinate 1,042 of CAZBXY010000227.1, read as the reverse complement.
GCGGGCGCGAAGTGCTTGCAGGCCGTCGAGCGCGCGGAGCATCTCGTCCTCTTTGCGCACGATGCCGACCAAGTCCTGCATCATGTCCTGAAGGTCTTGCTGCACCTTGAAGGGGCTTTCGCCCGCGCCGCGGTCGAACGGCTCCAGCGCCCACTTCGCCGCGGCGTCCACCTGGTCCGCGTGAATCCCGCCGGCGGCGGATTGCTTCTTCGCATAAACTGCCGCGAACTCGCCGGCGCGCTTGCCGAGCACCAGCAGGTCGGAGAGCGAGTTCCCGCCGAGACGGTTCGCGCCGTTGATCCCCGCCGCACACTCGCCGCACGCGAACAGCCCCGGCACGCGCGATTCCTGCGTGTCCGCATCGACCCGTACGCCGCCCATCACGTAGTGCGTCGTCGGGCCGACTTCCATCGCCTCCTTCGTGATGTCGAGGCCGCCGAGTTCCTTGAACTGGTGGTACATGCTCGGCAATTTCTTCTTCCAGTGCTCTTCTGCGTTGAAACCCTTCGTCTTCGCGCCGAACCACTTGGCGAACGTTTGCAGTTCGAGGAACACGCCACCGTGCGGACTGCCGCGGCCCTCCTTCACCTCGCGCACGATGCACCGCGCGACGTGGTCGCGCGTGAGCAACTCCGGCGGGCGGTTCGCGTTCTTGTCGCCCAGCACGTAGCGGAAGCCTTCTTCTTCGTCCTTCGCGGTCTGCGGTTTGTAGTTGTCCGGGATGTCGCCGAACATGAACCGGTCGCCCTTGTTGTTCCGCAAGACGCCGCCCTCGCCGCGAACGCCTTCGGTCACGAGAATGCCGCGCACCGAGGGCGGCCACACCATCCCGGTGGGGTGGAACTGCACGAACTCCATGTCGATGAGTTCGGCGCCGGCGTCGTAGGCGAGGGTGTGCCCGTCGCCGGTGTACTCCCACGAGTTCGACGTGATCTTGTAGGCTTTGCCGATGCCGCCGGTCGCGAGCACAATCGCCTTCGCGCGGAACACGGTCCAGCGCCCGCGCTCGCGGTCGTAGGCGAGCGCCCCCGCGATCCGGTCC
>CAZBXY010000226.1:0-13256 GCA_964495365.1 uncultured Frigoriglobus sp. | reverse complement strand
CGCGGGCCGGGCGACACCGCGTCGAGCCAGTGTTGCAGCGCCAGTTGCCACGGCGGCTGGTACGCGGACGCGACGGCCTCCATGAGCGTCTGCGTCGCGCCGCCGGCGGCCCCCTGCCCGTGCCCGGTGGCCCTGTCCATTTGCTCGCGCAGCTCCTTCAGGCTGACCGACCGCACCGCCTCGCGGCGCACGCGCTCGTGGACCGCGGACCGCTCCTTCGGGCCGAGTTCCGGTTCCAGTTCTGCCTCCTCCTCGGCGGAAAGCGCGTCCCCGCGGGCGTCGCCCTCACCGCCGTCTTCGGAATCGTCCGACTCGTCCGGTTCCGGCGGAAGCAGCCCGGCTTTCTCCAACTCCTCCTGCATCGCGGGCTTCGGTTTCTTGACGCGCTTCGGGCGTTTCTTCCGCTCGACCGTCCAGCAGTTTTCCTTCCCGCTGCCGTCGCGGGCGAGTTCGGTGACGAGCGCTTCGAGCGACTCCTGCCGGGCGCCGTGCCGCACCAGGCCGCCGAGCGGAACCTCGCGGCGCAGTTCCACCGAAAGAATGTCGTTGATGACGTAGTCATGTGCGACGTTAACGAGGTACGGCTCGGCGTTACCCCCGCGCCCGAACGTGTCCAGGGCCAGGTGCATGAGTTCGTGGGCGACGACGAACACGAGGTCCGGGAGCGGTGCCTCGGAGAACACCCGCGGGTTGACGAGCAAGAGGCCCGAAGCCCCGATCGCCGCGACCGGGTACTTCCGCGTCGCCTTGACGCGCACGGAGTGTACGAGGCCCGACAGGTGCGGGAGCGTGGCTGCGACGAGTTTCAGCGCGCGGGTCGTGTTGGTCGCGGCGAGCTGTTCGGGTGATGGCGGTTCAGGTGGCATCGGGTAATCCCGTCACGGTCTTCAGCGTCGTCAGCATCACCTCGTTGGCGCCGAGCGCGGCCCACTCCGCAACCTGATCGAGCAACAGGGCGAACCGGTACTCCTCGCCGACGGCGGCGAGGAATGCGTTCACCTTCGCACCGAACGCGCCCGCGGCGGCTTCGTCTTCGGGCACGCGGAACTGCCCGCCGGCGACCGCCTGCCGCAACCGCGACACCACGAACCACATCGCCGTTTCCGACTTCGGCAGGAGTGCCGGGTCGTCGATGTAGTCCGCGGCGGGGCGCAATTCGCCCAACCCGTCGTCGCAGAGCGCGCAGAAGAGCGCTGCGTCGTGCGGGGTGAGCCGGCCGAAGCCCAGCGCCCGCCGCTCGTCGGGCGAGAGCTTCCCGGCCGCTTCCGCGAGGTGCAGGTCGCGCGACAGAAGCGCCCAGGCCCGCGGGGTCGAGAACGGCACCGGGTCGGCCGGCACCGGGCGCTGGAGCGCCTGCGGAACGCACCGCACGAACGACCGAACCTCCGGCCGCACGCCGTGGGCTTCCGCCCACGCGAGCCACTCATCCAGATCGACCTTCACCGGCACCACGAACACGCGGTTCACGAGCGCGCTCGACATCGTCCGCACGAGCGCGCGGTCCTCGCTCCTGTTGCCCGCTGCGACCACCCACGTTCCTTTCGGAAGGCGGTACTCGCCCAGGCGGCGTTCGAGCAAGAGCGAGTAAAACGCCTTCTGCACCTCCGGCGGCGACGCGGGGAGTTCGTCGAGAAAGAGGCAGAACGGCCTGTCGTCTTCGGGCAACAGCACCCGCGGCGGGCAGAACACCGCGCGGTTGCCGACCAGCCTCGGCACGCCGGACACGTCCTCCGGCGCAATCTGCGTTCCCAGGAGGGATCGCAGTTCCAATCCGGCCGCGGTCGCGGCCTGGCGCACGGCTTCGGACTTCCCGACGCCCGGCGGCGAGAGCAACAACACGCTCTCGGTATCCGCGAGGCAGCGGATCAGTTCCTTCGCCTGCGACAGAGTGACGGCCGGGAGGGTCACAGCGTCATCCCCAAACACAGCCCGTGGAGTGCCAGTTTCGCTTTCACCTCGCGCAGCACGGTCTCGCCGAAGTTCCGGATCTCCAACAGTTCGTCGTCGTTACTCACCACCAGTGCGCGAACTGTCGTGATCCCCTTTCCTTCCAAGCTTTTTGTCGCGCGAACCGAAAGTTCCAACTCCGCGAGCGTCCAGTTCAGCTTCACTTCGAGCGAGGTCGATTCGGCCGGGTTGCCGAGCCACGACGCGGCGAACCGCCGGGCGTCGTCCTCGCTGACGCGCCCCACGGCCAGCGCGCGCACCAGCGGCGCGGTGAGCTGCCCGCGTGCGCCGACCAGATCGAGCGCCCGGGCCAGCGACGCCCACGCTCGCGGGGTCGAGAACGGCACCGCCTTGTCCGGCACCGGGCGCAACAGCGATTCGGGGCTGGACTCGATGAACTTCACCACCTCCTCGCGCACCTTGTTCGCGGTGGCCCACGCGAGCCACTCCGGCACATCGATACGGACGTTCAGAATGAGTACGCGGTTCACCAGCGCGCTGGAAATCGTTCGCACGAGCGCCTTGTCCTCGACCCGGTTCCCGGCCGCGACGACCCACGTCCCTTCCGGCAAGTGGTATTCGCCGATCCGGCGCTCCAACAGCAGCGAGTAGAACGCCTTCTGCACGTCCGGGGCGCACGCGGGCAGTTCGTCGAGGAACAGGCAGAACTTCGACGCATTCTCCGGCAAGAGTACGCGCGGCGGGCAGAACACCGAGCGCTCGCCGACGATCCGCGGCACCCCGGACACGTCTTCCGGCGCGATCTGCGTTCCGAGGAGCGACTTGCACTCTAAGCCCTCAGCCGCTGCTGCTTGGCGCACCACGTCCGACTTGCCGACGCCCGGCGGCGAGAGGAGCAGCACGCTCTGCTCGTGCGACAGGCACCGGATCAGGTCGCGGGCCTGCGAGAGTGTGACCGTTTCGGTGATCGGGCCGGAACTCATGGATTTCCTGTTTGTAGTGACCCGCTTCAGCGGGTCTGCCTTTCTTCTTGTGGCACAGGCTTTCTAGCCTGTGTGCCGTATAGCTCAGGGGACACAGGCTGGAAAGCCTGTGCCACAAAACCAAGAATCGCCGCTGTGCGGCGACCGCTCACGGAGTGAGCGGACACCCGAAAGACTCACACCCGCCACGTGTACGGGCAGTACAGAGTGCGGTCGAACACCAGATACTTTTCCCAGTGCGTCTGATCGGGGATCGGGACCGGCTGGTCGCGCAATCGGGTGATGAGTAACTCGCGGATCGCGACCGGGGCCTGCGGGAAGGCGGTCGCGAGCGCGTTCCGCAAGGTGCGGAAGGGGAGTTGCTTCGGATCGAGCGGGTAACCCAGCGGCGGTTGCTCCGCGGTGCCCCGTCGGGCGTTGTACACGATCACGAACGCCCACGGGAGCGCTAGCCAACACTTCGCGGCGGCGCCCGCCGGCGGCACGAGCCACTGCCCGAGCTTCGGGAAGTGCGCATGATACAGCACCGGCAGCAGGTTCAGAAACGCCCGCCGCGCGGGGAGCAAGTCGAGCAACATCTGAACTTCGTCGGCCTTCAGCAGTTGGCCGAGACGCCCGACGCGAGCGAGGTTGTCGGCACTCATCAGTTTCGAGAGCCCGTCGGCGACCGGCCCGGCGTTCTCCTCGTCCTCGGCCCAGTCGTAGAGCGGTTCCAGGTCGAACCAGAACCACAGTTCACCGAGCGCCCGCGGGCGCGCGCCGAGTAGCCCCACGAGCGCCGTTTCGAGTGCCTCGGGCTGGGCCGCGCCCACGACCCGCGCGGCGGCGCGCCAGTCGGTACACGGCCGGAGCCGGCACCCGAGTTCGTACAGCGCCGGGTACGGCTCGCGGGCCGCGAAGTGGGCCGCCAGCGCCGCGACCGCGGGCGCGAGGTTGTGCCCGGTCGGCTTCTTCTTCTTGCCCCCGGCCTTGCGGCTCCCCGCGTTCCGCCCGACCAACTCGTCTTCGAGTTCTTCCGCCTCGCGGGCCGCGCTGTCTATCGCCTCCCGCTCTCGCGACTCTTGCATTCGGCGGTCGTACTCGGACTCGGCCGCTGCCTTCTGGTACGCGGCCGACCCCTCAACTGGCGGCTCCTGCCCTACAAGCCCGGGTAGGTCGGCCTCGCGCGCGAACCCGTGTTTGACGAGGAATTGCGCGTCCTCGCGGGTCAGCGCGCCGCGCGCCCAGAAGTGGTGAACGAGCTGTTCAATCACCCGCATAGTGTGTTCGGATGACTCCGGGTCGGTGGATCGATTCTGTAAGAGATACGCCGGCGCGGGACCGCGAAATGCGCCAAGCGCTTCCACCATAACAGACGAACAACGCCCGGCGATATTCGGAAGACAGCGCCCGCGGCGATTTGGTTCGTTCGGGCGAATTTCGCGCGTTTCGGCGCACGGTCCGGGGTATTCCCGCGTCAGACGGTTGGCGGGCGCGGCGAGCGCCCGCGGCTGACCGGTCACCTCTGGAGGGTACGCATGGCGATCGTGCCGCAACCGTGCGCCCGGTGCGGGGAACTGATCCCGGCCGAGCGGATCGAGGCGATCCCGGAGACGATGGTGTGCGTGACGTGCAGTCGGGAGATGGGTGGTGAGTTCAACGTGATCGTGACCCCGGAGCGGACCAGCAAGGAGGGGAGCCTGAAGAAGAACTACGGCGGGTACAGCACGCGGAAGATCCGCAAACCGATCAAACGAAAGGGCGCGGACGAGTAGCGCTCGCTCGCAATCCCAACTGGTCGTGGGGTAGTTTTCCCGGTCGGTGAGATTCTGCTGTGATCCGGCGTACAAAGAATCCCGGCCTAACGGGTCAAGACCAACCTCACGCCCGGCTTTCGAGAGTTTCTCATGTCACTTCCCTCGCGCCGCGAGTTCGTTTGTACCGCTGTCGCCGGCGGCGCGCTTGAAGTCACACAGGACGTAAGCCCCTTGCTCGCCAGAGCACAAGAGAAGCCCGACATCTGGGGCCGGACGATCCTCCCGCAGCCGTTTGAGAAAGGGCCGTTTCGCGAGGTGCGCGTGCCCGCGTGGGTGCAGGAAACCACCGGCGCCGGGTACACGCTCTCCGTCATGAACTCCGCGCAGCGAAAGGAGGCCGCCGAGGCCGGCGTCACGCTCTCCGAGGTCGGGTTCGTCGATCCGTTCTACGCGTACTACGACAGCAAACTTCTCAAGCGCCGCAGTCCGCATGTCCCGCTCGACCGCACTCAGAAGGACATCGCGGAGTATCAGAAACTCGGGGTGCGCATTCTCGGCGTGTACCCGCCGACGCTGCAAAGCGAAGTGTGGGAACTGCACCCCGACTGGCGTCGCGTGTCCACCGACACCGACCAAACTCCCGAAATCGACCTGAAGAAATACCCGCACGGCGGGATGCTCTGCCCGCTCGGCCCGTATGGCGATTTCTTCATTGATGTCCTCGCGGAGATCGTGACGCAGTTCCCGCAAGTGAGCGCCTTCAGCTTCGACGGCCTCCACCACGGCGGCGGGTGTTACTGCAAGCACTGCCGCGCGAACTACAAGAAGGACACGGGCAATGCGATCCCCAAGCGCGACATGCAGGATGAAGCGTACCGCAAGTATTCGCACTGGGCCGACCGCAAACTCGAAGACCTCGTACAGCGGATGCAGTTGCGGCTCAAGACGATCAACCCGGACATCGCGCTCGTGACGTGGACGACCAACGCGGGCCGCTTCGGGCACTTCCTCGATATTCCGCGGAACATGTCGGCGCGCATGAACCTCCTCTTCGACGCGCCCGACCAGGAATTTTGGATGGACGAGACGAATCGCGGTGCGAGCGTCGTGCCGGCGTTCGGCGCCGCGTATGTGTGGGCCGTTTCAAACCACCGCGTCGCGTTCGCCGAACCGTACCTGATGAGCCGCGGCAACCCCTACGGGAAGGACAGCTTCCCGGCGCACGAGGTCGAGCGGCGCATGATGCTGGTGCTGACGCACGGAGCCGGTCCGAGCATCGCGGCCCTCCAACCCGATCATCTGAAAATCGGTACAGTACATGCATTGTCAGAAGTGAAAAAGCGGAAAAAATGGCTGACGCACAAGGAACCGGAGCCGTGGGCCGCGATCCTGATGAGCGACAATACCCGCGTCTTCTACGGCCGCAGCCCGGGTCAGGTCGAGGACCGCTACCTCGCGAACGTGTTCGGCTTCTTCCGCGCGGCGCTCGAATCGCACCTCCCGTTTACGCTCATCAACGACTGGAACCTCGACTGGAACCACTGGCGCGACCTGATGAAGTACAAGGTGCTGGTGCTTCCCAATGCTGCGTGCCTGAGTGACGCGCAGTGCGACGCGATCGACCAGTACGTCGAGCGCGGCGGCGGGTTGGTCGCGTCGCTCGATACTGGTCTGTGCGACGAGTTCGGCACGCCGCGCAAGACTCCGGCACTCGCGCAGGTGCTGGGCGTGAATCACAGGGGTGTCGCGGTCGCCGGGAAACTCGACGACAAGATCGACGAGAACTTCGCCCGCACGCTCCCGCCGGAATACTGGCAGAAGCGCAAGGGCGTGTGGGATTTCAAGCGCAGCCCGAGCCCACACCTGTTCCGCGACGGCGACAAACTCTCCGAACTGATCGGGAAGGGCACCGTTACGTTCAAGGGGCCGGTGGCCAGGGTCGAACCGCGGCCCGGGAGCATCGTGGAAGCGACCGTTCGTGCGAAGGACAACGCAAAGGCCGAGGAACTGCCCGCGATCGTGTCGAGCAAGCACCGCGACGGGAAAGCGGTGTACCTCGCCGCCGGGATCGACTCAGCGCACTATTCGCTGTCGTACCCGTACCACCGCGTTGTGCTGGCGCAGGCGATGCGGCGCGCCGCGAGCACCCCGCCGGCGGTGGAGGTGATTGCGCCGATGTGCGTTCACGCGGTCACGGTGCGCCAGAAGAAGGACGGCGAGCGGCTCGTGATTCACCTCTACAACGACGTGAACACGACCGCGGGCCACGGCCACCCGGCCGAAGAAGTGCCGCTCCGCGAGGAGGTGATTCCCATCCACGACATCCGCATCACGCTCACGGGTTACGCCGTCAAATCGGTGCGCCAGGAACCGGAGAGCCTCGCATTGGACGCGAAGAAGGACGGCGACGCGGTGACGTTCACCGTGCCGAAGCTCCGCGTCCACACGATGGCGGTAGTGGAATTGGAGTGATGTTGTGCCCGACTGATGGCTTGGGCGGGTCTACTCGGTCTTTAGCCCCGGAGTGGCGTCCGATGTTAGCCCGGGGTGAAGCAAGCCGAAGGCGCCGCGCAACCCCGGGAACCGAACACGCAACAGAACGAAGCCCCGGAGGGGCGACAGAAACCTACCGTGGTCGGTTCTGTCGCCCCTAACGGGGCTTGAGGTTGATTCAATCGCGCACCCGGGGTTGCGCTCGCAAAGCCTCGCTTACCCCGGGCTAACATCGGACGCCCCTCCGGGGCTAAAATCAAACGCAGCTAACTCACCGCAACGCTCACGCCGGGTTCGCGAGTTCGGGGAGCGCGGCGGCGATGCGCTTCAAGGCAACTTCCGCTTCCAATTTGTCAATCGATCGCTGTTGTGTAAACGCGACCCAGGCCAACAATTCGGCGCGTTCGTCGGCCGTTAGCGATTCCTTCCGTTCGCCGAGTTCGAGGACGCGCCGGTCGAGTTCGGGCGGGAGCGTGTACCCGGCGGCCTTTCGTAGCGCGGCAACGGACGACGCGAGCGCCTCACGCCACGCGGGTTCATTGGGAGCGGTTGCGGACATGCGTTCATCCTCCACCAGAATTGTAACTCCCGGCGCGCCGGGTCGCTACCCCTCCCCCTGGCCGCCTTCGGGCTTCTCGTTTTGCACCAGAGGGACGGTCGTCTTGCGTGCCACTACCTTCCGCACGTAATCGATCTCGACCTGCGCGCCGCGGACCGCCAGCCGGGCCTCGCGGACCAGTGTGCCGGCGGCGATCAACAGCGCGAACGCCCCGGCGAACCCCAGCGCCACCGGAACCCACCCCAGCGCCCATTTTGTTGAGGCCGATAATCCGACCGTGAGGCTGGCCGCGACCAGAAGCCCGATCGCCGCGTACAGCGTGATGATCGTGCGCTGGAGCAGGTGCAACCGCTGCGTGTGCCACCGGATCTGATCGGCGATCAGCGCCCGCTTATCGACGATTTCCTCGGTCGCGACGCCGTCGGGGATCGCCTCGGCCAGGTCGGTCAGCGCCCGGATGCGATCGACCACGCGGCCGAGCCGGTTCGCGGTCGAGAGCGACAGCGTTCCCGACGCGCTGATGAGCAGCGCCGGGGTAATCATCGCTCCGAGAATTTCGCCCGCGCCCAGGAAATCGATCGCCATCGGCGGTTCCCTCCACGGTTAAAGTAGTAGGCACACTCCGTGTGCCGTCGCTACCGGGTGGTGGTGATCGTGATCACCTGCGGTCTGGAACGTTAAAGTAGTAGGCACACTCCGTGTGCCGTCGCTACCCTGTTGTGTGAAGCGACGGCACACGGAGTGTGCCTACTACTTTGATACGAGAACCCCATGCGACCACTTGCTGTCTTCGCCCTCCTCGCGCTTCCCTCGGCCGCCTTCGCACAGAAGGAAGCCGCGATCAAGTCCGCGTCCGCACACGCGGATGCGAACTGGGGCACCGCGCTGAAGATTTGGGAATGGGCCGAGCCCGGCTATCAGGAGAAGAAGTCCGCGGAGGCGCTCGCGGAGGTGGCCGAAAAGGCCGGGTTCAAGGTGACCCGCGGGGTCGCGAAGATTCCGACCGCGTTCACCGCAGAGTTCGGCGCAGGGAAGCCGGTCATTGGCATCCTCGGCGAGTTCGACGCACTGCCGGAGCTGTCACAGGACGCGGTGCCGTTCCGCCAGCCGCGGAAAGAGGGTAACGGCTACGGCCACGCCTGCGGGCATCACCTGTTCGGCACCGCGTCGCTTTCGGCGAGCATCGCGATTGCGGAGCAAATCAAAGCGGGCAAACTCAAAGGAACGATCCGGTTTTACATGTGCCCGGCGGAGGAGGGCGGGGCCGCGAAGGTGTTCATGGCCCGCGCCGGGCTGTTCGACGACTGCGACGCGGTTCTGCACTGGCACCCCGGCGCGCGGAACTCCGCCGGCGATGCCAGTTGCCTGGCCCGGATCGCGGTGAAGTTCCGGTTCCACGGCACCGCCGCGCACGCGGCCGGGTCGCCCGAAAAGGGCCGCTCGGCCCTGGACGCGCTTGTCCTGACGATGCACGGGGTCGAACTCCTGAGAGAACACACACCAGACGGCACGCGGTTGCACCACACCGTGACGAGCGGCGGCGGGGCCGCGAACGTGGTGCCGGAATTCGCCGAAGGGTTCTTCTATGTGCGGCACCCGAAAGCCGATGTGGTGCAGAAACTCTACCCGCGGGTGCTGAAGTGCGCGCAAGGGGCCGCACTCGCGACCGAAACGAAGCTCGAAGTGGCGTATCTGGGCGGGACGATGGAGATCCTGCCCAACGACACGCTCGCGCAGGTCGCGAAGAAGAACCTCACCGCGCTCAACGACCTGAAATACGACGACACCGAACTGAAGTTTGCCGTTCGATTGCGCGAAACGTTCCCGGACAAGCCCCCGCCGCTGGAGGAAATCGAGAAAGTGACCGACGTATCGGGAAAGTCGAGCGGCGGCAGTACGGACGTGGGTGATGTGTCGTGGGTGGTGCCGGTGGCCGGGTTCACGACCGCGTGCTGGGTGCCGGGCACGCCGGGTCACTCGTGGCAGGCGGTCGCGTGCGGCGGGACGACGATCGGCAAGAAGGGGATGAACCTCGCGGCCCGCACGCTCGCGGCGACTGCTTACGATCTCTTTACGGACGCCGAACTCCGCGCCAGGGCCAAAGCGGAACTGACCCGGCGCCTCGACGGGCGAAAATATCAGGCGATGCTGGAGAAAGACCAGCCGCCCCCGCTCGACTACCGCGACCCGCCCAAACGCGGTGCGAAGGAGTGAGGACGAAGATCTCATGATCAATAGTGTTGGAGAATATCCGAGCTGGCGTCGGCCGTGTTCCACCGGAAAGGAGTCACCCGACTGGGTACGAGGGGCGGCCAGTGTGGAAGTTGGCCGCCTTGGCCGCCTTGAGCGAAAAGCCCTAGGAAAACGCACTTTTCCGAAGGCGGCCAATTGGCCGCCTTCAACCCAAGGCGGCCAACTCCATCCCAATCGCGCCAGAGATAATCCGGCCGGCCGGATTCCAACGGAAACGATTCAACCCGACTGGGTATCACCACAAAGGCACGAAGGAATCACAAAGAGCCACAAAGTGAAGAACGATTCTTTACGGTCTTTTTTGTGGAACTTCGTGCGAACTTTGTGCCTTGTGGTGAACGTGTTTATTTGGCCCGCGAGCGGGGCAGTTTGGCGGTCTTCTCCGCGGGCACCGCGATCAGGTTCCGCTGCCCTTCCTTCTTGAAGAACGCCTCCGCGAGCGGCGCGAACTCCTTCACCTCGTACTGACCCGTTACGAATTGCTTTTCGTTCTCGGCCAGCACGAAGAACTCGTAGTTCGCCGGGAACAGCTTCTTCAGTTGCTCCAGTGAGGCAATCGTCCCCGCCGGCGGCGTGGACACCTCGACCACCACCAGCGGGCGGTGCGTCTCCAGCGTCTGGAACAGCCCCTTGAGCGCGGCCTCCTCGAACCCCTCGATGTCGATCTTGATCGTTCCGATCGCCCCGGCGCCGGCCAGGATCGAGTCGCCGGTCACAACGGGCAGGTCGGTGCCGCGCTTCTGACCCTTGCCGTCGTGCCCCTCCTCGCGGAACGTCCCGCCGCCGTGGTTGGCGTCGGCCGGTTCAAAGAACGGGATCGATCCCGGCTTGTCGCCCAGCCCGACCGCGTGAACTGTCACGTTCGTGAAGTCGTTGAGCGCGAGGTTCGCGTGGAGCGTTTTGAGCACCGGCGGGAACGGCTCGATCGCGTGGACAGACTTCACCCGTGGGGCCATGAACAGCGCGTACTGCCCGGTGTTGGCACCGACGTCGATGAACGCGGTATCCTTGACGCCGGCGGCCAGCGTGTAGTCTTCGAGGAAGAACAGGATGTGCTTTTCCCACGCCCCGAACACGATGACCGCGTCGTCGATCAGGTTGCCGGTCGTCCCGCGATACTTGTAGCCGTAGTTCTCGACGACGAACGAGTACTCGCGGTCGCGGGTCTTGTTGACCGAGATCGCGAACGGGTTCATTTCGTTCCGCAGGGCGACCTCGGCGCTGGCGGCCTGCCACCGGTTGCGGTAAGTGACCGCGAGCGCGACCGCCCCGACGGTGAGAAACACGGCAACGACAAACAGGAACCGATAGCCGGGAGGGGCGAGGCACATCGTCGGGGCTCTGTGGTGGTTTTGGGCGGCGCGAAAAGCATAGAACGCGCTTCGGGCCGGTCAACCGTGCGGCGCCAGTGGAGCCGCGAGCAAAGTACAAGAGGATTCACCGCAAAGACCGCAGAGAAGAGATCGGCCACGATAAGGCACAACAACGCACAAAAAGAGAGCCAGCGCAGGGTTGTTTTGAACTCGAGCTGGTGTCTTTTCTTCTGCTTCTTTTTTGTCTCTTTGTGCCTTTTTGTGGCCAATCTGCCTTCTGTCTCCTCTGCGTTCTCTGCGGTGAATCCACTTCTCTTCCGCTCACCCCAACTTGAACGCCTCGGTCAGGCACGCCAGCGCCTCTTCGCCGCGGGCGCGCTCCACCACCACCCCGACGCACACCTCGCTCGTATTAATCATCGCGATGTTGATCCCGCGGGCCGCCAGCGCGCCGAACATCGTCCGGGCCACGCCGGTATGCGTCCGCATCCCCACGCCCAGGACGAACAGCACCGCGATGTCGCTATCGCCGACCACGCGGCACGCTCCGTCGATCTCGCGGACCACGTCCTGCGTCCGTTTCAATGCGCGGGTGAGGTCGGCGCGGGGCACCGTGAACGACAGCTCGGCCTTCGCCGGACCAGACTGGTTCTGAACGATCATGTCCACCAATATGCCACCGGTCGCGACCGCGTTGAATACGCGGGAGCAGTTCCCCGGTTTATCAGGAAGGTCGTGAATCGTGATGCGACTCTGATCGACGTTCAGGTGAACGCCGCTCACCAGAACGTCTTCCATGCCTTCGAGGCGCGCGATCGCGGCCTCGCGGTCCTTCGCGGCGGCCACCACCAGTGGGTTGGGGCGCGACTTGAACTCGCCGCTCGCGGGTTGCTCGCCGGCGCCCTTGCGGGCGCTCGCCAGGTTGAACGCCGCGTGGACCGCGCGCAGCGCCCGCCGACCCCGCACCGCCTTCTTGCTCTCCAGGTGCGCCTTCTTGATCGGTTCGCCGGCGGGCGGTTCGATGATGCCGGACTCGGCCGCGCCGTCTTCCTCGACCAGCACACTGATCTTGATGTCGCCGGTGGTAATCATCTTGAGGTTCACGCCCTCGGTCGCGAGCGCCTGGAACATGCGCTCGGCGACACCCGAGATGGCCCGCATCCCGGCGCCGACCACGCTCACCTTGCTCACCTTGCCGGTTTCGTTCAGTGTGGCGCCAAGGTCAGCCACAATGGGGGCCAGCGTCCGCTTCGTTTTCTCCAGTTCGGCGTTCAGCACGGTGAAGCCGATCGTCGCCCGGCCGCCCTCGCCGACGCTCTGTGCGATCATGTCCACGGCGATGTTCGCGTCGGCGAGCGCGGAAAAGACGCGGTGACTCACGCCGGGGCGGTCCGGGACGCCCTCCAACACCAACCGCGCCTCGTCGGCGGCGAGTGCCACCCCGCACGCGGGGATTTCGCTCATCCACGAGGCTTCCGGCACGATCCACGTCCCGATCGCGTCGGACTGCGCGTTCCGCACCATGAGCGGCACGTCGAACTTCTTGGCGAATTCGATCGACCGCGAGTGCATGACACCCGCGCCCATGCTCGCCATCTCCAGCATCTCGTCGTAACTGATCGCGTCCATTTTGCGCGCGTCGGGCACGATCCGTGGGTCGGTCGTGTATACGCCGTCCACGTCGGTGTAGATCTCGCACTCGACCTCGTAGCCCGCGAGTTTCAGCGCCGCGGCGACCGCGACGGCGGTCGTGTCCGAGCCGCCGCGGCCGAGCGTCGAAATGTCGCCCTGTTCGTCGATCCCCTGAAAGCCCGCGAGGACGACGACGTTGCCGCCGTCCAGTGCCTCCGACAGCCTCGCAGTGTCGATCTTCTTGATGCGGGCCTTGCGGTGCGTGCTGTCGGTGACGATCCCGATCTGCGGCCCGGTGAAGCTGACGGCCCGCTCGCCGAGTTCGTGGATCGCCATCGCGGTCAGCGCGATCGAAATCTGTTCGCCGGTGGCCAGCAGC
>CAZBXY010000225.1:0-13274 GCA_964495365.1 uncultured Frigoriglobus sp. | reverse complement strand
CTCGGAGCTAGTCGTTCCGTCTTCGTCGGCTGAGCAGCGATCTCCGATCAGGTGATACGGTGCCGCTCGCCAATCTGTGACCGCTGCCAGTCGCTCTGGGGTGAAGAGTTGCTCGTGAACGGTGACCTCCGCTCCCTCACGCCACATCACCCACCATAGATGGAATGCAGCAGTGAAGAAGGCGGCTCGGGCTGCCGGGCCGAGAAGCCGCGCAGCGGCTTCGATCCACTGGCGCTCGTAATCGAATCGTTGCCACTCATCGAGAGGCGCGAGAAAGTTCTCTTCCCATGTGCCGAGTTGAGTGCGCCCCCACAGACCAAGCCAACCGTCTGGTTGCTGTTCGGCTTCGTCGCTCACGAACACAATGTCGAACATACCACGTCCTCACAAACAGCACGCGACTCCTTGGGCCGCGTTCTTGATACCCGTCCTCGAACCGTGGCACAAGCGACTCAGCCCGCTACACTGTTCCGCATCCCGCCTTCGCGCCCCACCGGAACCGCATCATGGAACTGACCGATCTCGCGTGGCCCGCGGTGGCCGCGCTGCCGAAGACCACGCCTGTCATCTTCCCAATCGCGGCGCTGGAGCAGCACGGCAAACACATGCCGGTGTTCACCGACTCGCTGTTACTCGGTGAAGTGATCCGGCGTGTGAAACTCACCCCGGTGGCCGCTCAGTGCCTCTTCGCGCCGCTCCAGTGGCTCGGGAATTCGCACCACCACCTCGACTTCCCCGGCACGCTCTCCGCGACGCCCCGCGTGTACCTCGATATGCTGAAAGACCTCGCGACGTGCTTCCTCGCGCACGGGTTCTCGCGGATCGTGTTCGTGAATGGTCACGGCGGGAACATCACGCCATACCAGCAAGCCCTGTTTGAACTGAAGCAGCAACTCCGCGACCGCCGCGACCTGCTCCTGCTCGCCCTCACCTACTGGGACGCGGCCGGCAACCCGTCTCAGACGATGCCGAACCTCGTGCAGAAGCGGATGGGCCACGCCTGCGAGTGGGAAACGTCGATGGTGTTGCGGCTGAACCCGAAGCTCGTGGTCGGTGACGTGGCGAAGGTGCCGGAAGTGCTGCACGGCAAGGAGTTCACGCCCGGCTACCGGGCGTGGGTGATGCCGGACCGCAGCGACCCGGGACACATCGGCACCCCGTCGGCCGCGACCGCCGAAAAGGGCGAGGCGCTGTTCGCCCACTTCGCCGCCGGCGTTGCAACGTACCTGGAGCGTGTGGTGAACTGGAACGGGACGTGGGACTCGTGATTGGCGATTTGTGATTTCCGATTGAAAGACATTCGCAGCAAGAGGCGACGAGCGTGAGCAATCATCCATCGGAAATCGGCAATCACAAATCATCATGGAAGTGGTGGGTGTGCGGGGCGCTGCTGCTCGCGACGCTCCTGAACTACATGGATCGGCAAGCGCTCTCCGAGACCGCAACCGAACTGAAGGAGCGGTTCCACCTCGACGACGCCCGGTACGGCAATATCGAACGCGGGTTCAGTTACGCGTTCGCGGTCGGGTCGGTGCTGTTCGGCTTCCTCGCCGACCGGTTCGGCCCGCGGCGCCTGTACCCGATCGTGCTGGCCGGTTGGTCGCTCGCGGGGGTCGCCACGACGCTCGCGACTTCGGCGACCGCGACGCGGTGGCTCCAGTTACCCGACGACGATCCCGGTGCCGGGACGTTCCGCTGGCTGCTCTTGTGCCGCACCGTGTTGGGGTTATTCGAGGCCGGCCACTGGCCGTGCGCGCTCATTACCGCGCGGCAGGTGCTCACCGCGGCCGAGCGGCCGTTCGGGAACGGGTTACTTCAGAGCGGGGCGAGCGCCGGTGCGGTCCTCACGCCGCTCTACGTGTTACTCGTGCGCTCACTCGGCGGCGGGTGGGATTTCGTGTTCTGGACGATCGGCCTCACGGGGTTGCTCTGGGTGCCGCTGTGGTTCGCGCTGGTGCGGAAAGGCGACCTGGACGACAAGCCCGCGCCCGCGGCGGGCGACCCGGTGGCGGAAGCGGAGATGGACGAGGCCGGCGTCCCGCGCGCGCCGACGGGCGGACCGGTGCCGTTCGACGCGTGGGGGTTCGCCCGGCGGTTCGTCGTGCTGGCCGTCGTCGTCACGTGTCTGGGGTTGAGTTGGCAGTTCATCCGCGCGTGGTTGCCCAAGTACCTGAAGGAGTTCCACAACTACGCGCCGGCCGCGAGCGCGACTGCGGTGGCACTGTACTACATCGCGGCCGATCTGGGGTGCATCCTCGCGGGGTTCCTGGTGAAGGTGCTGGCCGAGCGCGGACAAGCCGTCCACACGTCGCGGGCGATCGTGTTCGCGCTGTGGTGCGGGCTGACGGCCCTTGCGGCGCTCGTCCCGTTCCTCGGCGGGAGCTTCTGGGTGCTCGTCCCGGTGTTGATGCTCGTCGGCGCCGGTATCCTCGGCCTGCACCCCATCTACTACGCGCTCGCGCAGGAACTTCCTGCGAAGCACATGGGACTGCTGTCCGGCGTCCTCGCGGCGATGACGTGGGTGACGGTGGGCACAGCGCAGGGCGAAATCGGCGCGCACATCAAGGCAACGGGCGACTACACGCCGGGGTTCATGGTCGCTGGCCTCGCCCCCGTCGCGGCGCTAGTAGTGATGCTTGTGCTGTGGAAGCCCGGCGAACCCCGGCCGCAAGGCCGGGGGTGATTCGCTGTTGCCTTCACCCCCGGCCTTGCGGCCGGGGTTCGCCTACTTGCACGCCCTCAAAAACGCGATCAGGTCCGCCAGTTCCTGCGGCGTGAGTTGCTGCTCCATCCCGGCGGGCATGAGCGAGACCGTGCTGGGCGAAATGCTCTCGATGTCGGCCCGCGAGACGCGCTCTTCCTTGTCCGCCGCGGTGATGACGATGATTTCGTCCGGGGCGTCCTTCTTCAACACGCCGTTGAGCGTGCGCTCGTCCTTCGTCACCACGCGCACCGGTTCGTAGCTGCGAACGAAGCTGGCGCTGGGGAAAATCACCGATTCGAGCAGGTCGCGCTCGGTGCGGATGCCGCCGACACGAGTGAGGTCCGGCCCCGCGGTGCCGCCGACGTAGCCGACCTTGTGGCACGCGATACAGTTTGTCTTCGCGCTGTTGAACACCAGTTGCCCGCGCCGGATGTCGCCCGTCGGCATGTCTTTGAGCAACTTTTCGAGCCGCGCCGTTTCGCCCTTGCGCGCCTCCGCGAGTTCCGCGTACAGTTTCTCGGCTTCGGCCTTCACCGCCGGCGGGTACTTATCCAGAATCGGCTTCACCATCTCTGTGCGCACCGCGGGGCGCACCGCCGGGTCACGGAGCGCGGCCACGAGCGCCAAGCCGACCTTCTCGTCCTTCGATTTGTCGAACGCGCCAATGAGTTTGGGCAGTTCGATCGGCGTCGCGGTCTTGAGCGCGCCCGCGAGTTCGGCGAGTTGGGCGGCGGATAGCGTGGAGCGGGCGAGAACGTCGGCCGCGGCGGAGCGGTCGGGCGCGGGCATCTCGCGATCGACGCCGGTGGCGAGGAAGCTCATCGCGGGGGTGTCGAGCGGTTGGCCGGCGGGCCGGGCCGCGAGCAGGGCGAGCCGGAAGTCCGGCGGCACGACCCCGCCGGGCCAGAGCGCCGTTCGCGGCAGCTTGGCGACGAACGCATCGTAGTCTTTGACATCGGCCGGCACCGCGCGGAACACGGTGAGCGCGGCGCGGAGGGTGTCGCGATCGTCGAGGCGTGGGGCGAGGGTCGTAAGGCCGTCGCGCCACGTGGCCGGCAGCACCTTCAACCCGGAGCGGGACATGACGCCGAGGATGAACCGCGCCGGTTCGGGCTTCGCGCTGGCGAGCGATTCGCCCAGGAGTTTCTGCACGGCGGCGCTGGATGTGAACTTGCCCAACCGGGTCGCGAGGTCGTCCCGCTCCGCCGGCGTCAGTGCGTCAAGCCCGCTCAGTTTGGTCGCAAAGTGCCCGGCGAGGTCCGCGCCCCACTGCGGGTGCCGCCCCGCGATCCACCACGCGGTTTCGCGCAGCGCTGCGTCCTTTGCGTCGAGTTCGGCAAACACCGCTTTCGTGTCGAGACCGCTATCAGGAATGTTCGACAGCGCTGCGAGGCACGCCCGGCGCACGCGGGGCGATGCGTGCGAAAGGCCATTCGCCGTTTCCTTCGCGTCGCCGATCTCGATAAGGGCGTAAGTGAGCGCGTGATCGAGTTCACGGTCGTTCTTCTCGTCCGCGAGGGCCGCGAGCAGCGCGGGCACCGCTTTCGGATCACCGATTCGGCCGAGCGCCGCCGCGGCGGCCCGCTTCACCGGCTCGTTGCCGTCGCGGAGCAACCGCACGAGGTCACGGATCGCGTCCTTGTCCCGCCAGAGCGAGACGGCGTGGATGCCGATCATTGTCAGGTCGCGGGGGAGTTGCGTACTCAGGCACCCGCGGGCCGGGCCGCGGGCAACGAAGTGATCCACTCCCGCGAGCGTCGCCACCGCCAGCCGCCACGCCTCATCGCTGTGCGTGCGCGCGCCGAAGACCCCCCTCGCGAGTTGCTGAATCCCGTCCGCGCCACGAGCCGCAAGGGAATCAGCCGCCCGGACCCGGACCGCCGGTCGTGAATCGTCAACCAGTTTCGTGAGGGCGTCGAGATCAGCCTTGGCCCAGTCGATCTTCTCGCCGCGCGGGTCGTCCACCTTGTGCGCCCCCACTTTTCGCACGCGATAGATCGCGCCCGTTACGTCCGGCTTCACGAGTTGCGACGTGGGGCAGCACAGCTTGTACCAGCCGCCGGTGTCCACGATCAGAAGCGAGCCGTCCGCGTCCTCGATCACGTCCGTCGGGTGGAAGTCGATGTTGTCGGATACGACGAAATCCGAATCCTTCGTCTCGTAGGTCGAACCCTTCGGAACCAAAACGTGCCTACTGACCTTCCGCAAATTGAACTGGCAGCAGAAGATGTTGTTGGCGTAGTCCTTACCGAACTGGTCACTCTCGTAGCGGTGCAATCCGGCGGGGGCGGCCGGTCCCATGTGCGTCATCGGGGGCATTAACGCCGGCGAGGTCCACGGGTGTTCGTACACGGGGTCGTGATCCTTGCCGTACACCGCGCCGTAGATCGCGTGAATGAGGCCGTCGCGCTTGCCGCCGCCGGGGTGTTGAAAGAAGGTCGTACTGAAGATAATGTCGCCGCCCGGTGTGAACACGAGGTCCACCGGGTTGTCCATACCGCCGGTCATCACCGGTTCGAGGCCTGTACCGTCAGGCTTTGCGCGGAAAATGTGCGAGGCCCGCGTGGAGAACTTTTTCCCGTTGGGGAGCGTGTGTTCCTGCTTCGCGAACGCGCCCTTCGTCCAGTAGATGTAGCCGTCCGGACCGCGATACGGGCCGTGCAGGTCGTTCGCGCAGCCGGTCAGTGTCTTGCCGTCGAACCAGATTTCTTCCTTGTCGGCAACGCCGTCGTCGTTGGTGTCAGTGAACTTCCAGATGTGCGGCGGCGCCGCGACGTAGAGCGACCCGTTGAGCCACATACACCCTTCGGGGAACATGATGTTCTTCACGAACACGGTTTGTTTGTCGAACTTCCCATCACCCTTGGTGGATTCGAGGCGCAGGACGCGGTGCGGCTTGTCCTTCACCTGATTCGCGACCTTGTCGTTCGACCCGCTCGAATCAGTGACGTAGAGCCGGCCCTTTTCGTCGAACGCGGCGGCGATCGGTCGCGGGGCCAGTTCCGCCCCGACCGCGACTTCGATCGTGAAGCCCTCGGGCAGCGTGAACGTGTGACCGTTGAGCTTCACCTGATGAGTCTGCTCGGGTGAGCCGGGAGCGTAAGCGACCGGAGCAAGAGCAAGAGTGAGTACGACGAAGTAGCGATACATGGTGAAGCTCCAACGAGGTGAGGGAGAGTATAACGGCGCAGAACCTAACCCCCCAACCCCCTTCCCTAAGAAGGAAGGGGGAGCCGAACCAAAGACAGAAGACGAATGCGCGCCGAACGCGCCTCTTTCTCCCCCTTCCTTTTTAGGGAAGGGGGTTGGGGGTTAGGTTCTGCGCTCGCCCATACAATCCTCCTGCCCTTCCCTCCTCGGAGCCTTCCCCATGCGCCTCACGTTTGTTCTCGCATTACTCATCGCCCCACTCGCCACGTTCGCCGCCGATGAGCCGTGGAAGCTCGATGACAAGTTCAAGGCCGCCAAGCCCGAAGACCTGAAGGACGCGGAGTCGGTTCCTGCGCCGAAAGGCGCAATGAGCCTCTTCGACGGCAAGGACTTCGCGAACTGGACGAAGCGAGACGGCAAGGGCGAGGTGAAGTGGACGCTGCGCGACGGCGGCATCATGGAGGGCGTGAAGGGCCACGGCGACATCATCACGAAGGAGAAATTCGGCGGAAAGTTCAAACTGCACGTCGAGTTCCGCGTCCCCTACGAACCGGGCGCCGCCGGGCAGGGGCGCGGGAACTCCGGGGTGTATGTGCAAGGGCGCTACGAGGTGCAAGTCCTCGACAGCTATGGACTTAAGAGCGAGAAGAACGACTGCGGGGCGATTTACGGCGTCGCGGCGCCGAAGGTGAATGCCTGCAAGGCGCCGACCGTGTGGCAGACGTATGACATCGAATTTACTTCGCCGAAGTTTGAAAATGGCAAGAAGACCGAACCCGCCCGCATGACGGTGAGTCATAACGGGATCAAGATCCACGACGACGTGCCCATTCCCGTGGACAACACAACAGCCGGCCTCGGCGGCGACCCGGCGACACCCGGCCCGATCTTGCTGCAAGATCACGGCCACCCGGTTCAGTACCGGAACATCTGGCTCCTGCCGATCAAGTAATTCGCCCGACTCACCGCCCGCGCAGCCCGGCGTGCGGAAGCACACCGGGCGCGGCGCGGGCGAACAACTGAAAGGCGGCGGAACTCATGGGAAGTCATCCGGTTGAACCCTCCCCGACCGAAGACTCACAGCCCGCCGCCCACCCGACCGCGACCGCCGACCCGACCGCACGCCCCGAAGCGGATCATGGGATGCCCGCCGGTCCGTATGCGGAACCGGTCGGCGCCGCCGAGGCCGCCGGCGAAGCCGAAGCGCTCACCCACACGGGAACAACGCCCGCACCTCTCATAACCGCCGAGCCGGGCGGATCAAAGGAGCTGCTCAAGCTCGCGGCGCCGCTGATCCTCAGCCAAAGCTTCATGACGGTGCAGGTGTTCGTGGACACGATCCTCCTGTCGTGGCACAACCCGATGGAGATGACCGCGTCGTTCCCCGCGATCATGTGGTACTGGCTGTTCTTCGGCGTGCTGCAAGTGACCGCGGGTTACACCTCGACGTTCGTGGCCCAGTACACCGGGGCCAACCGCCCGCCCCGCGTCGGCGTCGCGGTGTGGCAGGGAATTCACTTCGCGGTCGTCGCGGGGATTCTGTTCCTCGTCGTGGTGCCGCTGGCCCCGATCATGATCGCGGTCGGCCGGCCGCCGGCGGAACTCGCCCCGCTCGAAGTCATTTACCTGCAATGCCTCAGCTTCGCGGCGCTGCCGATGCTCGTGATGGCCGCGATCAACGGCTTCTTCTCCGGGCGCGGGCAGACGTGGACGGTGCTGGGCATCGAAGCGTTCGGAACGATCGTCAACATCATGCTCGCGTGCGTACTGATCTTCGGCGCAGAAGGCGTGACTAAACTCGGCATCCCGGGCATCGCGGGAACACCCCAGATGGGAATCGAGGGCGCGGGGTGGGCGACGGTCGCCGGATCGTGGGCCGCGGCGCTCATGGCGCTCGCCCTGATGCTCCGCAAGAAGTACCGGGCCGAGTACGGCACCGCAACCGGCTGGAAGCCGGACCGCGAACTCTTCGGACGCCTGATGAAGTACGGCGGCCCGGCCGGGATGCAGGTGTTCCTCGACGTGCTGGTGTTCCACCTGTTCACGCAGCTCGTGGTGACGCTCGGTGTGGCCGCTGCGGGTGCGACGACGCTCACAGTCCGGCTGAACATGATCGCGTTTTTGCCGATGATGGGCCTCGGGCAGGCGATCTGTATTCTGGTGGGCCAGCGGCTCGGCGAGGACCGCCCGGACCTCGCGGAGAAGTCCGTTTACACCGGGCTGAAGTGGTCGTTCGGATACATGTGCCTGGTCGCACTGGCGTATGTGAGCATCCCATCGCTCCTGGTCGCGCCATTCAAACCGGACGACCCCGCGAAGGCGGCCGAGTTCGAGCAGATCGTCAAGGTGGTGCCGACGCTGCTCCTGTTCGTCGCGTTCTTCTCGATCGCGGACGCGGTGAACCTGTCGTTCGCGTTCGCGCTCCGCGGCGCCGGCGATACCAAGTACGTCACCGCGCTGACGTTCTGCCTCGCGTGGCCGCTCATGGTGATCCCGACCGCGCTGACGGTGTGGCTGGGCGGCAACGTGTACCTGTGCTGGCTGTTCGCGACCGCGCACATTCTGGGCATGGCGGTCTGCTTCTGGTTCCGCTTCCGCGGCGGCAAGTGGAAGTCGATGCGGGTGATCGAAGCGACTCCCGAAACTGCCGCGCCCTGATTGGCGATCGGAGGCCGATCCGAGCACCGACCGCAACCGGGTCTTGAGTTCGGCACAACGCTCAAGTAGTGTTCAGTCCGCGTTAGATCACGCGCCGCGCGCTGAGGGCGGCTCTCATCGGCGCGCGAATCCCATATTTGGCCACAGAGGCGCGACGGTGGGACATCCGGCGAACGTGGTTTTGTACAAAACCCACCCACATCACCCGTCGGTGTCCCCGATTGTCTACTGCGACTGGGGCGGAGAGACGTTGCTCAGTGACCTCGACCACATCATCCGAGAAAGCCCCTCGTATGGTGTTACCGAGTTAGCTTTGAGTCTCGCCATCCGCTGGTTGCAGGAATACGGGCAGCGCAGTGTTGCCGTTTGGAATCTGGACACTCCCGGACTGCCGGACGGGGCGAGTCTGGCAGAGAGCTATCCAATCCACTTGGCATTTGTTCGTCGCAAGGTGGAGACCGACCCCCAGTGGTTCGTGGTGGATCTCGCTGAGTTTCGGGTCACCAACTTGCACGGTGTGTGGACGTTGCTCGGCAATCAAGAGCAGGCTGAACCGGGCGCTGCACCTTGACCCGGCTGGCAACTTGATCGCCCAACCAATAACGATCGGTCACTCATGCACAGCACTCCCCCGGCCGTTCGTATCCTGCCGATGGACTCGAAGGATGAAGCCGGTTTCGTGGACCGAACCGCCGAGGAGATTCAGCACCAGTTCTTTCTCACCGAGTTGGTGCGACCGGACCGGTCACCCGGAAGGTACTGCTATCACAAGTTGGGGCTCCGAGCCGAACCCGGCACGGTCGTCTTGTTCCAGTACGGCGGACGTATCATCGCCAGCGCCGTCCTCTTGAGCGTCGAGCACTTCGACGCCCCGGAACCCGGCGACCACTCCGGAGCGCTCCATTTCGACGTGCGGACCGTCAAGGTGTTCGATCCCGTTGACGCGGCGACCATCGGGCGCATTTGGCCCCAAGTCACGAGATTGGGCCAAGCGAAGTGGTCTCTCGATCCCAAGCGCTACATGCAATTTGAACAGCAACTGACCGGCGTCGAGCGCCCGAGTATCTGACCGGCGTGATGAATCACCGGCCGGCTCACACCGGCCGTTCGCCCAACACTGAGCCTTACTTCTTGTCCTTCGCCTTCAGCAGCTTCAAATGCACGGCGGCCACGTCCCACATGTAGTGGCCGATCTTGTACTTCTCCGCGGCCTCGGTCATGTGTTCGAGGCACTTCTTCGCGTCGCCCTCGCTCTCGTAGTAAAGCGCGACGTACAGGTGCGCGTAGAATCGGGCCTCTTTCAGCGACTCGTCCTTGAGCTTCGCCTTCTCGGCCGCGTCGAGCACGTCCTGCGGCTTGATCTTGCCCGCGAACAGCTCCAGCACCTGCTTCATCGGCACGCGGGCATCGTCCTTGACCGGGATCAGGTCTTCGCGGGCCTTCTTCGGCGTGTTCGCGCGGGCGTTGCACAGGTAGTGCCACGCGGAGTTCTCCACGTCCTCCGGGTTCACCTTGCGGTGTAGTTCAAACTGATCGACGCCGTCCTTGAACCGCTCCGCGTAGTAGAGCGCGATCCCGCGGCGCCAGTGGTCCGGGGCGTCCTTCGGGCGCATCTTCAGGTACTCGTCGAAGTCCGTGATCGCCTCTTTGAACTGACCGAGTTTCAGGTATGCGTCGCCGCGCCGGTCGATTGCCGGGGCGAACTTCGGCTCCAGCTTGATGACCTCCGTGAGCGCCTTGACGGCCTCGGCGTTCTGGCGGAGCGACAGGTGCGCCCGCCCGGCCGCGTAGTGGACCGCGGGGTTCTTCGGGTCGAGCGCCGCGGCCTTCTTCGCCAGCGCGATCACGTCTTCGTGCTTGTTCGCCTTCGCCGCGGCCTCGATGTCGTCGATCAGCTTGGCCAGCTCCTTCTCCGTCTTCTCGTCGGCGCGGGCAAGTGGGACGGATAGGCCCGCGGTTCCTTGAACGCAGAACGCCGCCAGCACGGCGAACACGGCCATTCGCATGGGAAACTCCTTCGTGTGAAAACACCAATAAAAGTAGTAGGCACACGCCGTGTGCCGTCGCGGCACAGCGCGGAAGAGCAACGGTACACCGGGAACCGGCACCAGTCGAAATCGGCGGAGAGGTACACGCCGGCGTGCCGTCGGTATTCCTCTGGCATCGTAACGGCACACGGCGTGTGCCTACTACTTTGACGAACCCCCGACGGGGATGATCCTATCCCGGGGCCGGGTGCTATAACAGCTTCCATCCTTTCATTCTTGCAGTAGCGGAGGCACACTCATGGCAGACGCGAACGCCCCCCAATCCGGTGGGATGGACAAGGGGCAGTTGACGCAATACCTGGTGCCGGCGGCGGCGGCGGCGGCGGTGATCATGCTCGCGGGGCTGGTGTTTTTTGCGTCCGGCAGCGAGCGGAAGATGTCCGACGGGTCCAACGGATCGGTCAACGACCCCGGGCTGAAGGAGGCGAGCGCGGGGGTGCGGTTCCGCGACCTGAAGGAGGGGACGGGCGACCCGTGCCCGGTGGCCGCCGAGGTGACAATCCATTACACCGGCTGGCAAGATGACGGGGTTGTGTTCGATAGCACGCGCGAAGGTTCGCAGGCGACCGGCCAGCCGACGACGTTCAAGCTAACGGACCTCATCCTGGGCTGGCAAGAGGGCATCCCGGGCATGAAGCGGGGCGGGGTCCGCAAGCTGGTGATCTCACCGGACAAGGGATACGGGCCGAAGGGCAAGGGCAAGATCCTGCCCAACAGCACGCTCATTTTCGAGATCGAGCTGGTCGACTTCAAGATGCCGCGCGACCTGACCCGGCTGACCGACGGGACCGCCCCGGGGGCCGACGACCCGGGCCTGCAACCGATCGGCGAGGAGGGGTTGAAGTACCGTGACGTGCGGGTCGGCACCGGCACCGCGGTGAAGCCGGGCGGGTTTGTTGTCGTCCAGTACACCGGCTGGCTGACGAACGGGACCATTTTCGACAGCAGCTATCGGCGGTCGATGCCGGCGTCGTTCGACCTCGGCGGGCAGATCATCAAGGGCTGGAAGGAGGGCCTCCCGGGCATGAAGCCCGGGGGCATCCGCAAGCTGGTCATCCCGGCGTCCCTCGCCTACGGCGCACAGGACAAGGGCGACATCCCGCCCAACAGCACGCTCGTCTTCGAGATCGAACTGATCGAGACGCGGTAACTTTTGTAGGACCGGCCGCTGGCCTGTCACAAGCCAGACTGCGAAAGCAGGCGCAGCGGGCCCGAGACGGGCCAGCGGCCGGTCCTACAAGAATCACCGCTGCACCCGGGCGCCGCCGCCGCCGGCGAACGCCTCCACCTCCGCGAGCGTCGCCATCGTGGTGTCGCCGTGGTAGGTGGTGAGCAGCGCCCCGTGTGCCCAGCCGAGGTTCAGCGCCTGCTGCGGGTCGCGCCCGGTCTGGAGGCCGTAAATGGTGCCGGCCGCGAACCCGTCGCCGCCCCCGATGCGGTCGATCACGTCCAGGTGGGCCGTCGGGCTGGCGTACTTCCGGCCCTCGTACCAGAGCACCGCGGCCCAGTCGTGCCGGTTGGTCGAATGCACCTCGCGGAGCGTCGTCGCGACCAGTTTGATGTTCGGGAACTCCTTCACGGTGTTGTCGATCATCCCGAAGAACATGTCCGGGTCGAGTTTCGACTCGTTCTCCTTCGTCACGTCCGGCCCCTTCACGCCCAGCCCCTTCTGCATGTCCTCCTCGTTGCCGATGAGGCAATCGACGTTCGCCACGATCTTCCGCAGCACCTCCACGGCCCGCTTGTCGCCGCCGACCGACTTCCACAGCTTCCCGCGATAGTTCAGGTCGAACGACACGATCGCGCCCTGGGCCTTCGCGGCCTTCATGGCCTCGATGATGAGTTCGGAGGTGGTTTCCGAGAGCGACGCGAAGATGCCGCCGGAGTGGAACCACCGGACCCCGCCGACCATGACCTTCTTCCAGTCGAAGTCGCCCGGCTTGAGGAGCGCCGCGGCCTCGTTGGCGCGGTTGTAGAACACGACCGGCGCCCGCACCCCGTGCCCGCGGTCGCTGTACACGGTGGCGATGTTCGGCCCGCGCACGCCGTCGTGCTCGAACACCTTGTAGAACGGCGTGACCCCCATCTCACGCACCCGACCGGCCACCAGCTCGCCCACCGGGTAGTTGACCATCGCCGTGGCCACCCCGGTCCGCAACCCGAAGCAGTCGGAGAGGTTCGCCGCGACGTTGTACTCGCCGCCGGACACATGAATATCGAAGGACCGCCCCTTGCGGAACGGCGTGGTCCCGGGGTCGAGCCGGTGGATGAGCGCTCCGAGCGACAGAAAATCGAGCGCGCAGGGATCGGTGCGAAGCGGCAGCGGCATGAGGGTGACTCCGGGGGAGCGTGATGCGGGTTACGCTATCGCCGGAGCGCGGACGGGCAAGCCGAACAGTCAGCGAGAGTTTCGCAGCTCCCGCAACTTGGCCTCGACTTCGGCGGCCGTGTACCACTTGCCGGTGGTCGGGTCTTCCAAGCGCTGCAGTTCCTCTTCGGAAATGTCCGGCACCGTCGGACGGGCAGGCGCGGGAGTGAAGGTGCCGAGGACGCGGCCGTCCGGGGCGCGGACCTCGACCGGCCCGCGGGACCGCCCGAACTCGTCCACGAGGTCGCCGGTGATCGTGATGGACATGGGTATTCTCCTGGGGCAAATGGATTGGCTCATGTCATCCAGTGGGTGGTTGGCCTTCTGCGGGTGGTGGGTCTCTGGT
>CAZBXY010000224.1:0-13322 GCA_964495365.1 uncultured Frigoriglobus sp. | reverse complement strand
AAGACCTGACCGTGACCGGGATGCTGCTGGGGACGCCCGTATACATGGCCCCGGAACAGGCCGACGGGAAGACGAAGTTCGTCGGCCCCGGGGTCGATGTGTGGGCGCTGGGCGTCATCCTCTACGAGTGCCTCACCGGCACGCGCCCGTTCGCCGCGCCCGCTTCGGCGGCGCTGGTTCGACAAATCGTAGAAACGGCCCCCGAACCGCCCCGCAAGCGTGCGCCGGCGGTCCCGCGCGACCTGGAACTGATCTGCCTGAAGTGCCTGGAAAAGCAGCCGGGCGACCGCTACCCCTCGGCCGCGGCGCTGGCCGACGACCTGTCCCACTTCCTCGCCGGGCGCCCGATCACCGCGCGCCCGATCTCGGCTCTCGCGCGGGTCGTCAAGCTGGTGCGCCGCAACCCGGTGCCCGCGGCACTGGTGTGCGTGTTCTTGCTGGGGTGCGCCGCCACCACCGCGGCGTCGCTGGTGGCGCTGGAGCGGACCCGCGAGCGGGCAGCCGAGCGGGACCGGCGCGAGCGGGCCGAGCGCGAGGGCGCGATCCGCACGGCCATGCAGGCGAACGACCTGCGGGGCACCGTGACCCTGGTCGAGGCCGCCGAGAAGGACGGGCAGCCGGTCCCGCTCGAGTTCCGGTTCGCCGCCGCGATCGCCCTCGGCCCGCTCAACCGCACGGACGAGGCCCGCAAGCGGCTCTCCGAGTTGCTCGAAACGCCCGAGCTGCCCGCCGAGTTCGAGGCCCGGGTGCAGCTGCGCCTGGCCGACGACCTCATCGGCATCGACGACGAGCGGGCGCTGGACCTGCTGACCCGGGCCCGGCGGTCCGGGAAGCTGCCGCCGGCCGACCTGGCTTACGCCGACGCGCTCGTCGCCCCGCGTATGCCCGACGCCGTCGTCGATCTTCAGCTCGCGCTCCGACACGACCCGACCCACTTCCCGGCCCGGCGCCTGCTGTGTTTGTACCTGACCATCTCGGGCCGGCTCGACGAGGCCATCCGGGCGGGCGACGCGGGCCGGATCGTCGCCCGCGACCACCCGGACATCCTGTTCCCGCTCGTACTCGCCCACAGTTTCAAGGGTAACGAACCGGAGGCCCTCGCGCTGTTCGACCGGCTCCGCCCCCACCTGGACCCGGCGATGGCCGATCACTTCTACTTCATGTGCCGGCTGCTGCCGCTGAGCGCCAAGGCGTTCCGGTCCGGGCTGGACGGTACGCCGCTGGAGCTGCCGTTCGATTACTTCAAGATCATGGAGGCGGCCACGCGGGCCGCGAAGGCGGGCCCGGGCGACCCGCTCCGGGCGCTGAACGAGGCGATCGGCGGGCGGTTCATGCGGGTGCCCCCGGCCTACCGGGACTCGCTGGGCGGACTGTTGGAGTTCGGCCTCGCCTACGGCGACGGCCGCGACTTCTGCCTCGAACTGGCCCAGGACGGGATCAAGTTGTCCCGGTTTAAGGCCCAACTCGACCGCCGCCCAGAGGGCTTCATGATGTACCTGTACGCCTTCGCCCTGACCAACCGGGCGCAAGGGTATCAGATGCAGTACGGCAGTGCGGGCGGGCACGGCTCGCGGTGGCGCGAGTTGAACCGGATCGCAGCCGACGCCTACGCGGCGACCGCCGCGCTGCCGATGACGATCGACGTGCGGGCGTTCGCGCTGGAGGCCGCCGCGATGCACTACTCGGTCGCCGGGCGCCCGGCGTGGGGCGACTTCGTACCGGACGCCGACGCATTGGAGAAATCGGCGGAGATGGTCCGCAAGCGGGTCGATCTGGCCCTCACGGAGCCGATGACCAACTGGCGGCGCCCGCTGATGGTCGTGGCGGCCCGAAAGGCCGGCGACTACACCACCGCCCGCCGCATTCTCGACACCTGGGAGAAGGAACCGGGAGCCGCGAACAGCTTCGACGTGCTCGGGCTGCGAGCGAGCATCGAGTTCGGTACCCGGGCGTACCTCCCGGCGCTGGAGGCCGCGCGGAAGGTGCTCGCCAAGGAGCCGACGCACGCGGCGATGCGGAAGATGGAGGCCGACTGCCTGGAGCAACTGCGGTACGACCCGCAGCGCCTCGCCCCGCCCCCGCGCCCGAAGGCCGACCCACGCTGACGACGCCAGCGTCGCGCCGGTCACGATACCGCGGGCCATTCTCGCCTCATGCGCACGAGGTCGAGCGATTCGCCGGCGGGAAGTTCCGCGGTCGTCCGCTCGATCGGGGCAAAACCCAGCGCGAGGTACAGCGGCTCGCCGGGAAGCGTCGCCATCAGTTCCATCGCGCGGAACCCGGCCGCCGCTGCGTCGGCCGCGCAGCGCTCAAATAGGCGCCGGGCCAGTCCGCGGCGCGCCCAGTTGGGGTGAACGTAGAACGCGCGAACGCGGGCCGGCTCGGTCGCGGGGTCCAGCAGCGGGTCGTCGGCCGATTTCATCTGGTCGCCGCCGTAGAGCGTGCGCCGACGGCTCCACCCGCCCGCGGCGATCAGCTCACCCGCCTCGGATTCGATCACGAAATACGTGCTGTCGTCGATGAGCCGCGTGTCCGGGCCGAACACGTGCTTCAGGGCGCCTTCGATCTGCGCGGGCGTGTAGTACCCGGTGCTGAGCGCCCGCACCGAGCGGTCGATGAGTTCGCACAGCCGCGGCACGTCGGCGCGGGTCGCGGGTCGCAAGTGTGGGTCAGCCATTGAGCCACCACGCGGGCACTTTGGGCATCAGGTCGCGTTCGGCGGCCTGCTCCGGTGTGAGTGCCGGAAGCACGTCCAGATCGGGAACGGACAGCCGGCGCACTTCCGTCTCGCGGTAGCCGGTGAACCCGATCTCGCGGCCGTTCAGTAGCCACGACGCAATTTTGTGGGATCGTGCGGGGCCGTCGAACCCGAACCGCGCGATGTAGGTGTTGTGCTTTTCGCGGTAGACGAGCAGGACCGCGTCGCCGTACCACTCCAACACGTGCACGTCGAACTCGGCGTAGGTGCTATAAACGTAGGGCCGCCACTCGACCGTGCGCCCCGCGGCGTCGCGCAGCACGAGGACGTAATAGTCGTCGTAGCGACTGGCGAGCGACTTCGACCGCTGCTCCAGGTACGCGATCGCGGGGTGCAACCCGCTGGTCGCCGCCGCGACCAGTTCGAGCTTGTAGCCGTCCGCGTCGGTCGCGTGTTTGGCCCGGCCGAACACCCGCTCGCACTCCTCGATCCGCGATCCGCCCGGACGCTGGTCGCCGGACGCGACGCGCAACCCGCCGGCGATCGCGACCCACCAATACGGCAAGTGCGGTTGTAGTTCCAGCATCCGCGCTCGGAGTTCGGGTTGCTCCGCAGCGCGGACCGCGAGCCGAAGGTACTCGGCACGCGGGTCGGCCCGGTCGTCGAGCCAGTCCGCGTACACCAACCGCGTCAGGCGGTCGTCCGGGTTCGCCAGGATCGCGCGGAGGAAGGGTGCGTCTTCGAGCATGGAACGATGATACCCGATCGGGTCGGCGGGCTGTAAGGGTCAGCAATCGCAGACACCGCGAACCGAGCGGCGGTTCGCGGCAGGAAAACGACGCGGCCCGCCCCCTTCTGGGAACGGGCCGTCGCGCGGTTCGGACCTGTCAACCGCAGGAACCGCAGGACACGGCGTCCGGCTTCCACCCGGCCATCGCCTCGCTGAAGGTCTTGTTCAGGTGGACGTGCCGGTCCACGCGGGCCACCATCGACAGCGGCAGGAAGTGGTGCATCCCGTCGCCGCAACTGTCCTTCGTCAGCTTGATGGCCTCGCCCTCGACGCGGTCCACCTCGCCGACCTTCGTGCCGCAGGAGGCGAACACCTCCATGTGCTGCCGGATGCCGACGACCCCCGCGTCCGAGCCTTCGGCGCGGCCCGGACCCATACCCGTCTTCTCCTTCACCCAGTCGGCCGCGTGCGCCACGTTGTCGGCGACGCGCTGACCGGCCTCGTTGACCTTGTCGCGAATGTTGTCCGCCATGATGTTCCTCCCGTCGGAGTTGGGCAGCGGGCGGGCTGCCGGGACCGCGGCGGTCCTCCCGCCACGACGGGAGAATGAGCAATCGGCGCGCCTACTTCGCGTCCTGAATGATCTTCCCGTAAACCGCGCGGGCGGCCTGGAGTTGCTCCAGCGCCTGCTCGCGCGTCTTCGGCGTCGGGAACCGGTCGCGGGTCCGCAGCGCCAGTTCGAACTGGTCGATCCACTTCAGAAACGCCCGGGCCTCGTCCGCGGAGCGGAAATCGGCACCGGTTTCGATGTACACCGGGTTGGTGTGCGCGTTCTGCGACGAAAGCGCCGTATCGGCGGTGCCGGGGCCGTCGGCGCGGAACGCCAGCCACCCACCGCGATCGAGCGTCACGTCCTGATCCAGTGCCGCCGAGAGCTTGTCGGGCGCAAGAATTGCGGTCGCGATCACCCGCCCGTTGTGGACGAGTTCGGCCTTCGTCAGCGGGAACTGCGACCGCGCGGTCGCCTTCACGCGCACCTTCGGTTTGTCGCCGAGCTTCAGGATCGCGCCCGACTCGCTGCTGTTGACCGTGAACGTGAGTACCGGGCCGTTGGTCACGAACGACTTGCCCGCTTTCAGCCCGTCGATCCACTTTGCGTAGTCGAGCGCGGCGCCGGAGTGAACATACACCCGATCGCCCCCGGGCAGGTTGCTCCCGATACGATTGAGGAACACGTCGGTGCCCGCGGTCGCGGGGACGCGGAACCCGCAGTTGAGGAGGCGATACCACAGCGGAACCGACCTGGCCCACGAGTTATTGATGTCCAGCGTGTCGATCTTGCCGAGTGCCACGTCAACCGGGATCGCCTTCGCCGCGTAGGGCGTTTTCGACCAGTCCTCGGCCTGCGAGACGTGCGTGTAGTTCACCACGCCCTTCTGCCAGTGCGTGCGGTCGGCGATGTCGGAGTTCGACGGCGTGTCCCACGGGTTCGTTGTCCCCTTGAACCCCGTGAACACCGGTTCGACGACCTGTTTGAGGTTCACGAGTGTCATGTGGCCCCAGATCGTGCTGCGAAACTCTTGCCCCCAGTAGAGGATGTGATCGGGAGTCGAGAGCGGGTCGGGGCCGCCGCGGAAGAACGGGCGGTCGTACACCACATCCGCATCGGAGTTGGCGACGACGAAGTTGCACACGTTCAGGTCTTCACCGACACACTGTTGCCGCATCGTTTCGGGTGTATTAAACCACGCCCCGTAGCCGTAGTTGGCGTGGATGTGCAACTCGCCCGAATACCAGCCGTCCTTGGCGAGGTGAACCCAGCGGTCCATCTCCACCGTGATTTCGCTCGTTTTCCCGGCCTCGATGGTGAATTCGCGCGCCGCGACCTTGTACTCCGGCCCGCGGAATCCCGCGAGCGTGTACGTTCCGGCCGGCAGAACGAACTCGGCGGATTGGTCGCAGTAAAAGTGCCCGCGCCCGCGGAGCGAGCGGTGCAGCGCGCCGGGCGGCGCGTGGAACCGGCCCTTCTGCTCCCGCAACGAGACCCGGGCAACAACGGGCTTCTTTGTGTCCGCGTCCACGACCGTGAGTTTCAGCGTGCCGGTCGGGCGGCGGTAATCCATCCGGTCGAAGCGCACCGTCGTCTCTTCGCCGCCCGCCGTCTCGCGAACGACGAGCGCGGTGGGGCCGGCGCGGTTGTCGGTGTACGCGAGCCATTTCCCGTCGCGCGACGCCGACGGCCGGTCCTCGTCGGCCTGCCCGGTGGTGAGTTTCACCATCCCGCGCAAGGGGTCGCCGTCGAGCGGCAGTTTCCACAGGTCGTCGTGGGCGTTGCCCAACTCTGCGGCGAGGACCAGCGTGCGCTCGCCGGCAAAGCACAGTTCGTGAACGCGCCCCGGGAGCTGACACACCTTCTCCGGCCGGCCCGAGCCGTCCGCGGCGCGCTTCCAGAGGTCGGTGTGCGAGCCGTCGCTGCCGGACTGCTCGCCCGGCACGTCCGGCATCGCGGTGTGAACGATCCACTTGCCGTCGGGCGCGAGCGCGAAGCGGAAGTAGCTCGAAACCGGGACGAGCGGCGTCAGTTCGCCGCTGCCTAGGTCGTACCACGCGAGGCTGTTCTCCCGGCCGTCGATGCGGAACGCGCCGAGCAGTTTCTTGCCGTCGGCGGAGAACTCGAGCTTGTTGACCGCGTAAGTGCCGGCCGTTTGAAGTGGTTTCGGGAGGGGTACGTCCTTCCCATCGGGGAACTCCACGACCTTCACCGCGGACCCGCGAACGAACGCGACCCGCTTGCCGTCGGGCGCCCATGTCGGTTCGGTGTCGAACCCCTCACTGGGTGTGAGGAGCGTGAGCGTGCCCCCGGTGCGCGAAGCGGTCCAGATTTCGCCCTGGTAGGAGAGCGCGACCGTGAGGCCGTCGGGGGAGAGCCGCGGGTGGATGACGCCGAGCGCCTTCGGGAGCTTCGCCGGCGGGGGCGGATCGCCCGGTTTCTCGTCGCGTGACCACAGCACGGCCCCGACGAGGATCGAACCGGTTCCGAGGACCGCGAGGACGCGCCTGTTCACGGGAAGCCCTCCGCGAAGGTGATATTCGGCTGCCCAAGAGAATAACTCCGCCGCGGCCGCGTGGCCCGGAAAAACGCCCGCGGCCCGCTCCATCGGTGGAACGGGCCGCGCTGAGAACTTCCCCGCGTTCCGATCAACACCGGCACGACGCGGCGTCCGGCTTCCACTCGCGCATCGCGTCTTCGGAGTTCTTGCTGAGGTGAACGTGCCGGTCCACGCGATCGACCATCGAGATCGGCAGGAAGTGGTGCTGGCCGTCGCGGCTGTCGCTCTTGGTGAGCTTGATCGTGTTGCCCTCGACGTGGTCCACGACGCCGATTTTCGTGCCGCACGAGGCGACCACATCCATGCGTTCGCGGATCTCCGTGGCGAACGCTTCTTTCGCGTTGCTCGTCATGATGCTTCCCTCCTGTCGGGTTCGCCCGCGGCGACGGTGCCACGAGTAACAGGAGAGATGTGCAACCGGCGCGCCGCGGTCGGGAGAATGCGAGCACGCCGGGGTCGGGTCACGTCACGGTCGGCGTCGCGGGCTTCTCAGCGGGCGCCTCGGGCGGCGGGCCGGTTTGCGTCGGTGCGCCCTCGGCGGGTTGCTGGCCGAACAACTCGGCCCGCACGCGGTCGCGCTCGCGGTCGATCTGCTCGGCGGTGGCCCCGATGACGCGCAAGAGCGACTCGGTCATCGCCAGCGCCACCTCGCCCTCGCCGGAAACGACCTCATCCGCGCCGGCCTTGCGCAGCCCCGGGCGCTCGCGCAGGTACGCCGACCGGGCCACCACCTGTAGCGCGGGGTTCAGTTCGCGCGCCGCCCGCACGACCTCCTCCGCGCCGGTCAGCCCGGACGAGGTGAGGAACAGCGTGCCGGCGAGGGCGATCCCGGCGGCCTTGAGCGTCTCCGGGTGGTTCGCGTCGCCGTAGACGGCGGTCACGCCCTCGGTCCGCAGCCGGCGAACCGTTTCGACGTTCATTTCGATCACCGTCGGCTCGACCCCATTCTCGCGGAGCAGCCGCACGAGGGTCCGACCGACCGGCCCGTACCCGACCACCACCGCCCGGTACCGCGGATCGACCAGCGCCTTCTCCGCGGCGGTCACCTGTGCCTTCTCCAGCCGGGTGCGGGCAACCAACCGGCGAGCCAGGCGCGGCCGGCTCGCGACCCACCGATCGACCGGCCCGGCCAGCCGGTAGACGAGCGGGTTCACCGAGATCGACACGATGGCGGCGGCGACGATCGCCTGCACGGCCTCGTCCGGCAGCGCGCCGAGCGCCTTGCCCAGCCCGGCCAGGATGAACGAGAACTCGCCGATCTGCGCCAGGGCCAGCCCCATCCCGACGGCCGACCGCACCGGGCGCCCGAGGAGCAGCACCACGGCGCACGTCGCGACCGGGGTGCCGAGCATCACGACCGCGAGCGTGGCCGCGACCAGCCCGGGCGCCTTCAGCAGGAACGCGGGGTCGAACAGCATCCCGACGGAGACGAAGAACACCACCGCGAACGCGTCCCGCATCGGCAGCGCGTCGGTCGCGGCCCGCAGGCTGAAATCGGACCGCCCGACCACCATCCCGCCCAGGAACGCGCCCAGCGCCATCGACACCCCGAACCCCATCGACGACCCGACCGCGACCCCCAGCGCCACGACCAGTACGGTCAGCGTGAACAGCTCGCGCGAGTGGGTCGCGGCGATGTGCTTCAAGAGCCACGGGATCACCCGCCCGCCGACCACCAGCACGAGCGCCGCGAGGGCGACGATCTTCAGCGCGGCCAGCCCGACCAGCTGCGCCACTTCCCAGAACCCGGCCCCGCCAGCGCCGAGCAGCGGTTGCATCAGAACCAGCACGAACACCGCGAACAGGTCCTGCACGACCAGCCACCCGATCGCGGTGTGGCCGAGCGGGGTGTGCAGTTCGTTGCGGTCGCCGAGTACGCGGGTGAGCACGACCGTACTCGCCACCGATATGGACAACCCGAACACCACCGCGGCGCGCGTGTCCCACCCGAACGCCAGCGCGACCCCGGCGCCCAGGGCCGCGGCCACCGCGATCTGCACCAGCGCGCCGGGCACCGCGACCCGGCGCACCGCGATCAGGTCTTCGACGTGGAAGTGAAGGCCGACGCCGAACATGAGCAGGATGACGCCGACCTCGGCGAGCTGGTCGGCGAGGTGCTTGTCGGCCACGAACCCGGGCGTGTTCGGCCCGACGACGATCCCGGCCAGCAGGTAGCCGACGATCGGCGACAGTCCGAGCCGGTGGGTGACGTAGCCGAGCGCGAGCGCCGCGGCCAGACCGCAGGCGAGGGTCAGGATCAGTTCGGGTGCGTGCATGACTTCACGCTACGAACCCGCCCGGACCGCCGACACCCGTCATCCGTCTCGTGTGGAACAGTGACCGTTGTGCCCGAGGGATTCGGACCGTGAGTCGTGACTCTGCGTTCGGTCGTCACGGCTGGAACTTCTCAAACGTCTTGCCGTTGAACTTGTACGCTCCCCCTTGGTGAGTACCGAGCCACAGGTCGCCGCGGTTGTCTTTATAGATCGCGAACAGCGTGATCTCTTTGGCCCCATCTTTAACAGGGTATCGAGTCGCCTTGTCTCCGTCATAACGCCAGACGCCGGAACCGTAGGTCGCCATCCACAAGACTCCCTTCTCGTCTTCGATGATGGACATGAAGTAAATGTGATCGGCCCCATCCAGGTCTTTCAACTTCTCAATTCCCTTTTCGCGCTTGTACTTGATGAATCCCTTTTCCGGCTCGGGCGCGTCTTTCGGATCGATACGGAAGCGATACCGGGTATTGCAGATCCAAAATGCCCCCGCGTTGTCTTCAAAAATGGAGCGGATGCCAAACGAACCACCACCTTTGACGTCCGTCAAATGCTTCTCGTACAACCAGGTGTGAGATTTCCCGTCGAAGCGACACGCGCCGGCGGCGGCCGTGCCGAACCAGAGATCGCCCTTGCGATCTTTCACAATGGTGTAAACGTCGTAGGGGAGGTGCTTCACATTGGGGAATTTCGCCCGCGGATACTCGGCGATCAGGTCTTCACCGATTTTGGTTTTCGGAAGATCCAAACGGTATAACGTGTTGCCGTCGTAACGGTAGACAGCCCCCGTATCGGGAGCGCCCACGAACCACAGATCATCCGGCTGCTTTTTCCACTCGGCCGCAGGGGCGTTCGCCGGAACCCTCAGCGTCGTGAAGGACCGCCCGTCGAACTTGCTGGTGCCTTCATACGTGGTGAAGTAGATGTTCCCCGACTTGTCTTCCTGGATGCCCCGGATTTGATTGCTGACCAGCCCGTCTTTCGTCGTGAAGTTGACAAGAGATTTCCCGTTGTAGCGGTACACCCCGCGCTCGTTGCTTCCGAACCAGTAGGTATTGTCCTTGGCCTGGAAGATGTAAAAGATGGCCTTGTCGAGTTCGGTGACGGTCTCACCTTTGGCAACCGGTGCCTTTTTGTCGTTGCCGTCGGCCTTCGAGTCCGGCTTCGGGGTCTTGTCCTGCCCGGCGCCGCCGGCGGACAGCACAGCGATGAGGGCGAGCGCGATAACGGCGTGACGGGGTCGCATGGGGTCCGCCTCCTGACCCGGTGTTTGCCGCCTCGTGCGGCACGTTCGCCGGGGTAGCCCCTGTACGCGGAGGTCATCGTCGCGGTTCAAGTCATGCGCAATCGTGGTTACATCGTGGTTACATTCTGTAGCCAGTGTCACTCCGGCTTCAGTTTGTCCGCGAACACTTTCTTGATCTTCTCGACCTTTGGCCCGATGATGACGCGGCAGTAGCCCTGGCGCGGGTTGGTCGCGTAGAAGTTCTGGTGGTCGGCCGTCGCGGGGTAGAACGCCTCGAACGCGGTGATCTCTGTCACCACCGGGCTGCTGAACACGCGGGCCTCGTCGATCTTCTGCTTGTACCGCTCCGCGAGCTGCTTCTGGCGCTCGGAGTGGTAGAAGACCGCGGAGCGGTACTGCGGGCCGCTGTCGTTGCCCTGCCGGTCCTTCGTGGTCGGGTCGTGCGACCGCCAGAACACCTCCAAGAGTTCGGCGAACGAAACCACCTTCGGGTCGAACGTGACCTGCACGACCTCCGCGTGCCCCGTGCGCCCGGTACAGACGGCCTCATACGACGGGTTCGGGATGTGCCCGCCACTGTAGCCGGATTCGACCTTCTTCACACCCTTGATCTGCTGAAACACCGCCTCGGTACACCAGAAGCATCCGGAGCCGAAGGTCGCGGTTTCGGTGTCGCCGGCCGGCGCCGGTTCGGGGCCGACTTCAGTGGGGTCGAGCGTGGGGAAGTGTTCCGGCATGTCAAATTCCTGGCGGCCGAAGAGGATCAGCGCCAGCGCCAGCGCCAGCGCGAACGCGACGCCGAGGAGCAGGACGAAGGCGGTCTTCACACGAACCCTCCAGACGGCACCCCATTATTCGCGCCGATGGTGGCGCACGATGCAAGCAGGAAACACCGAACTCCTGGTCTTTCGCCCTGTGAAGCGAAAGACCAGGAGTTCGGTGCTCGAACACACCCATCGGTTACCGCCGATCAGAAGAATCGGCGGAACTCGATCCGCAGTAAGTCTTTATACCACACCTCGCCGGTGAGGGCGCGGCCGTAACCGATGTACAGGTCCGAGCGGGTCGCGTACGGCGAACCGGGCGTCGGGCACCCCAACCCGACCCGCACGCCGACCTTCGCGTTCACGATCGTGTCGCCCGCCGCGCCCACCATCGCGCCGACGGTCGTGC
The DNA here is from genome assembly GCA_964495365.1 of uncultured Frigoriglobus sp. Taxonomy (GTDB): domain Bacteria; phylum Planctomycetota; class Planctomycetia; order Gemmatales; family Gemmataceae; genus Gemmata. The sequence continues at coordinate 2,089 of CAZBXY010000224.1, read as the reverse complement.
TCTCGTTGCCGCTCAGGACCGACCAGCCGACCAGTTCGACCACCGGGGCGACGTAGCCCCACCGGCCCTGCGCGACCATGTAGCTGGTGCCGAGGCCGTAGCGGAGCATGTTGCCGCTGAAGTTGGTCCGCAGGCCCAGCGGGGTCGTGAACCGGAACTCGCCGAACAGTTGCCACTTCGGGTTCAACTGTTCGAGGTACAACAGGCCCGGCTCGACGAACCACTGACCGTTGCCCAGCCCGGTCGAGGTGTTCCCGGCCGGCGCCTGGAACCGCAGGAACAGCGACACGATCCGGTTCGGGTTGTAGACGACCGCGTACTTGACCCCGAACCCGATGTCGCCCAGCCCGCTGGCGTTGGCGTTGACGGTCGGGTTGAGGAACCGGACCGGCACGTCCACGAACCCGGAGAACCGCGGCGAGAACGCGTACTCGGCGGTGGTGACCAGCTCCTGGTAATCGACGTTGCTCTCGGGAAGCGGGACGCCGATCGCGTCGCGCTGCGGGCGGAAGCACCCGCACTTGGCGTAGAAGAAGTTGCCGCGGTCCGGGCGGTTGCTGCCGTAGCCGGAGTCGAACCGGAGCCGGGCCATCGTGGTCGGGGCGGCGTTCTCGATGTACCCGTTGAGGCCTGTCGTCGGGCCGACATCGCCGCCGCCCCCGCGCCCGCCGAAGTCCGGTTCCGCCTGCGCGACCGGCTGCGCCGTGGGCTGGCCCATCGGCGGCGGGTCGCCCATCACGGACCCCATCGGCTGCCCGGTCACCGGACACGGGGTCGGGGGCGGATAGGTGAAGCACGGCGGGGTCGCCCGCCGACCAATGCCGGACGCCGGCGTGAGCGCGTCCGAACTGGTCAAACTGGGTAGGTCGGGCCGCGCGGGCGCGGTTGCGGGGTGATACTGGGCCGAGGCGGGCGCGGCGCCGAGCGCGACCGAGGCCGCTGCGGTCGCTCCGCGAACGAGTTTGCCGAACAGGGACATCCTGTCCTCCTGTGCGCGTCCGTGCGCCGGTGTGGGTGGATCGGTGCGCGAACCGCACCGTCTGCCTATTCGTTCGGCACCGGCCGTTCCGGGAGTTGCCCGGAAGGGGCGCATCCGGCGCCCGCGGACCGGTCCGCGGTCCGGTTGTACCGTCGGGGGCGAGTGGGGCGGGCAAGGGGAGCCGTACTTCATTGCGTCCGGTCCGCCGGCCCGTTACCGTTTCTCATAAATGAGCACGAAACCGGCCCGAACATGAGGAACGGAATGATTTGGCGAGCGCCGACCCGCTCCGAACCCACGGAGGACGACCGGTGACCCAGAAACTGAAGCCGGGACTGACCGCGAAGCACGTCATGCACCCGCTCGACCGGGCGGGGCTTCAGTCGGTTATGGGGAGCGCCGCTGGCGTGCTTGGCCGGGGGCTATTCGATCGGCTCATGAAGGAAGCGGAGGAAGATTTCTACCTCCTCAACCTCGCCGACAACACCAAACTCGGTCCGAACCAGGGCGGGTCGGTCTACCGACTCGTCGTCGCTGTCGCCGAAACGCTCAACATGCCCACGCCGCACGTGTTTCTCGATACGTCGGTCGGCCTCAAGCCGCGAACCCTGGGCGGCGAACATGCGTGTCTGGTGCTGCCGTCGGCTCTGATCGATTCCCTGCCCGAGTCCGCGCTGCGGGCCGTGATCGCTCACGAACTGGGTTACATTCTGTGCGGGCACAGCTTCTACAAGCTCCTGGCCGAGAACTTCGAGCGCCTGTCCGACGTGGCCGGGCTGATCCCGTGGCTCGGCCCGCTCCTCTCGGCCGGGTTCCGGCTCGTGCTGCTCGACTGGTATCGGAAAGCGGCCCTGTCGGCCGACCGGGTGGCGCTGCTCGGTACGCAAGACCTGGGCGCCGTCCGACAGTGTCTCATGTGGGCCGCGGGCGCGGCCTCGCGGCTCGGCCCGGAGCTGTCGGCCGAGGGGTTGTGTGCCCAGGTGACCGAACTGAAGGAAGCGACCGAGCGGAAGCGGACGGGCGGCGTCGTCGATCGGCTGGGCTACTACCTGTCGGGTAACCCTTCAGCCTTCTGAACAGTTTCTGGCCGTTGCAGTTGGTCATCGGTAT
>CAZBXY010000223.1:0-13361 GCA_964495365.1 uncultured Frigoriglobus sp. | reverse complement strand
CGCGTTCAGGTGTTGCCACACGAACCACGCGTACTTCCGCAGGAACGGGTCTTGCAGCCGCCCGTCCTGGATCACGTAGCGGTACATCTTCCGCACCGCATCCTTGTTCGCGCAAAAGCTTTGCGGCACCTCGACCACTTCGCGCAGGCTCACGTCGTCGGGCAGCTTCGCGTTGATCGCCTTCAGGAGCGTCTCACAGCATAACCGCGTCGCGGTGTGAACGTTGGCGACCTGCCCGACGGCGTGAACGCCGGCGTCGGTGCGCCCGCTACAGTTCACGCGAATCCGTTCTTCGCGCGTGATCTCGCGGATGGCATTTTCGACGGTTTCCTGCACCGTGCGCTTGCCGGGCTGCGTCTGCCAGCCGGAGAAGTCCGTCCCGTCGTAGCGGATGGTGAGTTTGAGGTTACGGACCGTCATGAGTAGTTATCGTTGGGCGGGTCCGCGAGCAGCTCTTCCAGTTTTTCACGGTTGATGACAGCCCGGGTCGCCGGCCACAGTTGAACGGTCTGGCGGAAGTAGCCCAGGTCGCGTAGCAGCCCACCGGCGGCCATTCCGCCGACCATCCACGCGACGAACGGTCGGTCGAGGAGTACTCCGGCCGCCACACCGGCGACGCCGACCAGCAGGACCAACCGCAAGTTCCGCCACGTCTTCGCGTAGATTCGCGCCAAAGTTGGTGGCGAATTGCAGTAATCTCGAATGTTGCGGAGGTACCGCAGTTGGAGCGGGGTCAGATCCTCTGGCCCAGTGATAGGCTTTTGAGTCACTTCACGATGCCCCGTTTCACGAGTTCCTCGGCGCACTGCACGGCGTTGCTCGCAGCGCCCTTGCGGAGGTTGTCGGCCACTACCCACAGGCACAGCGCGTTCGGGTTGCTCGGGTCTTGCCGCACGCGACCGACGAACGTGTGGTCGCTACCCTCGGCGTGGATCGGCTGCGGGAACTTGCCGTCCGCGGTCTCATCCATGAACACGATGCCGGGCGCCTTCGCGAGCGCGGCCTTCGCGTCGGCCACCGACAGCGGTCTTGCGAACTCCACTGTGATGGCTTCGCTGTGAGCCACCTTCACCGGGACGCGGACGCACGTCGGGCACACGCCGATACTGGCGTCGCCCATGATCTTCTTCGTCTCGTTGATGACCTTGTTCTCTTCTTCCGTGAAGCCGTTCGGGTCGAGGGTCCAGTCGAGGGTGACGACATTGCCCGCGAGCTGCGCCTTGTGCGCCGTCGGGGCGGGTACGGGCTTCCCGGCGGCCCACGCAGCGGCTTGCGCGGCGAAATCGATCAGCCCCTTCGCGCCTTTGCCCGAAGAGGATTGGTAGGTCGCGACGACGACGCGCTTCACCTTCGCCAGATCGTGCAGCGGCTTGAGCGCGACGCACAGCGGGATCGCGACGCAGTTCGGGTTCGCGACGATGCCCTTCTTGATGTTGTGAAGTTCGTGCGCGTTCACTTCCGGCACGACCAGCGGACAGTCCGGGTCCATGCGCCACGCCGAGGAGTTATCGACGACGATCGCTCCGGCCCGCGCCGCGATTGGCGAATACTCCTTACTCACCGAACCCGGCGTGCTGCTGAGGACGATCTGCACGCCAGCGAAGGCCTCCGGCCGGATCAGTTCGACCGTGAACGGTTTCCCCGCGAACTCGACGGTTTTGCCCGCGCTTTTCTCGGACGCCAGGAATTTGATCGACTTGACCGGGAAGTTGCGCTCCACCAGCACCTTCCGCATCAGGTCGCCCACGGCCCCCGTCGCACCGACAACCGCCACGTTCACGGACACGGTAACACCTCTGGGTTCGGACCGAGCGCGAAATTGCGCCCCAAGAAAGCATACGAATTTCGTTGACAGCAGGAGCTACGAGTGATGAGTAATGAAGCAGTGGAAATCCTCCTCATTCCTCAATCCTGACTCCTCACTCTCCCATGCGTATCGCCGTCGGCGGGTTCATGCACGAGTCCAACACGTTCGCCACACACCCGACGGACCTCAACCGGTTCCGCGAGGGGAGCCTCACCTACGGCGACGCGGTGATACCCGTGTGGTCAGAGGCGCACCACGAGGTCGGCGGGTTCATCGAAGGGGCGGCGAAGTTCGGCTACGAACTCGTCCCGATCGCGATGGCGTGGGCCACGCCCGCCGGGCCGGTCACCGACGAGTTCTTCGACCACTTCACCGACGCGCTCGCCACCGGTTGCAAGCTCGCGCGGGCTGACGGCGTACTGCTCGCCCTTCACGGCGCGATGGTCACGCCGAAGCACCCGGACGCGGACGCCGAGACGCTCCGCCGCGTGCGCGCCGCGCTGGGACCGACCGTCCCGCTCGCGGTGTCGCTCGACTTCCACGGCAACGTTTCGCCGCAAATGGCCGACACAGCAAACGCCCTCGTCGGTTACCAGACGTACCCGCACATCGACCAGCGCCAGCGCGGACTGGTCGCGGCCGAAATCCTGACACGCGCGGTGCGAGGCGAGGTTCGCCCCGTCTGCCACGTCGCCAAGCCGCCGATGCTCTTGAACCTACTCGGTCAGGACACCGCCCGCGAGCCGATGGCCGGACTGATGCGGCAAGCCCGCGCTGCCGAGCAGTTGCCCGGGGTGCTGTCCGTCAGCTTGATGGCCGGGTTCCCCTACGCGGACGTGCCGGAGATGGGCGCAAGCGTCATCGCGGTCACTGACGGCGACCGGACCCGCGCGAAAGCCGTGGCCGACGAACTCGCGAGCGCGATGTGGGCCGTGCGCGAGCAACTCAACGTCATCAGCCCGCAACCGGAGGCGGCGGTGCGAAAGGCACTTGCTTGCACGAAGTTCCCGGCACTCCTAATCGACCTCGGTGACAACATCGGCGGCGGGTCGGCCGGCGACGGAACCGTTTTGCTCGCCGAGCTGCTGAAGCACCACGCGACCGGGTTCGTCGTGCCGATTTACGCACCCGCGGCAGTCGCGCAAGCGAAAGACGCCGGCGTCGGCGGTACGGTGGAAGTGCGGGTCGGCGGTAGCACCGGCCCGCTGCACGGCCCGACGCTGAGCGTGCGCGGTACGGTCCGCTCGCTCCACGACGGCAAATGGGTGGAAGCGGAAGCCCGGCACGGCGGCCGGCGACAGAACGACCAAGGTCACACCGCCGTTCTCGACCTCGCCGACGGCAACCTGCTGGTCGTCAACACACTGCGCACGCCGCCGTTCAGCCTGGGCCAACTGACGAGCCTCGGAATCGACCCTAAGGCCGCGCGGGCGATCGTGGTGAAGGCCGCGGTGGCGTACAAGGCGGCTTACGCGCCGGTCGGCGGCACGATCATCGAGGTAGACACCCCCGGCCTCACCGCGATCAACGCGGCCCGCTTCGAGTACAAGCGGATCCGCCGGCCGATCTACCCGCTCTCGTAGGACACGCGGCTCGCGTGTCATTGCTGCGACACGCGAGCCGCGTGTCCTACAGAATGCCATACTTCTTGAACGCCTCGGTCGTACTCATCCCGCCGGCGAGCGCCTTCCGCACGAGGTTCTCGCCGCTCACCTTCTCCTCCGCAAGTCGCAGCGTTTCCTCTGCGGCACTGTTGGGAATCACGACCACGCCGTCGTGATCGGCGAGAATCAGGTCGCCGGGGTATACCAGCACATCGGCGCACGAGATGGGGACGTTGTGCGCGACGACATCGAGCCGGCCGAGGCTGTCGGCGGGGTGGAACCCGACGTGGAACACCGGGAAGCCCATCGCCTGAATCGCCATCGAGTCGCGCGTCGGGCCGTCGAGCACCACCCCGCGGCACCCGCGATAGTTCGCCGCGGTGGAGAGCAGTTCGCCCCAGAAACTGCACGCCGATTCCGACACCACCAGCACGTCACCCTTCTGGAGCGAATCGACCGCGGCCAGCTCGCCCGCGTAGGGGTGTTGGGGCGACACGTCGCGCGCGGGGACGGTCTGCACTGTGAGCGCGAACCCGGCGGCCTTCGCCTCCGGCCACAGCGGGCGGACGCGAGCGTTCATGCTCTGCGCGCGGAACCCGATACGGTCGAGTACGTCCGCGACAACGGGCGTGTAGAGCTTGGCGAGCCGATCGACCCATTCGAGCTGACGCGGGAGAGTGGGCATTGTGTCTTCCTGTGGTCCGGTCACTCCGTGACCGGTCTTCGCAATCCGGTCACGGGGTGACCGGACCACATTACGCCGCTTGCGCCCGCGACAGCACCACTTGCACGGCCGCGATCACGTCCGGCACTTCGGCCATCGCGCCGATACCAGCATCGCCGCACGCGAGCAACTTGGTGATCGGCCCGACGATGCGGAGCGTCGGGCTGCGGTCATTGATTTGCTGAATCAGCGCCTCGTCGGCGAGGTGCGCCGGGATGTGCCCCGCGCCGGCGTCGGCGGCCAGCGAGCGCAGGTGCCGGCGCGTGAACGGGTGCTGCCACATGAGCGTGTTCATCGCCGGGGCCAACACCACCGGCCGCGCGGTGTCCCACGCCCGCCAGACGCACGTGAGGCAGTTATCGCACAGCCCGACCGCCAGTTTCGCCAGCGTGTTCGCGTCGAGCGGGGCGATCAGGAACACGTCGGCCCACTTCCGCAACTCGATGTGCGCGACCGCGTCGCCGCGCGAATAGCGCTCGCCGGCGTCGCGCCCGGGCCACTCGTCCGAATCGAGCGTTAATGCCGCGCGGAGAGGGGCCGGATCGAAGAAGTACGTCGCGGCGGTCGTAGCAACGACCTTCACCGAATGCCCGGCGGCGGTCATCGCGTCGAACAGCGCCGGCACGCGGACCGCGGCCACGCTCCCCGTCGCCCCGAGTAGCACGTTAGCCATGATTCGCCTTCTCGTAACGGTCTTCGAGCGCCAGCACGAGCCGGTCGGGCAGCTCGCGCCGCGGCACGCGCTCGTAGCGGTCGGCGATCGGCCCGATGTAGGCCCAGTGTTGCGCCCCGTCGAGCGTGTTCGCCACGATGAAATCGGCCGTCGACTGCTGCCGCGACGCCTCCGCAACTTCCAACAGCCTCTCCTCGGAGATACCGACTTCGAGCTTGAACTTTACCAGGATGCCGTCGAACCCCCACGGCTGCCGGACGCGATCGACCAGTTTCGGGGCGCGCACCAGACGCAGCCACAGTTCCGGTTCGCTGCTCTTGATCTTGCCGGCCTTCTGTTCGGTGAGTGTCGCTGGGCCGGACTGCGCTTCCCACTGGCTCGTGCGGGCGTTGAAGTACGTGCCGGGGTCGGGCGTGAACGTTCCAGCCGGGAGGTAGTCGCTGACCGCGGCGGAGTGGCACACCACGTCGAACCGGTGCACTCGGAACTGGTTCTGCATGAGCGTCGCGAGGTCGTCGAACGTGCTGTACGGTAGCACGGTGAACCGCTCGCCGGGGTCTCGCGGGTTGATCCCGAACTCGCTCAGCACGTCCGGGTGCGAGGTCGCCAGCGTGACCGTGTGCCCGCGGCCCCACGCAGTGCGCGCCACGCTCGCCCCGGTGCGCCCCGAGAAGATGTTGGTGACGCACCGCACGCGGTCGATCATGCTCTGCGTGTTGCCGGCGGTGACGAAGAAGTTCATCGGTATCGCGGGTGCGGGGAAACGGGTGAGGCAGAGTCAACGTAGCGGATTTCGCGACCCGTTACGATGCTTCGCGAAGGGGAACGGTTACGCCGCGGCGCGCACCGCACCCTCACCCTCCAACCACCGTACCGTTTCCGCCACCCCGGTTTCCAGGTCCGTAGCCGAAATTGTTCCGCCCGCGCCGCGCAACTTCGACATCTCCGCGCAGGTGTAACTCTGGTACTGCCGCGCCAGATCGGCCGGCATGTCGATGAACGAGATGCGCGCCGGCAGCCCCAGCGCGGCGAACACCGCGGTCGCCAAATCGAGGAACGATCGCGGGGTGCCGCTCCCGGAGTTGTACAGGCCGCTCGGCCCGTTCCGCCACAGCCACAACATGTGATTGACGCAATCGCCGACGAACACGAAGTCGCGGAGCTGTCCGCCGTCGGTGAATCGCGGGTCGGTCGAGCGGAACAGCTTCATCCCGCCCGTCGCCTTCACCTGGCGCCACGTCTGGTACACGACGCTGGCCATCCGCCCCTTGTGCGGCTCACGCGGCCCGTACACGTTAAAGAACTTCAGCCCGGCCCACTTCGGCGGCGCCGGCTTTCCGCTGGCGACTTCCGCGGCAGCCCACGCATCGAAGTCGTTCTTGCTCTTGCCGTAGAGGTTCAGCGGGGTGAGCGAGTGCGGCGGAATGCGGTCGTCGAACCCGCGGGCGCCGTCGCCGTAGGTCGCGGCGCTCGAGGCGTACACGAGCGGTACGCCCGCTTTCGCGCACCAGCGCCACAGCGATTGTGTGTACTCGATGTTGTTGCGGTGGAGGTAGTCCCAGTCCGTTTCGGTGGTACTGCTGCACGCGCCGAGGTGGAAGATCGCTTCGGGCCGCACGCGGTCGTTGGCGAGGTCATCCAGAAAGTGATCGTGCCGGCTGAACGCGAACCGCGACAGCCCCGCAAGGTTCGCGGCCTTCGCCGGCGTGATGTCGTGATCGATTAGTAGGATCTGGTAGCCGTGTGCGGCGAGCGTGTGCGCGAGGTTCGAGCCGATGAACCCTGCCGCGCCGGTGACTGCGATCATGGTGTTGAAAGTAGTAGGCACACGCCGTGTGCCGTTGCTACTCCTTGGGTATCGCGACGGCACACGGCGTGTGCCTACTACTATCACTTCGGCCCGCGCCCGCGCGCCCGCGGCATCTCGACCGTCGTGAGGTGATCGACCAGCGCCTGCTCCGGTTCGGCGAGCGCCTCGCGCAGGCGCGGCAAGAGCGGGCCGGGGGTCGCGTCGGTGCGCAGCGCTTGCAGGTAGTCGTGCAGCACCTTCTTGGCGCCCGGGCCGCTGCGGAGCATCAGATGCACCCACGCCCACGCCTCGCGGTACTCCGGCTTCTCCATCTGTGCCACTTCCTTGAACCCCTCCAGGCGGGCCAGGTTCGGCTGGAACGCGGAGCGGCGGAGCGCGTCGAGGTGCTGCGGGTTGACGCCGTCCTGCCAGGGCGGCAACTCGAAGTAGCCCGCGAGACCCTCGTCGAGCCACAGCGGCACGTCCTTCAGCGCCCCGCGCAAAAGCGCGTGGGTGAGTTCGTGCCGCAGGTCGGTCGCGAGGTGTTCGCCCATCCAGGTGAAGATCTTCAGCTCGTCGCCGCCCGGCCGCGGCAGGCTGATGAAGTACGCCCGGCGCTTCACCAGGTGCGGGAAGTACTTCTGCATGTACCGCTCGTACCGCTCCTGCGTGTCGAACAGGAACACCTGCACGATCGCGTTGCCCGCGGGCAATTTTAACTCGCCGAACACTAGCTCCGGCAGCGCGTCGAGTTCGGCGAACAGCGGGTCGGACTTGTCGAGTTCGAAGTCGTGGTAGAGGACGTAGTAGTCGCGCCGGGTGTGGTACTTGCCGGGCGCGGTGACCGGCACGAGCGCCGGCCCGGCGGCCTCGACCGCCCGCGCCGACGGCGGGTTGTCGTTCCGCATCGTCTCGCACCCGGCGAACGCGCCCAACAGCGCGGCCCCGGCCGCGATGATCCGGCGCGAACGAGAGCGCAGCGGCGAGAACGGCATACACATCGCCCCGGCGACACAACTGTGCAACTCACCCGCGACCGAGCATTCATCGGCCGTTCGGCGGCGGACTCTTCACAATTCGCGGGCTGTACTGGTTCAGCCGATCGCGCGACCGGTGCGGGCGTTCTTCGCCACCTTCGCCGCGGTCGCCCGAGATACCAGCTTCCACCAGCTTTTCCAGTCCGCTCGTCTTTCCCCGGCGCGGAGGTACGCGAGCAAAAAGCGCAACCGCTCGGTGCGGGTCACGTGCGGCATCGTCAGGAAGCTCGCGTTCAACCGGGCCAGTTCCTTCGCGCGCCGGCCGAGCGGCACCGTGGCCGTACTCGCGCGCACGCCCACGAGATCGATGAGAACCGGCGCCGCACTCGCGGGGTCGATCACGGCCCCTTGAAGCATCACGTTGGGCGCTTTGAGGTCGCGGTGCGAAACGCCGCGGTCGTGCATCGCCCGTACCACCCGCGCCAGTTTGCCAGCCCACGCGCGCAGGATGATCGGATCGCGGCACACCCGCACCGCTTCGGAGAGACCGGTCGCGTCGGACACCTTCTCCGTGAGCAAATACCCTTCCGCGGGGAGAATTCCGGCGCGGTAGCGGTGGAACATCGCCAGCGGGCGCGGGGTCGGGAGCCACCGCTCGCACAGCCCGTGCCCCTGCAACCACGACCGGCGCACCGCGGACGAGCGAAAGAGGTTCTTCAGCGGGTCGAGCGCCGATCGCACGTTCACGCGCTTCAGGATCACCGCCTTCGGCCCCGCCGGCGTCGGCAGTTCCAACTCCGCGACGGTCGAACTGACGCACCGCTTCAGGATCTTCGTGCCGGAGCGGGCGAAGGCGCCGTCTGGGTCTCGCAGCAGTTCGCGGAGGAAATCGTCGGGCAGATCGCGCACCGCCAGCCCGCGCACGGCACCTGCGCGGACGGCTCGAATCGTGCGGTGTGTGCCCTCGTAGCGCGCGGTGCGGGCCACCCAGAACCGGCGGTTGGAAGCGAGCGTCGCGCGCTCCAGCTCGATTGCTGCTTCGCGCGGGATCGCGAGCGTTTGCCTGGAGAGCCGGTACTCGCACCAGAAGCGACAGCGGTCGGCGGCGCTGGCGCGGAGCTGGAACCAGCGGTTGTAGCGAGTGAGGTTGGCGAGGCTCTCGCGCCACGACAGCGGCTCACCGAACCGAACCGCGTGAACGTCGAGGAGTGCGAAATGCGGGACGAGCGACGCTGGCAGTTCGACGAGCAGGTTCCCCGGGTGCGGGTCGGGGTGCGTCACGCCGCGATCGTGCAACAGCGCCAGGAACCGCCCCAGCCCGCGCGCGAGCTGCCGCCGCTCGGCGTTCGCGGGTGCGTGCGATTCGATGAAGTCGGTGAACGGGATCGCCGGGCTGAGGTCGCGCGTGATGATGAAGCTCTCGCCGGGCCAGAGCGAATCCGTGGCGCCCCACGCGAGCGGAACCGCGGCGCCGATGCCGAGCGCAATCAGCCGCGTCGCGTTCTCGAACTCCAGCCGTGCCTTCGGCGGGCGCACGACCTCGCGCACCCACGCCCGCGGGCCGTTGATGCGGCAGTGTTTCACGTACACGGTCCCGGTTGGCAGGCCGATGCGGTACACCGTGCGGTGCGGCCCGTGCTTCACCACCGCGGCCGAATCGCCGGCGAGCCACTGATCGAGCGCCGGTCCGGCGCACCCGAAGAGTGCGTGCCCTTCGGCCGAGAGGTGCCACACGCGCCCGTCGGCGCGCACGCTCGGCCCAGCCGGTGATGTCACCAGCGAACCGAGCTTGCGTCGCACGTCGCTCCACATGAAATCCTCCCGGGGTTAGAAACCCCGGGCTATTGGACGGTGACCCTGAAAGGGTCACACCGCTTTCTTGGACCCCGAAGGGATCACCCTGCAATAGCCCGGGGTTTCTAACCCCGGGTGCCCACGCGGCCCATCGCCCGCGAATTCCGCGAGCGCCTCCACCCACAATTTCCCGCCAGCTTCGACGCTGTAGCGGTCCTCCACTTGCTTCCGCCCGGCCGCGCCGAGTCGTACACGCAGGTCCGCGTCGGCCGCGAGCGCGCGGACCACGTTCACCCACTCGTCGGTCGTGACCGCGCGGAAGCCGGTTACGCCCTCGCGAACGAAATCCGCCTGCACGCCGACCGCGTTGGCGATCACCGGCAGCCCGGCGGCCTGATACTGAAGCACCTTCAGCCCGCACTTGCCGCGGCTCCACGGGTCGTCCGGCACCCACCCGATACCGACATCGGCCGCCGCGATCTCGGCCGCTTCGGTCGCTTCATCCCACACACACCGCTCCACGGTCAAGCCGGGAAACTCCGCGAACCGGTCGCAAATGAGCTTCAACCGCGTGCCAGGAACCGCCCGGCCGATCGCCGAGAGCGTCGGGGCGAAGCGTTCGAGACCCTTGAGGGTGCTGGAGGAACCGACCCAGACGAGCGTGAGTGACTCGGAAAATGTTAAACTGGGTAGAGTTGCCACGTGGCAACTTTTACAACCCGCCGGCGTGTACCTCGTCACATCGACGCACGTCGGAATGATGCGCACGCGCTCCGCCGGCACGAACTTCCGGGCTTCCGCCGCGAGATACTCGTTGCCTGCGATCACCACATCACACGCCCGCACCATCGCGCGGAACCGGGCGGCGCGCTTTGGGTCGTCGAATCCCTTCACGGAGTACGAGTCGCGGAGCCACACTGCATCGTCGAAATCGAACAACAACCGCCGGGCGCGCCGCCGGAGGAGCGAGATCGCCCACCGCGGGAGCAGCTTCCGCTGAAGGATAACGGCGTCGTAGGAACTGAGGTCGGAACCGAGTTGGAGCCTACCGAGAAGGGAAGTAGGCAGCGGGCGGATGTCGAGCGTGTGTCCGGCGGCCATGAGCGCGCCGCGGAACGCGGTGAGCCGGTATCGGCAGCACACGTGCGATTCGGATTCCACCAGCGCGACCAGCCGCACCGCGACCCTCCGTGGTCAGGGCGAACCTCGGACGCAAGTCCGGGGGTGTTGGTAGCACACGCCGACACCCCCGGACTTGCGTCCGGGGTTCGCTTAGCGTTTCCGTCTTGACGTCAACGCGCGGTCGATGTCGCGCTTCGCGTCGGCCTTCTTCATCGACTCGCGCTTGTCGTGGGCCTGCTTGCCCTTGGCCACCGCGAGTTCCAGCTTCGCCCGACCTTCCTTGAAGTACATCCGCAGCGGAACCAGCGTCAGCCCCTTCTCGTCCGCCTTGCCCGCGAACTTCGCGATCTCGCGCTTGTGCAGCAGCAGCTTCCGCGGGCGCTTTGGCTTGTGGTTCAACCGGTTGCCGAACAGGTATTCCGGGATCTCCGCGCCGATCAACCACACCTCGCCGTCGTCGATGCGCGCGTAGGCGTCTTCGAGGTTCGCGTGTCCGTCGCGCAGGCTTTTGACCTCGGTGCCGACCAGAACGATCCCGCACTCGACGGTATCGAGCACCTCGTATTCGTGAAGCGCGCGGCGGTTCCGGCAGATGTTCACGAGGCCGTCGGCCTCTTTCTTGTCTTTCTTGCTCGACTTCGCCATGATGCACAACTTAGGGGCGCGGAACAACGTCAGCGTTGCATTCTACCAGCCCCACCAAACCGTTCGTAGGCCGATTCCGTGCCCCGGTTCGTCATCCTCACGCACGACTGGCCGTTCCCGCACTGGGACTTCCTCGCGGAGGCCGCCGGCGTACTCCGCGCGTGGCGGTTGCTCGCGGAGCCCGCCGCCGGGCACGACATCGCGGCCGAACCGAACTTCGACCACCGGTTGCTGTACCTCGATTACGAAGGGCCGCTCAGCGGCGATCGCGGGCGCGTGGCGCGGTGGGACGCCGGTGAGTGTGCGTGGCTCGCGGACGAACCGGATCGCGTGGATATCGAACTGCGCGGCGCGAAGTTGGTCGGGCGGGCGGTCATTCGCGCCGGTGTGTTCCGGCTCATGGCGCCAGCGGGGTGACGCCCACCGGCGCCGCCGGGGCGCCGTCCTGGAACGACCGACCCGCGACCGCGATCTTTCCGTCCTTCACTTCCAGCGTGAGGATCTGCGAGGTCGCGCGCGGTTGCTTGGCGAAGAACTTGAACAGCCCCACCGGGTTGCTCTTGTGGCGGTACCACGTCACCTCGATGCTCGACTCGCGGGCCACTTCGGCGATCTTGTCGAGGATCGACTGCGAGCCGAACGGCAGCCCGCCGGCCTTCAGGTTGCACACCTCCACCGCCGCGACGTTCGTCTGCTCCGCGACCAGCCACACCTTCAGTTCGAGCCAGACGACGCTGCTCCAGAATCCCTCGCGGTACTTCACGCCGAGGAACAGCCGGTCACCCTCGATCGCGACCCGCGGCGAGTGAAACCCCTTCGGCAGCGTGTCGATGAGCCGGCCCTTCGGGCCGAGGTTCTCGACGAAGAACGCGTTGATGTCGTCTGCGGTGAACGTGTCGCCCCATTCGTCTTTGGCGCGGATGTCGTTCTGGAGATCCACGACGCGGGTGAGCAGTCGGGCCGAACGCTCGTGGGTGTCGAAGTCGTTGGGCCGGTTCGCGGCGCCGTAGAACGCCGGCTCGCGCTTGGCCCCGTACAGAAGCCCGCCGAGGGCCGCACTCGCGGCCGTCAGGAGCAGCGCGAGCGCGATGAAGAACGGCCGGCGACGACGCATCTGCAAACCCTCCGCGGGGCTGCGAGATAGCGGAATTGGGAAAACCGGTCAACCGCGGGTGTCGGTGGTTCCGTTGGCGCGACGGGTTGAATGATCAGAGCCCCAGTTGGCCATCTTGGGTCGAAGGCGGCCAAGTGGCCGCCTTGCGAAAAGTGCGTTTTCCTAGGGCTTTTTGCTCAAGGCGGCCAAGGCGGCCAACTTGGCCACGGGGTACTCCCCGCCCCACCCGTGAAGGTCGCGATCGAACATTCAAACAAGGTACGCGATCGCACCTCCGGTCGGCAATGCGGGTTGTGGACCGTGCCGCCGGCGACATTTCGACGGTCATCTGGGCGAACTTGAGAAGCTGCGCAAGCGGTTCCGGCTGCCGCTCCCCTTTCCCCCGCCAATTGCCGGGCCGGCCCTCTCGCGCTGAAGCGCCGGGCCGCCGCGGGTCGATGGGGGATGTGCCTCGCGAGTCACTCACTGAACGTTCGGGGGATCGCTCACCGTGACCATTCCGGCCACTCCGAAGTCGAACGGACCGCTGACGTTAGGGTTCCTCGCGGTGCTGCAAGAGCCGACCGGCTGGCTCGGCGGTTACTTGGTCACCAACGGGTGGGGCCGCCCGCTCGAGTTCCGCCTCACGACCGCCGTTCAGCCCAACCGCGTGCAGACCGCCCTTTACGGCGCAACGCTCGTTGAATACCTCCACGCCGACGTGATCGGCAAAACCCTCGTCGAGAAAACGGGCACGAAACCCGATCTGATCGTTACGGACAGCCCACCGGCGCTGGCCCTGCGGGGCCGAATCGAGACTCCGGTGATTTCGCTGGCGATGCAACCGGGTACCCTGGCCGAATCGGTTCTGCTGACGCACCCGCGCTCGGGCGCGCCGCTGTACCTGCCGCTGCGGTTCGAGTCCGATCGCGCCGCGGTCGCACAGCTGCTCGACCGCGTGGACCCGGCGGTGGACCTGGCGGAACCGTTCGCCCGCATCCGCGAAGCGGTGGGCGAGGCCCGGAAGATGGGAGTGACCAACCGTGCGGCTTGAGGTGTTTGAAGAACCTAACCCCCCGACCCCCTTCCCTGGAAAGGAAGGGGGTGACGGCGCTGCATCACCTCCTGCGCGC
>CAZBXY010000222.1:0-13438 GCA_964495365.1 uncultured Frigoriglobus sp. | reverse complement strand
ATCGGTGCGGCCCCGCTGCGGATGTAAGTATCGATGGGGTTGATAGATGCGGCGACAACCTTCACCCGAACCTCACCGAGTTTCGGTTCGGGAGTCGGCAGATCGCCAACGCGGATCACATCGGGTGTACCGGTCGTTTCAAAGAACGCGGCTTTCATGGTCGGCTCGGCTCGGTGTGGAGGTGCGGAACCGGAAACAGGGGGGCGCGGACCACTTCCCCTGTCCGATAGAATAGGTGATACGGGTTCCGCGGTCCGCGCGGTCCGGGTTCACGTCCTCGGTCCGACGGACCCCTCTCCGATCCCAGGCCGCACACGCGAGGGCTTGTGGTGAACGCTCCACCGAACACACTGGTCGAATACGGCACGGTTATCGACGCCCACGCGATGGTCGAACCGCCCGACACGACCGAACTCGAACTCGAACCGGGCCACCCCGGCGAACACGACACTGCATACGTCGAGCGCCGGAAGGAACTGTTCGCGCTGACGCGCAAACACCGGCTCGACCGGCTCGGCCCGCCGTTCGTCACGTACACGCCCGAAGAAACCCGCATCTGGCGCGAGGTGTCGCCGAAGCTCGACGAACTGCACCGCAAGTATGCCTGTAGCATTTACTTACGCGGCAAAGACGATCTCGCGATCACGCAAACCGAAATCCCGCAACTGCGGACGATCAGCGAGCGCATCGAGCGCGAAACGTCCATGCACCTCATTCCAGCGGAAGGGGCGCTGCCCTACCGCACCTTCTACCAATACATCGCGCGGCGCGGATTTCCCGTCACGCAGTTCATCCGGCACGGCTCGCACCCGGAGTTCACGCCCGAACCCGACATGATCCACGACTGTCTGGGGCACGTCCCGCCGCTCATGAACCGCGACTACGCGGAGTTACTCACGCTCATCGGCAAGGCCGCCGCGACGACCCCGCACGGCGACCAGGTTCTGGCCCTGAAACGGTTTAGCTGGTTCAGCATCGAGTTCGGGTTGATCGAGGAAGCCGGGGAAACAAAGGTCTTCGGCGCCGGTATCCTCAGTAGCACGGGCGAAATCCCGCACTCACTCTTTTCAACAGACGCGACCCGGAGGCCATTCGTGACGGACACCGTGATCACGACCGATTACGACCCGTCGCAGATGCAGAAGGACTTCTTCATCGCGCCGTCGTTCCCGTTCCTGCGGCGCGAACTGGAGGCGCTGGTGCGACGCTTCGGTATTCCTGTACTGTAAGGCGAACGGCCGGTGTCAGCGGGCCGGTGGTTCCGAATCCCTATCCCCGGCCGGCTGACACCGGCCGTTCGCCAAAACGCCAATGACAGACATCCCCCTCCGCAAGATCGACCACGTACGGTTCTTCGTGGGTAACGCACGGCAGAGCGCGTTCTTCTACCGCAACGCGTTCGGGTTCGACGTGATCGCCTACGCGGGCCTCGAAACGAAGGTGCGCCACGAGGCCGGGTACGTCCTCCGGCAGGGCGACATCACGTTCGTCCTCACCTCACCGCTCTCGGAGCAGCACCCCGAGAGTAAGCGCCTCATTTCGCACGGCGACGGCGTGATGGACCTCGCACTCGACGTGCCCGACGTCCGCGCCGCGTTTGAGGAAGCCGTGAAGCGCGGCGCCACGCCGGTTCGGCCGCCAGCGACACTCGAAGACGAACACGGCGTCTTCGAGACCGCGAGCATCCAGGCGTACGGCGACACGACGCACACCTTCATCAACCGCGACCGCTACCGCGGCGTGTTCGCGCCGGGCTACCGGCCGATCGACCCGGAGCGGTATCAGGAGAAGACCGCGCGCCCGGTGGGCCTCGCGGCGATCGACCACATCGTCGCGAACGTCGAAGAAGGAAAGATGAACGAGTGGGTCGGGTGGTACAACAAGATCCTGGGCTTCAACCAGCTCGTTTCGTTCGACGACAAGGACATCAGCACCGAGTATTCGGCGCTCATGTCGAAGGTGGTGCAGAACGGCACCGGGCGGATCAAGTTCCCGATCAACGAGCCGGCCCAGGCGAAGCGCCGCAGTCAGATCGACGAGTACCTCCAGTACTACGGCGGCCCCGGGGTGCAGCACATCGCCCTGATTACGGGCGACATCGTGAAGACGGTCCGTGCGATGCGGGCCAACGACGTGTCGTTTCTGCGTGTACCGAAAACCTATTACGATTCACTGACCGACCGCGTGGGCGCCATTAAAGAAGACATGCGGGAACTGGCCGAACTCGGCATCCTCGTGGACAAGGACGACGAGGGCTACATGTTGCAAATCTTCACGAAACCGGTGGCCGACCGCCCGACGCTGTTCTTCGAGGTGATCCAGCGCCGCGGCTCGAAAAGTTTCGGCAAGGGAAATTTCAAGGCGTTGTTTGAAGCGATCGAGCGGGAACAGGCACTCCGCGGTACACTATAAAGCGGATTTCGTCCCGGTCTCCGGCCCGAAGCCGGCACTTCACCCGTTCTCCGTTCCGTGAGAACAAGGAGCACCATGTCTGTTGCGACCACAGCTCCCGGCCGATCCGCGTGCCCCGCTGAGTCGAATCTCCGAGACGCGATTCCCGGGTGGGACGCCCTGCGCGTCGAGCGCGAAGACATCACGTTCACCACTGTTCGGCCCGGTCTGCTTGAGGTCGAAATCACCATCTGTAACGAGGGAAACAACCCCACAAAGCCGACGTTCGGTATGCTCCGCTCGGCTCCGCTCGGGGCGTTCCTCCCGTGGCAGTTCCTGGACGTCGTTCGGGTGCCGGCGCTCGCGCCTGGTGAGGCGATCGTCGTTCGCAAAGCGTACCGGTACGAATCTCCCCCGGCACTCGGCGGGCTGGACAAGCTGCCGCCCGACCGCATCCTCACGGCGCTGGGTCTGGGTGAACCGGACCGCGACCCCCAGCCGACCGCGCCGCGGCCGGGACTGGCGACCGACCTCCTCGCCCTGGTGCGACAGGGCAGCCCGTACTGGGCGGGGAACCTGAATCTCTTCTTCCCCGGCAAGGATGTCGAACGGCACGTCGCCCAGGCGATGCGGGTCTATCCCGGGCGCGTGAACGTAGCGATGTTCATCGTCGGCGCGCCGCAAGACGAGTACCGCTACGAGTTGACCGGCGACGCGGCTATCTGGGGTGCTCGCCTCTTCGACACGTTCGTCGGCAAACCGATCATCGACGTGTTGTCCACCTCCGCACTGAAGGAAGGGGACTGGCATCAGCCCGCGACCGGTCTGCTGCTGCTCACCGTCGAACCGCCCGCCAACGCCACGACCGGCGCGGTCGCGGTTCGTGTGCGCCAGCGGTCCAGCCAGCGCGAAGCGGTCGTCGAATTCACGATGGACGCGCGTGCGGCCGGACCGGGGTGCTACAAGCTTTAACCCCAGGAGCGCCGCCCATGAACTACGCCGACCAACTCGCCGCGCTCTGCGCCGCCGATCCCGCATTGGGTGAGCAAGTCGCGCCCCTGCGGAACCTCGAAGCCATCCTGAAGTGGGCGCCGGGCGCCGGCGTCACCTTCGCCGGCATCGACCTCGTTCAGCAGGACGAGTACAGTTACGATCTGTATTTACCTTTGCCCGATGCGCGGTGGCTGGTGTTCGGCGTGAGCTGATTCGGGGAACTGGCGGCGGTCGCCGTCTGGGATCACCGACCTTCTGCGGACGAGCTGCTCGCCCGCCGCGTCGCACTCGGCTGGAAGCCGACGTGTTCGCTTCTCAAGGAGGGGCCAACGATACTCGGCCACGCGGCTTCGCTCAGCGCGAAGCACTAACGGGCTGGAATTGCGGAGGCGATCGTGACACCTCAACTCCGCTTGTGGATTTTCGGATTATTACTCTCATTCGCACTGACCGCTTTGAGTTGCCTGGTCATCGCCGCCGTCGGCTCGATTCCCGGTTACAAATGGCTTGCTGCCCTGCTCGCAATAGCGGCAGCGGTATTGCTCCGGGTTATTGGGTGGTTCCTGCCTGCGCTGCATATAGGCGGCGCAAGCTCTTCGACGAACCGTTCTCGTTCGTGACTGAACAGCCGTAAGGCTCAAGAGAGCCGTTGCTTGGCCTTCGACCTTTCGCCTTGAGACCTGACCAATGCCACACTACCTCTCGCGCGGCAGCGTCCCGAAGAAGCGGCACACCGCGCACCGCACCGCGCCGGGCTTCAAGAGCGAGGGCATCTTCTACGAAGAGGTCATCACGACGCAGGGGTTCTCGCGCGCGTACTCGATCGCGTACCACCTGCGCCCGCCGACCCGCGTGAAGCGCGTCGAGGCCGCGGGCACGGTCGCCGTCGAAGTTGCGCCGCAAGATGTACTGCGGCACCATCACCTCAAGAGCGCTGGCATTTCGGTAAAGGGCGATCCCATCACCGGGCGCGTCCCGCTGTTCACCAACAGCGACGTAACGATGTGGCGGTGCCGCCCGGCGCAGCCGCAAGCAGAGCTGTACCGTAACGCGCTCGCAGACGAGGTGATTTTCGTTCACAAAGGCACAGGGCGGCTCCTCACGCAGTTCGGCGTTTTGTCAGTGAAACCGTTCGATTATGTCGTCATCCCGCGATGCACCACCTACCGGCTCGACTTCGACAGCGGCACGCAGCCGGATTTGCTCGTCGTCGAATCCGCCGGCACGGTGAACATTCCTCCCAAGTACCTCAACCACGACGGGCAACTCCGACTCGGCGCCCCGTACGCCGAGCGCGACCTGCACGGCCCTTCTGATCTTTTCATAATCGATGAGGAAAAGGATACGTCGGTTGTTATCAAGGACGGGTCGCGGCTGTCGCGGTATGTGCTCGCGAGCCACCCGTTCGACGTGATCGGCTGGGACGGCATGGTGTACCCGTTCACATTCAACGCCGACGATTTCGAGCCGATTACCGGAACGATCCACCAGCCGCCGCCGATTCACCTGACGTTTGAAACGAGCGGGTTCGTACTCTGCACGTTCGCCCCGCGAATGCTCGACACGCACCCCGACGCGATCAAGGTTCCCTACGCGCATAGCAACGTCGAGAGCGACGAGGTGCTGTATTACGTGCGCGGGAAGTTCGGGAGCCGCCGCGGGGTGGAGGAATCGTCGTTCACGCTGCACCCGCACGGCATCCCGCACGGCCCGCACCCCGGTACGATCGTGGCCAGCCGCGACGTGAAGTGGACCTACGAACTCGCGGTGATGGTGGACACGTTCCGCCCGCTCCACGTCACGAAACAGGGGATGGAGCTGGACGACCCGAAGTACCCGTTCTCGTGGCTGGACTGACGAGGAAAACCACCATGTTCGGCTTCCTGGTCCGCTGGAAGATTCGCTCCAACGAGAAGAAACTGGGCGAATCGCTCGACTACCTGCGCCAGATGCACGAGCACGCACCGGGGGCGTTCTGGGAGTTCGTGAAGGTCGCCAAGGCCAGCGGTTACCGCAGCAAACTCCCCGCGGCGCCGTTCCACGTCGCCCGGCTGGTCGCGGTGCGCATCCAGGACTGCGGGCCGTGCGTGCAGACGGGCGTGAACCTCGCGAAGGCCGACGGCATCGAACCGGCGATCCTGACGGCAGCGCTCGCGAAGGACTTCGACGCCCTGCCGCAACCGCTCGGCGATGTGGCCCGGTTTGCCGAAGCGGTCACGAGCGGAACCGGCGATCAGGACGCTTACCGCGACAAGCTCCGCGCGGTGTTCGGCGACGAGGCGATGGTCGAACTGGCGCTCGCGATCGCGCTGTGCCAGACGTTCCCGAGCCTCAAACGCGGCCTCGGCCACGCGAAGAGTTGCTCGCTCGTGAAGGTCGAGGTGTAGAAGTTCGCATCAGGACGCGAAGACCGCTTTCGCGACCAGCGCACCGGCCGCGCCACCGGCGAGCGGGCCGACGATCGGCACCCACGCATAGGCCCAATCCGAATCGCCCTTCCCCGGAATCGGCAGAAGCGCGTGCGCGAGACGCGGGCCGAGGTCGCGCGCGGGATTGAGCGCGTATCCGGTCGTCGCCCCCAAGCTCAGCCCGATACTCCACACCACCGCGCCCGCGAGCGGCACGTCGAGTACACCGGGCGAGACCTTCGCGATCGCGCTGCCGACGAAGACGAGCACGAACGTGGCGATGATCTCGCTGAGCAGGTTCGCAGGGTAATCGCGGATCGCCGGCCCGGTGGCGAACACCGCGAGCTTCGCGCCCGGGTCGGGCGTCTCCTTCCAGTGCGGCAAGTAGTGCAACCACACGATCACCGCACCGGTAAAAGCACCGGCCACTTCCGCGGCGGCTAACATGAGCGCCTTATCGATCGCGAGATCCGCGATGAGTACCTTTACGAACGGCCCGACCGGGTTGATGTAGCCCGGGGCGCCGACCGCCCGCGCGACGAACACCCCGCTCATCACCGCGAACGCCCACCCCGTTGTGATGACGATCCACCCGGCATTCTGGGCCTTCGACTTGTTCAGCAACACCCCGGCGACGACACCGCCGCCGAGCGTGATGAGGATCATCGTTCCGAGGAATTCACCGAGCAGCTCGTTCACGGTCGTTCTCCAAAGTAGTAGGCACGCTCCGTGTGCCGTTGCGGTGCGTGAAGTGTAGCGACGGCACACGGAGTGTGCCTACTACTCTGAAACGGCGGCGCGCATCACCTTCCACAACTTCTCTACATCCGCGCGTTCGGTGGTGAGCGCCCCGACCGACACCCGAACCACCCACCGGCCGCCGAGTACCGCCGGCGTGAGGTACGCGGAGCCGCTCGCGTTCACGCGCTCGGCCCAGGCCCGCGTGTGGGCGTCGAGCGCTTCGCCGGCGAGGCCCGCTGGTTCGTGAACCACGCACACGGTTTGCAGCGGCACCGGGGCCACCACCGTCCAGCCCGGCGTTGAAGCGACTTGCTCCGCGAGCCACCGGGCATTAGCGATATCGCGACGCAGCCGACATTGCAACCCGCTCACGCCTTCGGATCGAATGAGCGTCCAGAGTTTGAGCGCGCGGAAGCGGCGACCCAGCGCGATGCCCCAGTCGCGGTAGTTCGTTGCTTGCCCGTCGGTCGCGGTGCGCAGGTAACTGGGACTGGTGGACATCACACGAACGAGGTGCTGCGGGTCGCGAACGTAGAACAGCGAGCAATCGAACACTGCGCCGAGCCACTTGTGCGGGTTCAGGACGAGCGAATCCGCGCGCTCGATGCCGTCCCACATCCACCGACACTCCGGGAGGATCATTGCGGAGCCGGCCATCGCGGCATCGACGTGCAGAAAGAGGTTGTGCCGGGTTGCAACTTCTGCGATTGCCGCGACCGGGTCGAGCGCGGTACTCGCCGTCGTGCCGGTCGTGGCGACGACCGCGCACGGGTGCTTCCCCGCGGCGATATCGGCGCGGACGGCATCTTCGAGCAAGTCCGCGCGCATCGCGAAGGTGTCATCGACCGAGACCGCGCGGACATTCGCACGCCCGAACCCGGCGAGGAGAGCGGCCTTCTCCACCGAACTGTGGCTCTGCGTGGAGACGTAAACCGTCAGCGGCTTCGGCTCCGCTTGCAGCCCGCCGCGGGCGAGCGAGAAGTCCGTCGCGCGCTCGCGCGCGCAGAGCAGCGCGAGGAGCGTCGCGGTACTCGCGGTGTCGTGAATGACGCCGCTCCACGCCGGCGACAGCCCGACCATCTGCCGCACCCAGTCGCACGCGAGTTCTTCGAGTTCCGTGAGCGCCGGGCTGGCCTGCCAGTTCAGCCCCAGTTGGGCCAGTCCGGTGCTGAGGTAGTCGCCCAACACGCTCGCGAGTTCGGCGTTCGACGGGAAGTACCCAAAGAACATCGGGTGCTGCCAGTGAGTGCAACCCGGCAGCAGCCGCGATTGCACGTCCGCGAAGATCGCGTCGAACGGCTCCGATTCCGCTGGCGGCTCGGCGGGGAGGCTCGCGCGCACTTCGCCCGGTTGTGTGGTCGCGCGCACGGGCCGTGTCGCGATCGTCGCGCGGTAATCGGCGATGAAGTCGATGAGCTTGTGTCCGTATTCGCGGAACTCGTCGGGTGTCATGCGATTCACCCTATCGGCCGCACAAAAAACGAACACGCCGCGAGCGAACCTCGCGACGTGTTCTTCCTTCAGTGGCGATCTACTTCTGGACCTGGAATGTGGAAGGCTCGCGGCACCGCCGCCACCTCCCCCTCCAGGGAGGGGTCGGAACCACGACTCGCGGGGTTGTTCCAGACCGACCCCTCCCTGGAGGGGGAGGTGGCGATAGCGGTGCTGGAACAGCCTTCCTCAAGCTGTGTGTGGTGGAAAGCACTCGGACGACGCATCATCGTCCTGTCGCAGAGCGACGAGCTAAATCGCCTCCAAAGGATTGAGGCGAGGATAACCGATGCGACCGGGAACGCAATGACCGTTGTCTGAAAAGTAGTAGGCACACTTCGTGTGCCGTTGCGATACTACTGATGTCGCGACGGCACACGGAGTGTGCCTACTACTCTGAGTTTCCAACATGCCCCTCCTCTCCTACTCCCATGGCGCGTGCCCGATTCCGCTGCTGGGCGAAACCATCGGCGCGAACCTGCGCCGCACCGTCGAGCAGTTCGGCGCCCGCGAGGCGCTCGTCGTGCGGCACCAGCACTTCCGCGCGACGTATCGCGAACTGTGGGAACTGGTTGACCGCGCGACCCGCGGGTTGCTTGCGCGCGGGGCGAAGACCGGTGATCGCGTCGGCGTGTGGGCGCCGAACCGCTACGAGTGGGTCGTACTTCAGTACGCGACGGCACGCATCGGCGCGATCCTGGTGAACATCAACCCCGCGTACAAGGCGGCCGAACTCGAATACGCGCTCAACAAGAGCGGGGTGAGCCTGCTGTGTCTCGCCCGCGGCTTCCGGCAGACCGACTACACCGCGATCCTCGCGGAGGTGCGCGGGCGCTGCCCGCAGCTTCGTGATTCACTCGTAATCGATTCGGATTGGGACCAACTACTCGCGGCCGGTGCGAACATCAGCGACAACCAGCTCGCGGAAGTGGAGAGCCGGTTGCAGTTCGATGACGCGATCAACATTCAGTACACGTCCGGCACGACCGGTTTCCCGAAAGGAGCCACGCTCTCACACCACAACATCCTCAACAACGCCTACTTCACCGGCGAGCGGATGGGCTATTCGGAGCAGGATCGCGTGTGCGTCCCGGTGCCGTTCTACCACTGCTTCGGCATGGTCATCGGGAACCTGTGCTGCACCAGTCGCGGGGCGTGCGTCGTTGTGCCGGCGGAATCGTTCGATCCGCTCGCGGTACTCGAAACGGTGCAGGCCGAGCGCTGTACGTCGCTCTACGGCGTGCCGACGATGTTCATCGCGGAACTCGACCACCCGCGGTTCGCGGAGTTCGATTTGTCGTCGCTGCGGACGGGCGTGATGGCCGGCGCGCCGTGCCCGGTCGAGGTGATGAAGCAGGTGCAATCACGCATGCACATGCGCGACGTGACCATCGTCTGCGGCATGACCGAAACGTCCCCCACCGCCACGCAAACCACGACCGACGACCCGCTCCAGAAGCGCGTGGAAACGGTCGGCCGCGCGGCCCCGCACGTCGAAATCAAGATCATCGACCCCGCGACGCAGCAAATCGTGCTGCGCGGAACGCCCGGCGAGCAATGCACCCGCGGGTACAACGTGATGCTCGGCTACTGGAACGATGCCGAAGCCACGGCGAAGGCGATCGATTCCAACGGCTGGATGCACACCGGCGACCTCGCGGTGATGGACGCCGACGGGTACGTGAGCATCGTCGGGCGCATCAAGGACATCATCATTCGCGGCGGGGAGAACATCTCGCCGCGCGAAGTCGAAGAGTTCTTGCACACCATTGCGGGTATTGTCGAGGCCCAGGTGATCGGCGTGCCGTGCCCGAAGTACGGCGAAGAAGTGATGGCGTGGGTGCGCCTGCGCGCCGGTGTTGAGATGACGGCGGACGAGCTGCGCGCCGCGTGTCAGGGCCGCATCGCG
The DNA here is from genome assembly GCA_964495365.1 of uncultured Frigoriglobus sp. Lineage (GTDB taxonomy): Bacteria > Planctomycetota > Planctomycetia > Gemmatales > Gemmataceae > Gemmata. The sequence continues at coordinate 3,505 of CAZBXY010000222.1, read as the reverse complement.
ACGTTCAAGATCCCGCGGTATTGGAAGTTCGTGGATGCCTTCCCCCTGACGGTGACGGGCAAGGTGCAGAAATACCGGATGCGCGAGATCGCTACCGCGGAGCTGCGCGCGACGCCGGCGGGGGCGTCCTGATGGGGTCACTTCGCCAGCGCGACCCAGCGGCGGTTGATCTCGTCCCAGTCGAGGAACCGGGCGAACTTCGCGACGTAGTCGGCCTTCTTGTTCTGGTAATCGACGTAAAACGCATGTTCGTACACGTCGCACACCACGAGCGGCTGGCCGAGCCAGATCACGCCGACCTCGTGCAGGTCGGAGGCCACGTTGTAGAGCTTCCCGTTGACCGCGTCGCGGGCGAGAATCGCCCACCCGGCCGCGGCGGTGCAGCACGCCTTGAAGTCCTCCTCCCAGCGCTCGACCGAGCCGAACCGCTTGGCGATCGCGTCGCGGACATCACCCTTCGGCTCCGGCGGCTTGGGGCTGAGGTTGTCGAAGTAGAGTTCGTGCAAGAGCACGCTGTTCATGCGGCTGAGCTTGTCGCGCTGGAGGACGGCGTAAGCGTCGCCGCCGAGCGGCTCCTTGCCCGCGATGAGCTTTTCGAGTTGATCCTCCACCGATGTGAATCGCTTGAGCGCCCCGCCGTAGTGTGCGGAGTAGTGCGGGGCGACCTGGGCCTTGCTCAGTAGCCCCGGAATCTCGTCGTACTTGAGCACCTTCGGCTTACCGGTCACGAGGCCGGACCCCGGCGCGAACGGGAGCGGATCCGCGCCGTGCGCCGCGGTCGGAACCAGCGCGCCGACGACGCCCAGCGCCGCGGCCGTCTGAATCACATCCCGGCGGGAAAGCGAGGTCGGGCCACTCATGACTGTCTCCTGAAGGTGGTTCAGGGCGAGGTCAGACGAGGGCAATCGTGTGGTTACTCAACTGCTCGCTGCCGCTGTCCGTCACCAGGTAATTGTGCTCGATCCGCAGGCCGCCGGTGCCATCGACGTACAGCCCGGGCTCGAGCGTCACCACGTCGCCGGCGACGAGCGTTTCCTTCGAATTGCGAACGATGTACGGCGGCTCGGGGTGCGAGATGCCCAGCCCGTGCCCGCCGTGCGTGGTGAAGAACTCGGCCTTGTCGCCGAACGCGGTGCGCATCGCGTCGTAGACGGACTGACACGTCACGCCGGCCTTCAGCGCCTTCGCACCGGCCGCGATCGCCTTCAAGCTCCGGTCCATCAATTCCTGTTGTGCCGCGGTGGGCTTGCCGCCGACGCAGATCGTGTTCGTGAAGTCGCTCCGGTATCCCTGAACGATGACGGAGTAATCGAGGATGAAGAACTCGCCGGCCTCGAGTTTGTGCGGCGTGGGCGGGCCGCCGCGCTTCTTCTGACCGGGCGACACGGTGAAGTCGCCGTAACAGACCGCCCAGTGCCCCAGCGCCGCGTACACGGCGTTCGCGACGCCCGCGTACACTTCCAGTTCGGTCATGCCCGGTTTGATGTTCGCGCGGCCCCAGGCGTGCCCCGCGTCGCAGGCTTTCATGCACGTCTTGAGGAGCGCGACCTCGTCCGGGTCTTTGCGCCGGCGCATGTCCGCGGTGATCGCGTACACCTGCGGCGCGAGCGGGTCGCAGAGGCAATCGTGAATGCGCCCGCCGTTCTCCTCCACCGGTTTGCGGAGGACCATCCGCCGGGCCGCGGTCTCGGGTTCCTGTCCTGTGTACCACGGCAGCGATTTCCGCTCATCGACGTGCGACAGGTCCACCGATTTGGGCAACTTGTGGTCGTGGTAGAGCGTTGTGTGCCCGTCCGGCTTGATGACGAGTAGCCCGCCGAAGTCCGCGGACATGCTGATCCCGTCCACGTGGAAGTTGGCGAAGTACCGGAGGTGAATGGGGTCGGCGAGTACGATCGGGTGCGCCGGCTTGAGCCGGTCGAGGAACCGGTGCCGGCGCGATTGGCAGCCTTCGGCGGTCAGCATGACTGGTCCTCACTCCCCGAGTAGGTCGGTCGCGTCGCTTGTTCCGCGCGACTCGGACTTGTAGATGATGTCCACCGCCAGCGTCGCCGCGAGCACGAGCATCTTCGCCATCGGCTGTTCGGCGAACTGCGGGTTGATCTGGAGAAAGTAGTTGTCGGCCGAGAAGAACACCTCACGGGCCAGCCCGGCGAGGCCGCCGATGCGCTTGGACACCTCGCCGAGTTCCACGGTCCCGTCTTCGGTGAGGAACTTGTAGTGGAACCCGAACAGCCGGCCCTTCACGTGCGCGAAATACTTGTCGTCCTTGTCGTAGACGTGGAACCCGCCGCTGATCGTGAAGAACTTGCTCTTGAAGTACCCGACGAGGTGCCCGTCGGCGTCGCGCACCTCGACCCGCGAGCGGAACAGGTACCACCCGCGGCTGATCGTGAACACGATCGAATCGTCGGGTTTCTCCCGCACTTCCACCGTGGTCGGCATGAACTGCTTGCTGATGACCCATCGCATGATTTGAGTCAGGCCGCCGATGTTCTCGGTCGCGGTGCCGACGAGATCGCCCGTCTCGCCGTTCTTGATCTCGTAGCTCTGCACCGACGAGAGAATCTTCTTGTGCTCGGTGATGGCGAACGTGTTGCATTCGAGCACGAGCGTGCCCCGTTGAAGTTATCCGGCGGGCCGGGATTCGGTTGAACTAATAAACCAGCGCCCGGGCGGCCACCAGTGTTTCGGGAACCTGCCGTGTCCTCACAACTGCTCGACAAACGCGAAGTGCGCATCCGCCGGATGTTCGGCCAGATCGCGCCGTGGTACGACTTCCTCAACCACCTCTTGTCACTGAACATCGACAAGCGGTGGCGGGACCGCACCGCGCGGCTGGTCCCGCCCGGCCCGGCCGCGGACGGCCCGATTCTCGATCTGTGTACGGGCACCGGCGACCTGGCGCTCACCTACGACCGCGCCGCGAAGGGCGCCGTGCCCGTGATCGGCGCGGATTTTTCGCACGAAATGCTCGTTCGAGCGGTGAAGAAAGCCGCGGCGGCCGGTGCGGGCGAGCGCGTGCGGTTCGTCGAGGCCGACGCGCAGGCCCTCCCCTTCCCGGCCGACACGTTCCAGCTGGTGACGATCGCCTTCGGGCTGCGGAACGTTACGGACACCGATCAGGGGCTGCGCGAAATGGTCCGGGTCACGCGGCCGGGCGGCCGGGTCGCGGTGCTGGAGTTCTCGAAGCCGCGGAACCCGATATTGGGGCGGCTCTACCTCTGGTACTTCCGCTACGTGCTGCCGCTCGTGGGCCAGGTGATCTCGCGGAGCGCCGAGAGCGCCTACCGCTACCTGCCGGCGAGCGTGCTGAAGTTCCCCGACTACGACGCGCTCGCCGACCGGATGCGCACCACCGGGCTGGTAGAGGTGAAGTACCAGCCGTTCACGTTCGGGGTGGCGACTCTGTATGTTGGTGTGAAGCCGTGAAGAACCTAACCCCCCGCCCCCTTGCAGGTGTAGGTCAACGTACGTGTAGTGCGTGAGGCATGGGTCGGTTTAA
>CAZBXY010000221.1:0-13483 GCA_964495365.1 uncultured Frigoriglobus sp. | reverse complement strand
TTCACCTGCGTGAAGCAACGGCACACGGCGTGTGCCTACTACTTTGGGTCATTCGTTGATCGGCATCCCGAAGGCGTCCGCCAGCCCGCGGGTGATCGGAGCCGACGGCTTGCGCGGCTGCTGGTAGCCCCACATCGTGTTGAGCAGCTCGTAGCCCATCAGCACCCCGAGCAGGGTGACGAGCAGCGTGGGCGCCAGGAACACCACCGGCACCACGCCCCACGGCTTGGTCGGGCGCTCCACCACCGCGCCGGCCGGGGCCTCTTCCTCTTCGTCCTCGTCCTCGTCGCGGCGCCGGCCCTTGGCCCCCTTGAGCGCCGCGCCGGCCGAGTCCTCGTCGTCCTCCACTTCCTCCAGCCCGGCGTCGCCCAGATCGACGTCGGCGATCGACGCCTTGCTGGCCGGCTTCTTGGCGCCCCTCTTCTTGGCCTTCGGCCCGTCCTCGTCATCGACCAGCACCACCGCGCTCTGGGACGGCTCGTCGGCGGTCACGTCGCTGTCGTCCGGGGCCATCTCGAAGTCGGCCTTCTCCACGTCGGAATCGGCTACCGCGACCGCCTCCGAGCCGGACTCGCCCTCCGGCATCGGCGGGATCTCGAAATCGGTCTCGAAGATGTCGCCCTTGTCCTCGCCCTCCGACCCCTCGGCCTGGAGCGCCGCCTGTTCGAGGCTCGACGAACTGGAGTCGTCGAGGGTCAGCTCGAACTCGCTGTCCGACTCGGAGTCGAGCACGAGCTTGCCGGACTTGGGGGCCCCGAGCTTGCTGGTCGAGGCCGCCTCGGACGAGTCGAGCGACAGCTCGAAGTCCATGTTCGACGGGGCGGTCGTCGTGCCGGAGTCCGACGAGTCGTCGGCGCTGTCCTTGGGCCCCTTCGACTTCTTCTTGGAGTCCGACCCCTTCGCGTCCTTGCCCTTGCCCTTTTCGAGCGAGATCCCGCTGTCGGCCGGGTCGCGCAGGTTGATCCCGCTCTTGCTCCCGCGGGCGATGCCCTTGTCCTTGTCCTTCGGCAGCGAGCCCAGATCGACCTCGTCGCCGGCGCTGCTGTCGCCGCTCATTTGCAGCTCGAAGTCATCGCTGTCGGCGTCGAGGCTCAGCTCGAACTCGCTGCTGTCGGCCGGCGGCCCGCCGGGCGTCCCGCGCAGTGCGTCGGACCGCCGGCTGGATTTCTTCGCGTCCGACTTCTTGGCCGAATCGGACTTCTTCGCCGGGTCGGGGGTCAACTTGCCGGTCCCGGTGCCAGTGTCCGGCGAGGACAGCTTGCCCGGCGAACTGCCGGTCTTGGGGGCCGACAGCTTCGCCGACGACCCGCCCTTGATGACCGCGCTGCCCGGCCCGCTGAAGTCCAGCGCGATCTCCTCGGTCGGGACCGTCGCCTCGTCGCTCTTGGGCTTCTTCTTGCCGCTGCCCAGCTTCACGTCGCTGTCTGAACTGCCGGACGAACTGTCGGACATGCCCTTGGCGGGCTTGTTCGGGGTCAGCTTGGCCGACGACTTCGGCGACGGGGCGGCCTTGGAATCGTCGGCCAGCGAGAACACGTCGTCCTCCGACGAGCCGGAATCGAAGTTCAGGGGCACGTCGGCGTCCGACTTCTTGCCCTTCTTCTTGTCGTCGGCCCCGGGCACCTTGAAGTCGTCGGACCCCGGTTCGTCCTCGGCCATCGGGGCCAGCGGCAGGTCGGTCTCGCTCGACATGCCCAGCTCGCGGGCCAGCTCCTCGATGGCCGACAGCTTGAACCGGACGGTGGCCCCGTCGCGGATCGGGCTGAGCCGCTTGAACTCCGGGTCGGTCTTGAGCCGCTTCTTCATCTCGTCGGGCGTGATGTTGAGCTTCTCGGCGGCTTCCTCAAGCGTGATCATCTGCTGCGCCATGGTGACACTCGCGAGCGGCTTTGACGGAGCGGAATGGGGTCACACCCCGGCGGCGGCGCCGCGGTGTGTTGATAATGATTGTAAACCGCTTCGCAACGGACACAAGTGCCGTTTGGGGTTCCCCCCGGCGGAGCGCGCGGTACCGGTTGTGCAGTCGCTACAACCGCGCCACCGTGCAGACGGGGGCCGGGTTCCGGTTCTACGAGGGGAAGATCATCGACCGCGTCACGCACCGGCCTCGGCGTTCCCCCGCCGCGCCGCGTGGTGGATTCGCTCAAAACCAGGACAGGAGGGCCGCGACCTTGCGCCGCAACAGGCGCTTCATCAGTTTGGGCAGCACCGCCCAGCGCGCGGTGCCGGACAGGTCCGCGATCATCGCGTCGCAGCGGACGAGTTCGGCGTTGAGTTCCCGCACGCGGGCCTGGAGAGCCGCGCTTTCGCGCAGGTACTCGGCCTGAAGGTCGGCGCAGGCGGCCGAGAGCCGCTGGATCGCCGCCTCCTTTTCCTGCAACTCGCTCAGCGACGAACCGCCGCCGGCGGCTTCGGGCCGGAAGCTCAGCCCCTCCTGCTTGTACCCCAGCAGCCGCTCACACAGGTCGGCCACCCCGTCCACGTCGCGCACCCCGAACGCCGCGGCGTCCAGGTGGAGGTGACCCTGCGCGTACCGGCGCCAGTGGTGCCCGCGGTCGGGCCGCGGGAGCGCGGTGAAGTCGATCGCACCGTACTCGCGGTCGAATTCGGCCAACAAATCAGGGGCGTCGGTCAGCGCTTGCCGGCAACTCGCTTGCACCTCGCGCCACTCGTCGGCGGTGTCGATTTCCATTTCCCGCAAGCAGTTCCGAACGACCAACAGCCGGTCGAGGGCCGTTCGGTGGTCATCCGGGAAGAGTTCGGCCTTCGCCCAGAGGAACGCATCGGCCACCGCCGAGGGGATCGGCGGCAGGTCCGGCACCCACGGGTGCAGGTGCAACCCGGCGGCCTCGTTCAGCCGGCGGAAATCGTTGTCGATCGGCGACCCCTTCTTGGAGAAGTGCCGGGCGACCCCGGTACTCGCCCCGGACCGCCCGCACACGCCGAGCGGGGCGCGGAGCGAGTGGTACGTGTCCACCAGCGCGGCCACCGCGAACGCCGCGTACACGTCCGGGGTGCGGGTCTTGAATACCCGGCCCGTGCGGGTCCGAAGTTGGTCGAACAACTCGCGCCGGACCACCGCGTTGTAGATCACCGGCAACTCGGAGTAACTGACGTGCCCGTTGGCGGCGGCGCGGATCGTGGCGCGGGAATCGAGCGTGTGAAGGGCGTGCCCGGCGCGCGTCTGGAGCAGCGGGAGCAAGAGCGCGTCCGGGCGGAAGTGCGGGTTGCGCACGTCCGGCCAGTTGTACACCGCGCTCTCCCACCGCAACACCGAAGTGCCGGTGGCGCGCAGGACGGCGTCGATGGTCGGCACCGCGTGGCGGAGCAGCCCGTCGTCGTCGCCCTGGATGATGACGAACTCGCCGCGGGCGTGCGAGAGGGCGAACTCCAGACTGTCGGTCATTGCCAGAATCGCCGGTGTGCGGACGTACCGCACCCGCGGGTCGGCCCGGCGCTCGACGAGTTCGCGCGTCGCCGGCCCGCTGAAGTTGTCGCTGACGATCACCTCGAAGTCACCCTCCTGCGCGAGGCACGAGGCGAGGGTGTGTTCGAGCGTGTGCGGGCGCTCGCGGGTCGGGACGACGATGCTGAATTGCGGGGCGCTCATGGGTGGGTCTCGGGTGGGTGCGGAGTCAGGCGGCCCGCTTCCCGCGGGCGCGGACGAGTTCCTGGATCCGCGCTTCCTTCACTTCGAGCTGGTGCAGCAACTGGCCAAGTCGGTGCAAATCGCCGGCGGGCGGGGCCGGTTCGAGCAGTTCCGCACACCCGTCGTCGGCCGTCGCGGGCAGTCCGAGCGCCGCTTCGAGCCCGGCGATCACTTCGACCTTCGCCCGCAGCTCCCCCCGCGCCGTATCGACCTCGGCGGCGAGCGCTGTGGGGTCGTGGAGCCGCGCGTGCGGGACGAACATCGTACACAGCTCCGCCGGGTCGGTCGGAAGCACCATCGTTCCCGGCGGCGGCGGGAGCGGGACCCCGAACAGCGGGCGCACCGCGCGGAACAGGCGCCGGGCGCCCCGCGCCAGTCGGGCGCGGACCGGGCGGGGGCCGCGCTCGAAGTGGGCGAACTCGTTAACCGCCACGAAGCCCAGCAGAAATGCGAGCCGGGCCTTCTGGAGTAGCCCGAGCGAGCGGGCGGTGAGCGCGGCCCAGAGCGAGTCGCGGAGGAACGGCCAGTATTCGTAGATCGCCCCCGATCGCGGGCGCGCGGGTTTGAACACCGGGGTCTCGCTATCGACCCCGACGTGGAAGCAGACCGGCGCGGCCGTTCGGAACCCGCTCGTCAGGATCTGGCGCAGGATGAAGAAGTAGTCGTAGTAGTCGTACATCCGCTCGGATAGGAACCGCCGCAGCCCCTCCGTGCGGTGGATGCCGTAGAACAGGCTCGGTTGCGCGTTGTTGAGGAACGCGACGGCGTTGGCGAACGCTCCGGCTTCGGGCGGCAGCGCGAGCGGCGGCTTCCACCGCAGCAGCCCGCGCGAGCGCACCGCGTTCCGCATTCCGGTCATCACCGACCCGGCCGGACCGATGTGTTCCATACACACCGACACGAAGTCCGGGGTCCACTCGTCGTCGTCCGCGGCCCAGAAGAAGTATTCCCCGCGGGCCTGCTGCAGCAGGTACTTGAAGTTCGCCTCCAGCCCGATGTTCTCTTCCTGCCGGTGATACCGGACCCGCGGGTCGGCCTGGGCGTGGGCCGCGGCCACGGCCCGCGTCTCGGGCGTCGTGGAGCAGTTGTCGGAGACGAGGATTTCGAGGTTCGGGTACGTCTGCCCGCGGATGCATTCGAGCGTGCGGGCCAGCCCGGCGGGCCGGTTGTACGTCGGGATGCCGACGGTCACGAGCGGGGCGGGGGTCACGTCCATTTGCGGTTCCGGCGCTCCGTGCGCGGTATTCGAGCGGGCCGAGAGGGGAAATGTGTACCACACGGCCGCGCCGGCCCACAAGCCGGACTTCCGGCCCGGCCCGGAGCGGGCGCGTTACTTCGCCGGCGGTTTGCGATACAACAGGATGAACGAAAGACCCGACTCACCAACTCCACACGCTCGTGCGCACCGGACTCGACGTTCTCCGCGACCGCGCCTGCGCCCCGCTCCGCGGGCGGCGCGTGGGGCTGGTGTGTCACCCCGCGTCGGTTGATGCGCACTTGCGGCATGCGGCGGATTTGCTCGCGGAAGCGGAGGGCGTCGAACTCGTGGCGTTGTTCGGCCCGGAACACGGCTTTTCCGGCACCGCGCAAGACCTGATCGGCGTCGGGCACTCCGCGGACGGGGCGCTTCGCGTTCACAGCCTGTACGGGGCGTCGGTCGAATCGCTGCGGCCCACGGCGGAGCAGCTCCGCGGCCTCGACGCGCTCGTGATCGACCTTCAGGATATCGGCGCGCGGTACTACACGTTCCAGGCAACGATGCTCTATTGCCTGGAGGCGTGCGCGGATTGCGGCGTCGCGGTGGTCGTGCTGGACCGCCCGAACCCGATCGGCGGGGTCGCGGTGGAAGGGCCGGCGCTGCGGGCCGGGTTCGAGAGCTTCGTCGGCCCGCACAACATCCCGACGCGCCACGGCCTCACGATCGGCGAACTCGCCCGCTTCTACCAGAAGCACCGCGTGCCGCACGTGAGCCTGGAAGTGATTGCGTGCGAAGGGTGCTGGAATCGCGCGTGCTATTTCGACCGGACCGGGTTGCCGTGGGTGCCGCCGTCGCCGAACATGCCGACGCTCGACACCGCGATCGTCTACCCCGGGATGTGCCTCATCGAGGGAACGAACCTCTCCGAGGGGCGCGGAACGACGCGCCCGTTCGAGCTGTGCGGGGCGCCGTGGCTGAACCCACGAGAGCTGGCCTCGCGGCTCGAAGCGGAGGGGCTGCCCGGGGTGCGGTTCCGCCCGGCGTGGTTCCGACCGACGTTCCAGAAGTTCGCCGGCGCCGATTGCGGCGGCGTTCAACTGCACGTCACCGACCGCGCGGCGTTCCTCCCGGTGCGAACCGGACTGGCGGTCCTCGCGGTGACGCGGGAGCTGTCCGGCGAGCGGTTCGCATGGCGCACGGAGGAATACGAGTTCGTCCGCGACCGCCCCGCGATCGATCTCCTGTTCGGCAGCGACCGCGAGCGGCTCGCGCTGGAGGCCGGCGTGCCCTGGCGCGAAATCGCCGCCGCGTGGGAGCCGGAAGAGGCCGCGTTCCGTTCCGCCCGCATCGGCGAACGGCCGGTGTGAGCCGGCCGGTGGGAGCGCCGAGGTTCCACCGGCCGGCTCACACCGGCCGTTCGCCAGATTTGCCTATGAAACTCTCCCCACTCGATCTCGGCATCGTCGTCGCGTACGTCCTGGGGATGACCCTTTTGGGCGTGTGGTTCACCCGCGCGCAGAAGGACCTGCGCACCTACTTCGTCGGCGGGCGCAGCATCGGCTGGTTCATGGTACTCGTTTCCATCGTCGCGACGGAAACGAGCGCGGTCACGTTCCTCAGCGTGCCGGGCGTCGCGTACAACCCCGCCGGCGGCAACCTCACGTTCCTGCAACTGTCGTTCGGCTACATCATCGGCCGGTGCCTCGTCGCGTGGCTGTTGCTCCCGCAGTACATGAACGGCGAACTGTTCAGCGCCTACGAGGTGCTGAAGCAGCGGTTCGACCCGTCCGTGCAGCGCGCCGCGAGTGGGCTGTTCCTCCTCACGCGCACCGTGGCCGACGGGCTGCGGATTTTCCTCACCGCGCTGTTGCTCCAGTTCGTACTTGGCGGAGTCGGTCCTGCAATCGTCGTCGTGGGGGTCGTCACGATCGTCTACACCTATCTCGGCGGGATGAAGGCCGTCATCTGGACCGACCTGATCCAGTTCGTCATCAAAATCGCCGGCGCGGTACTCGCGGGCTGCTTCGTGTTGCACCTGCTCCCCGGCGGGTGGGAGCAGTTCCTCGCGGAGGGCGCCGCGGCGGGGAAGTTCCAGCTCATCGAGCCGCAGTTCGTGCCGTCGGTCGCGTTCAACGTCTGGGCTGGGGTGATCGGCGGGGCGGTGTTCTCGATGGCCAGCCACGGCGCCGACCAGCTCATGGTCCAGCGGTATTTGTGCGCGAAGTCGCTGGCGCAAGCGCGGCTCGCGCTCGTGCTGAGCGGGTTCGTGATCCTCGTGCAGTTCCTGCTGTTTCTGTCGGTCGGGGTGGGGATGTACCTGTTGCACCAGAACGGGCTATTCCCCGAAGCGGGCGGGCGGCGGAACGACGAGGTGTTCGGGCTGTTCATCGTTCAGAAACTGCCGACCGGGGTGGTCGGGGTGCTGATCGCGGCGGTACTGGCGGCGGCGATGTCCACGCTCTCGTCATCGCTGAACAGCTCCGCGAACGCGGTCGTCACGGACTTCTACCGCCCGCTCCGCCCGCACCACCCGGAGACGTGGTACGTGTTGCTCTCGCGCGTAATGACGGCTGCGTGGGGCATCGCGCAAATGGGCGTCGCCTACGTCGCGTACCAGCTCGGCGGTAACAAGAGCGTGGTGGAGCAGGTGCTCGCGGTGGCCGGATTCACCACCGGGCTGTTGCTCGGCTTGTTCCTGCTCGGCAGTTTGCGCAAGCCGGTGCGGTCGTGGGCCGCGCTCATCGGGCTGGTGTGCGGGTTCCTGACGGTGTCCGCGGTGTGGCTCCCGTCGTCGGGACTGACCGCGAATCTGTCGTGGGTGCCGGAGTTCTACACGAAGTCGCTCCTGGCGTGGCCGTGGTTCGCGCCCGTCGGGGCCGGGACGACCGTGATGACGGCGCTCGTCGTGAATCGTTTCAATAGACGTACATCTGTAGAGTAGACATAACGTCTTTTGGAAGTTAGGATAAATGCGTCGCGAAGACTCGGCCCAAGTCGGATGCGCGCATGGATCACCTACAGACGGAAGCCCGCAACCCCGCGTCGGCGGAACTGGACGAACTGTCGCCCCTTCAATTCGTCCGGCTGATGACCACTGAAGACGCGAAGGTGGTTCCCGCGATCGCATCGCAGGCGGAACCGATCGCCCGCGCGATCGAGGTCATCGCGGACCACTTGCGAGCCGGCGGGCGGCTCGTCTACATCGGGGCCGGCACGTCGGGCCGGCTCGGCGTCCTCGACGCCAGTGAGTGCCCGCCCACGTTTAACGTCCCGCCGGGCCTCGTCGTCGGGGTCATCGCCGGCGGCCCGCCGGCGCTCACGCGCGCGGTCGAAGGGGCGGAAGACCACCCCGAATTCGCGGTCGGCGACCTGCAGACCATCGAGTTCAGTTCAAAAGACGTACTCGTCGGCATCGCGACCAGCGGGCGCACCCCGTATGTACTCGCGGCGGTCGATCACGCCCGCCAACTCGGCGCGTTCACGATCGGGCTGTCGTGCAACTCCGATTCGGCCCTCGTACCGCGCGTCGATCTCGCCATCACGCCCGTTGTGGGGCCGGAGGTCCTCAGCGGATCGACGCGGCTCAAGGCCGGCACCGCGACGAAGCTCGTGCTGAACATGCTGAGCACCGGGGCGATGGTGCGGCTCGGCAAGACGCACGGCAACCTGATGGTCGATTTGCGGGCCACGAACGAGAAGCTGCGGCACCGCACGAAGCGGATCGTTTGCGACGTGACCGGGCTCGACTTTACCGCGGCGGACGAACTGCTCGACCGCTGCGGGCGCGAACTGAAGACGGCGCTGGTGTCGCAACTCGCTGGCGTTCCGGCCGAAGAAGCGCGCGAGCGGTTGCGCAAGTCAAACGGCCGCGTGCGGGCCGCGGTGGGCACGGAACGCGGGATCGATCCCCGGGCGCACGCGAACGGCGCCGAGGAACTCGTTCTCGGCGTTGATGGCGGCGGCAGTTCCACCGTCGCGCTCCTCGCGGCGCGCAGCGCCGACGGGTGGACGGTGCTGGGCCGCGGCGAGGCCGGGCCGTCGAACCGGCAAACGGTGGGCACGCCCGCGGCGCTGGCGGCGCTCGACGAGGTGACGGACCGGGCGTTCGCCGCCGCCGGGCGCGTGCGGCGCGCGGTCCGCGCCGCGTGCCTGGGGCTCGCGGGGGCCGGGCGCCCCAACGACCAGGAAGTCATTCGCGAGTGGGCCGCGCGGGCGAACCTCGCGGCGCGCGTCCAGGTGATCGGCGATGCGGCGCTGTTGCTCGCGGCCGGAACGCCCGACGGGTGGGGCGTCGCGGTCGTGGCCGGAACCGGGTCGATGGCCTACGCGCGGGCCGCCGACGGCCGCACCGGGCGCGCCGGCGGGTGGGGGCCGCTGCTGGGCGACGAGGGCAGCGGCTACGCGGTGGCCCTCGCGGGGCTGCGCGCCGCGGCGCGCTGTGCGGACGGCCGGGCCGAGGTGACGCCGCTCATCGGCCGGTTGCTCGCCGCCCACGGCCTCACCAGGCCGGAAGACCTGATCGGGGCCGTGTACCGCGGCGGCGACCGGGCGTCGATCGCAGCGCTCGCACCCGTGGTGTTGGACGCGGCCGAGGCCGGCGACCTGATCGCCGAACACATCGTCCACGACGCCGCGAGCGAACTCGGCTCCGCGACGGCCGCCGCGGCGCGCCAGCTGGGCCTCGGCCGCGCGTTCCCGGTCGCGGTCGCCGGCGGGCTGTTCGTCGCGTCGCCCGGATACCGCGAGCGGTTCCTCTCGGCGCTCGCCGACCGCGGGCTGACCGCCGCCCCGCTCGCGGTCGTCGCCGAACCGGCCGAAGGGGCCGTGCGGCTGGCGCTGGCGTTCTCGTAGCGCACGCGGCCCGCGTGCGGTGAGAACGGCACCCGGGCCGCGTGCGCGACGCAAGAAAGGGTCCCCAAGGTGCGCGTAGCTACACTCCTTTCACTTTTCTTAGCCGCACCTTCGCTTCGTGCTGCCGACGCGCCCCCGCCGCTCCCGCGCGAGTTCCGCGGAGTGTGGGTCGCCACCGTCAGCAACATCGACTGGCCGAGCAAGCCCGGGTTACCCGCCGAGAAGCAGAAGGCCGAACTTCTCGCGATCCTCGACAAGGCCGCGGCACTCAAGCTGAACGCGGTCATCTTCCAGGTGCGGCCGATGGCCGACGCGCTGTACGAATCGAAGCTGGAACCGTGGAGCGAGTACCTCTCCGGCGCGCTGGGGAAGGGGCCGGGGTACGACCCGCTCGCGTTTGCGGTGGCGGAAGCGCACAAGCGCGGGCTGGAGCTGCACGCGTGGTTCAACCCGTACCGCGCCCGGCACCCGTCGGCGAAGTCCGACGCGCCGGCCGATCACATCACCAAGAGCCGCCCGGACCTCGCGAAACCCTACGGCAAGCACCACTGGATGAACCCGACGCACGCGGACGTGCAGAACCACTCGCTCGCCGTGATCCTCGATGTGGTCAAGCGCTACGACATCGACGGCGTCCACATCGACGATTACTTCTACCCGTACAAGGAACTGGACGCGGACAAGAAGCCGATCCCGTTTCCCGATGACGACACCTGGACCGCGTACCAGAACGCCGGCGGCAAGCTCGCCCGCGACGACTGGCGCCGCGCCGCGGTGAATTCGTTCGTGAAGCGCATGTACGAGGAGACCAAGAAGCTGAAGTCGTGGGTGAAGGTGGGCATCAGCCCGTTCGGGATCTGGCGCCCCGGCCACCCCGCGGGGATCGCGGGGCTGGACCAGTTCGCGGAACTCTATGCCGACGCGAAGCTGTGGTTCAACGAGGGCTGGGTCGATTACTTCACCCCGCAACTGTACTGGCCGATCGGCCAGGAAAAGCAGTCCTTCCCGAAGCTCTTGGAGTGGTGGGCCGGCGAAAACACGAAGAAGCGCCACCTGTGGCCGGGGCTCTACACCAGCCGCGTCACCGGGGCGGAGAAGGGGTGGCTCGCGAAAGAGGTGAGCGACCAGATCGCGCTCACGCGCAAGCGGAAGGACACCACCGGTGCGGTTCACTTCAGCATGAAGGCGCTCCTGAACAATCCCGGCGGGATCGCGGACGAACTCGCGAAGGTGTACGCGGAGCCGGCACTGGTGCCGGAAACGCCGTGGCTGGCGGAAGGCAAGCCACCCGCGAAACCGGAGGTCACCGCGACCACCGCCGGCGGGAGGCCCGTGTTCACCGTGAAGGCGCAACCGCCCGGCGCGCGGTTCGTGGTGGTGCGCGTCGAGCAAGACGGAACCTGGACGACGACCGTGCGCGGGCTGGACCCGGACGCCACTGCGACTGTATCGGCAAGTGGAAAACGAACGCGGATCAGCGTTCTCGACCGCACCGGGCGCCAGAGCGAAGCGGTCGAGGTGAAATAGTTTCGTTTCTTGCAATCACAACAAATCCGGTGATACCGTTCACCGAAAACAACATCTCCGTGGATCGCCGCGCGCCTATCGTGCAGTTGGGCGGTGAGTGACCGCCTCCCGAAACGAGGCTCTTCACACGAGGAGGCGCTGCAATGGCACGGTATCTATTGGTCGCGGTGGCGGTGGTCGCGTTCGGTGCGACCGCCCGGGCGGGTGGCCCGCCCCCGATGTATGTGGTGGTGGACAAGGTCGTGCTGGAGCCGAGCGCGGACGCGCCCGAGCGGATCCGGATCGAGGGCGCCTTCGTGCGCCTGGAGAACCTGGCGCGTCACGAGTACGGCAAGCCGGTCGAGGGGTTCGTCTACCTGGGCCTCGAACCGGGCAAGGAGAAGGAGTGCCGGGCCGAGTGGGCGACGTGGCAGAAGGCGGCCGGGACCGGCAAGGCGGTCTCCGTCGGCTCGTGCGGCGAGGCCGGGGTGTTCCTGACCGTGAAGATCCGCAAGCCCGGCGAGCGCGTGGAGAAACCGGACGCGGCCTACTCCACGGACCGCCTGGGGCGGTTCGGCGGCGTGTACGCCTCCGGCGATCTGGTGCGCGAACCGCCGGTCAAGGAACTGCTCGCCTTCGTGAAGGCCCGGGACAAGGCCCGGCCGGCCGAGCCGCCGAAGTAGCCCGGGCGGGCACGGGATGATCGGAATGGGCCTGTCGCAGGAGCAATGACGGGTCCATTCACCGCTTCGCGGCTTGAAACTCCGCCGCGGTCATGGTTCTCGTGGTGCCGTTTCGCAACAGGACGGTCCCGCCGCTGGTCGCGGCGTCCTTTTCGTAGGCAAGTACATCGCTGGACGAGGACGAATAGCCCACGCGCCACACCACGACCACCGCCCCGCTCTCGATCAGCGGCCACGCGTTGTTGAGCGAGGCTTGCTGCTCGTCCA
The DNA here is from genome assembly GCA_964495365.1 of uncultured Frigoriglobus sp. GTDB lineage: Bacteria > Planctomycetota > Planctomycetia > Gemmatales > Gemmataceae > Gemmata. The sequence goes on along the minus strand of CAZBXY010000221.1, from coordinate 1,329 downwards.
GGTCGGCCAGCTTCGTCGGCGGGGCGGTTTGTTGTGCCGCGCGATACTTGTACACTTCGCCCAGCTCTTTCAGCGCTTCGGTCGCGTCGGGCGGCGGCGGGGCGGGCGGGGTCGCGGTACTCGAACACGCCGGCAGCGCCAGGGCCAACACCAGAATCCAGGTTCGTCGCCGGTGCATGTCACGACTCGTTTCGTGAAATGAAATGGGCGCGCCGCCGAGGTGACCCGGCGGCGCGCGAGTGGGTCGATAAGCGGTCAGTTGAAGTTCAGCACTTCGCCGCCGGCGCGGGTGCCAAACGCCCGCCACTGCGCCGGGTCGATGGAGTCGCGGATAAAGCCCACAGACCCGTCCGCGCGCACCACGTTCACGCCGCCGGTGTGGAAGCTCCGCGAGGCGAGGTGGAGCTTATCCAGCCCGACCGCGCGAACGCAGTCCAGCCCCCGATAGTTCGGCGGGACCGTGTGCGTGTAGTACGCGACCCACGCGAGGTTGCGGTAGTACTGCAAACCGGTGTAGTCGAAGAACGCCGTGCCCGACGCACACGCGGCCGACGGGGCGAGGTCGTTCGCCGGCAGCGCCGAGTCCCAACTCGCGAACGGAAGGCTCACGATCCGCGTCGGATCGGTTGCGCCCTGCCGGTTGCCCCGGCGCACCTCGGCGTACATCGCGGTGTTACTCGTCCCGTCGAGTACGTCCGTCAAGCGGATGCCGATCGCCGGGGTTGTCGCGTTGCCGTTGTGGTAGAACATCCCGCCCGTCGCGCCTTCGGCATTGCGGAACCACGCGTGCCCGCCGAGACTGGCCAGGTAGTTGGACCGCCCCACCACTTCCGCCACGCCCGCGACCGTCACCGTAAACATGGCCGAACTGGAGTCCGACGGGCACCGCAGAATGGGAAGATCCTGCGACCGGGCCGGCGCGTTCACCGCCGCCGTGTTAAAGTCCGCCGTCAGCACGAACTGGTTGTACTTGTTCGCTTGTTCAAAGAACGGCAGCATCGACACCATCGGGGACCCGTTCGCCGGGGTCGGCAGCACGCGCGGCATCGAGCCGAGCGTGTCGTGGTAGTTGTGGCAGGCCAACCCGATCTGCTTGAGGTTGTTGCCGCACTTCATGCGGGACGCGGCCTCGCGGACCTTTTGCACCGCGGGGAGCAGGAGGCCGATGAGGATCGCGATAATCGCGATCACCACCAAGAGCTCGATCAGCGTGAACGCGCGCGGACGAGAACCGGAATGACGGGAAGGCATAGGAACCTCGCTTGATGAAATGGGTAGCGATTCCCCGATCACTCAACGCACGCAATATACCAGGAGGATCGTGGAAAA
>CAZBXY010000220.1:0-13498 GCA_964495365.1 uncultured Frigoriglobus sp. | reverse complement strand
ACAACCTCGACGACAGCATCAAGGGCTTCGCGCGGGCGTGCTTCAACTACGGCCTCGCCCGCGACTACTCCGTGTACCTCAGCACGAAGAACACGATCCTGAAGGTTTACGACGGGCGGTTCAAGAACCTGTTCCAGGAGGTGTTCGACACCGAGTTCAAGAGTCAGTTCGACGCGAAGAAACTGACCTACGAGCACCGCCTGATCGACGACATGGTGGCCGCGAACCTCAAATGGCAGGGCGGCTACCTGTGGGCGTGCAAGAACTACGACGGCGACGTTCAATCCGATACTGTGGCGCAAGGTTACGGCTCGCTCGGCCTCATGACGAGCGTGCTGACCACGCCCGACGGCAAGACGGTCGAGGCCGAAGCGGCGCACGGGACTGTCACGCGGCACTACCGCGAACACCAGAAGGGCCGGCCGACCAGCACCAACCCGATCGCGAGCATTTATGCCTGGACCCGCGGACTGATCTATCGCGGGAAGATGGACGACACCCCGGACGTGGTGAAATTCGCCGAAACCGTGGAGAAGGTGTGTGTCGATCTGGTGGAAAGCGGCCAGATGACGAAGGATCTCGCGATTCTGATCGGCGCGACGACCCCGCACCTGACCACCGAACAGTACCTCGACGCGGTGGACGCCGAACTGAAGAAGCGGATGGGGTAAAGCCGTTCCACAACGGAGGATGACCGATGCGCGGCCGTCTGGGTGTGATCGCGGGCGTGGCGGCGGTCGCTCTCGTCTGTGGGTGGGCGCTCGCGCCGCGCGCGTCGCCCGCCCAGCCGAAGGACAAGACCGACGCGAAGACCGAACTCATGGACGCCGACCGGGCGTTCGCGAAGGCCACCGCCGAAAAGGGCATCGACGGGTGGATGAGCTTCATGGCCGACGACGCGGTGCGGATCGCCCCGCTCGGCGGCAAGGCGCACGTCGGCAGGGACGCGGTGCGCAAGCTCGACGCCGCGCTGTTCTTCGCCGACCCGAAAGAGAAGCTCGTCTGGGAACCGACCGACGGCGGGGCGTTCGACGACGGCAAATACGGGTACACCACCGGTCGGTCCCGGATGCTCGCCAAGAACGACAAGGGCGAGGAGGACGTGCGCTGGAGCGGGGCTTACGTGACCTGGTGGCGCAAGGGGGCCGACGGGCGCTGGAAGGTGATCCTCGACACCGGGGCCGCCGACCCGCCAAAGAAGCCGTGAGAGCCGGCGCGATTACCGCAACACGACGCGACACCGAGGAGTCAGCGATGGGTGACTTCCGCGAGATGGCCCGCGATCCGGAGCACCGGCGCGCGTTCGAGAAGCTGTTGTACCTCGCGGCCCGGCGCGGGGACGCCGACCTCGTCGCCGAGCGGCTCTCCTGGGGCATCGACCCCAACTGCTGCTCCGCCAAGGGCACCACACCGCTCATCGCCAACATCCGCGACGCGAACCCCAGCGCCGCGACGGTGCGGGCGCTGTTGGCCGCCGGGGCCGACCCGAACGCCGCCGACCACGCCGGGCTGACCGCGCTCGACTACGCAAGGCGCAAGCTGGCCAAGCTCCGGGCCAAGCCGCCGAAGTTCATCAAGTCGCCCTCGCTCGACGAGAACAACCAGCTCCGGTTGAGCGAGGAGGAACAGGCCGAAATGGACGAGATGCGGCGCGACAACCCGGACCTGGGGCCCGACTTCTTCCGCATGTGGTGGGAGGAGCGGCTGCGGGCCGCCCGGCGCGTGTTCAACGACCCGGAGCAGGTGGAGCAGATCGTCGCGATCCTCGAAGCCGTCGCCCCGGCGGAGTGACCTGCTTGCGGCCGAAATGCGTGACCGCGGGGGCGGAACCGCCCGACGACACTACCGCGGCGCGGGGGCGTGCGGCTCGGGCGCGACCTCCGGCGGTTCCGGCTTCTTCGGCTCCGGCGGCGGCAGCTTCACGTCGCCGGCGATCTCGCACACGACGCGAAACCCCACCACCTCCTGGTTGTGGACCGAGCGGGCGGTCGAACTCATCCCGAAGTGCCCGCCCTGGACCCCGCCCCCGCGCTGGACGCGGTGCCGGGTCTTCCCCGCGCCGTCCGGGCCGCTCGGCCCGGTCGGGTCGCTCAGCAGCGGGTTCTTCGCGGATTCTGTGTAGTACGTCTCGCTGAACCAGTCGGAACACCACTCCCACACGTTCCCGCACGTGTCGTGAAGCCCGAAGGCGTTGGGCTTCAGCCCGCCCACCGGTTGCGGCTTGCGCCCGGTCTTGTTCGACCCCCAGGCGTACGGGAGCGAGTCGGACAGCTTCTCCGCGTCCCAGAAGGTGCGGGTGGCGGTGCCGGCGCGGCACGCCCACTCCCATTCCGCTTCCGTCGGCAGTCGGAACGTCTGACCGGTCTCTTTGGAGAGCCACTTGCAGAACGCGACCGCGTCGTCGCGGCTGATGTTCCACACCGGCGCGTTGTCCGCCTGCGGGTAGCCGACGTTCTTCCAGTTGTAATCCTTCCCCCCAACCACCGCGCCGTCCTTGACGCCGTACCCGCCGGCCGGCTCGATGTCCGTCTTGTGCCCGGTGGCCTCGATGAACTTCTTGAACTGCCCGACAGTTACTTCGTACTTGCCGATCGCGAACGGGTGGGTGATCCGCACCGGGTGCCGCGGCGTCTCGGCCTGGAGCGACCGCACGAGGAGTTGCCAGCCCGGAGGCATGTTCTGGTGCGCCTTGGTGATGTCGTCCTTGATCTCGGTGTCCTTCGCGCCCATCAGGAAGTCGCCCGGCGGGATGACGCGGAACTCCATCCCGAGCTTCTTGTCGGCGAACTCGACCTTCGTGTTGAGGTGCTTGGCCCACGCCTCCTGATGAGCTTCGGCCGCCTTCGTGTCGAACGGGACCACCGCGCCCGGGGGCATCGCGGGCTTCGCGGCGATCTCGCACACGACGCGGAACCCGACGTCCTTGTTTCGGGCCTTCGGCTCGTTGGCCCCGCGGTAGGCGCTGCGGGCGTCGGACGCGGGCTTCAGCCAGCTCCCGCCGCGCGGGTTGATCGGACCGGACCCGACCGGCCCCGACCGGCCGGTGAGGTAGTCGTGCCGGTCGCCGCACAGCTCGAACACGTTGCCGTGCATGTCGAACAGCCCCCAGGCGTTGGGCTTCAGCCCGCCGACCGGTTGCGGGTTCTTGCAGTTGACCCGGTACCACGCGTAGTCGCCCAACACCCGGGGGTCGTCGCCGTGGGCGAACGGCGTCGCGGAGCCGGCGCGGCAGGCGTACTCCCACTCGGCCTCGGTCGGCAATCGGTAGCGGCGCCCGGCGGCCCGCTCCGCGGGCAATTCGGAGAGGAGCCGGCAGAACGTGGTCGCGTCCTCGTGGTTGACCGTTTCGACCGGGTAACTCGGCCCGCCCTTGTTCTCGGCCGAGAAGTGGGCCGGGTTCTGGCCCGTCACCTTCTGATACTGTTCCTGCGTGACCTCGTGCGCCCCCAGGTAATACGGTCGGGCGATCGCGACGAGGTGCCGCGGCCCTTCGCGCTCGGCGCGGCGATCCGGCTCGGTGTCGGGCGACCCCATCAGGAACTGGCCCGCGGGGACGAACCGGAACTTCATGCCGGCGGAGTTCTCGATCTCGACCGCCGCGCCGAGGGTCCGCGCCGACAGTTCCTGAAGCTGCTTCGCCTGTGCCGCGTCGAGCACGGGGGCCGCCGGCGACGCGGGCTTCGGCTTCAGGTCGCCGACGATGACGACGCGGAACCCGATCCCGCCGCGCTTGGTGATGGGCTGGAACCGGTCGCGCGCGGCCGAGCGGCAGTACCGCTCGAGGTAGGCGTAGTTGCCGCCGCGGACCACCCGTGTGGTGCCGGTCGCCGGTCCTTGCGGATCGATCGTGGGAAGGTTGCGGTAGTCCGGCTCGAACGAATCGTGGCATCACTCGAACACGTTGCCGTGCATGTCGTGCAACCCGAACGCGTTCGCGGGGTACGAGCCGACCGGGGCCGGCCGGCCGAGCGCGGCGTTGTAGTTCGCGTCGGCTTCGCGGAGCGCCGCGCCCGTGTGGAAGTGGCCGGTCGTACCGGCCCGGCAGGCGTACTCCCACTGCGCCTCGGTCGCCAGCCGGTAGGTGCGCCCCGCGGCCTTCTCCGCGGGCAGCTCCGACAGCCGCCGGCAGAACTCCACCGCGTCGTCCCAGCTCACGTTCTCGACCGGGAACGTGCCCGTGTCGATCCCCTCGACCTTCGCGGCCGATTTCCCCATCGGCGAAAAGTCGCTGGGGTTGGTGCCCATGACGCGCTGGTATTCGGCCTGTGTGACCTCGAACGTGCCCATGTAGTACGGCGCGGAAATGCGGACCGGCCGCTGAGGGCCTTGCGCGTTGACCAGGAACTTGCCCGCGTCCTTCGTCTCCGCCAGGATGGCCTCGATCTCCTTGGGGGTCGAACCCATCTGGAACTCGCCGGGCGGGATGAGCCGCAGTCTCATCCCGATGCTGTTCTCGACCGCGACCGGCGCGCCGAGGTGCCTGGCCCACTGCTCCTGGTGTTCCTTCGCCTTGGCCGCGTCGAACGGCGCGACCGCCGGCGCCGGAATCTGTGGCTTCAGGTTGCCGACGACGGCGACGCGGAACCCGAGGCCGTTTTCGGCGTAATTCTCGTTCGCGCGCCGGCGAATGGCCGACCGCAGGTCATACGGCACGAAGATCGCCCCCCCGCGAACGACCCGCTTTTTCTCCTTGTCGGGTGCGGTCGGGCCGAGCGGATCGGTTTCGGGGCGCACGGAATAGGCCGTCGGACTGTACCAGTCGCGGCACCACTCCTGGGCGTTGCCGATCATGTCGTAAAGGCCGAACGGGTTGGGGGCCTTCTTCGCGACCTCGTGGTACTCGAACTCCTTCAGGTCGGGATCGATGTGGAACTCGCCCCACGCGAATTTCTCCAGGTCGGCCGGGTTGTTACCGGAGAACCAGGGCGTCTGCGAACCGGCGCGGCAGGCGAATTCCCACTGCGCCTCGGTCGGCAGCGTGTAGGTGACGCCCTCTTTCTGGCTCAGCCACCCACAGAACGCCATCGCGTCTTCGTAGCTGATTTGCGTGACCGGGTGGTTCGCGCCCCGCGGCAGCCGGGCCGGGTTCCGCCAGTGAAAATCCTTGCTCTGTTCGTGTGTGACCCGCCCGTGGAGGATCCCGCCTTTCGGGTTCCGCTCGGCGCTCGTGACGTACTTCGTCTCGCGAACGAACGCCTCGAATTGCGCGTGAGTGACCTCGGTGCTGCCGAGGTAAACGGGTTCGGTCAGCTTGACCCGGTGGGCGGGGCCTTCGGAGGCGACCAGCGGGCGCAGGTACTCGATGTACCCGATCCGGCTCTTGTCCCCGGGATCGACGCGGCGGAGCAACTGCTCCATATTGGCGAGCGCCGCCTGTTGCTCCTCGGCGTTGCTGCCCATCGTGAACTCACCGGGCGGAACGAGCCGCAGCTTCATGCCGATGGAGTTGGTGTGCTCGACCTTCACGCCGAGGTGGGTCGCCCACCGTTCCTGAAGCTCCTTCGCCTTCGCCGCGTCGAACGGCGCGACCGCGGGCGCCGGGGCCGACTCGACGCGGACCCGCACCAGGCGCAGCCCGATGCCGTGGTTGCCGATCGACAGCGGGCCGGTGCTGCGGCCCCCGGCCCGGCACGCGCCGGGCGAGTTGTGCCAGCCACCGCCCCGGATCACCCGCGCCGGCTCGCCCTTGTTATCGACCACATCGTCCTGGCAAAACTCCCAAACGTTGCCGTGCATGTCGTACACGCCCAACGGGTTCGGCGGGTATGAGCCGACCTTGGACGTGCGCCCGACCGCCTGCTCCGTGTTGGCCCGGCCCGTCAGCGCGTTGGAGGGCTTGTCGAAGTAGTAGTCGTAGCCGTGATCGCTCTTCCGTTCCGCCGGCCCACCGCGACAGGCGTACTCCCACTCGGCCTCCGTCGGCAACCGGTACCGCCACCCCGGCTCCGGACATTTGGCGTTCAGCCGGGCGACGAACTCCTGGCACTCGTCCCAGGTCATCCCCTCCGCCGGCAGCGGGTCGGCCACGGAGACGCCGTTAACCTCGCGGTTCTCGCCCTTGAAGGCGCTGGGGTTCTTCCCCATCACCTGGGCCCATTCCTGTTGCGTGACCTCGTGGACGCCGATGAAGAAATCGTCCTTGAAATCGACCTCCTTATCGCCCACCTTGCCGCCAATACCGCCGAGCCAGCCTTTGCCTTTGGGAACGAGCGCGAACTTCATCCCGATACCGTTGACGAACTGATCCGCGCGCGGCAGTTCCTTGATCTCGATCTTGCGGAACTGGACTTGGCCGGGCGGGATCCTCAGGACGACGTGACCGCTGCGGAACGGGAACCCGCTCGTCGAGATGAAGAATTCGCCGTTGACCCTGATCTCGAGCATATCGCCCTTGACGATCCATTCCTGGGTGAACCATTCGCCGGGTTTCACGGCCGGTCCCGCACCCTTGCTGGTGAACCGGAAACCGTTGAAGAAGTTGCCGGCGTTGTTGCCGAGTCCGGTGCCGATGCAGCGAGTACCGGGAGCTCGGGCTACTCCTTCGCCAGGTCCCCCATCCTCAATGGTGAACGGGGCTCGCAAGCCCACGGTCGCCTCGGAACTCTCGGCACACTTGGCCTCGATCCGCAGGTGGAAATCGGTGTAGTCGCCGCGATCGGAAAACAGGTGGGTGAGGGGCCCGTTCAACGACAGAACCCCGAAATTGATGGCCCACACCTGCCCCTGACTCTCTTCCTTCGGGTGAAGCTTCCACCCAGCCAGACCAATGCCGTCGAACAGCGGGGTGAAGCCGTCGGTGTCGGTGGCGACGCTCAAGCGGACCTCGGACCCGCGTTGCAGAACGAAGCTACAGCGGCCGTTGGAGAGGTTGGACGTCCACAGCCCTGTCGAACCGTGCCCACGAACATCGAACGTCACGCTCGTGGCTTCGAACCCCGGGCGGGTGACGATCTGTAACTGGTACGACCCCGGCCGCAGCGAGCGAATGGCCAGACCGCTCCCGACCTTCTCGACCGGTTCCCCGTCTTTCAGGATGATGATCTCCTCAATGGGATCACCGACCGGGATGTGAACGACCGACTCGTTCGCGAGATAGTGGTAGGTGTTCTCCCACCCGTGCTTCTGAGCGGTCCACGCGCCCAGCGTCACCCCGACCGCGAGCACCAGCAGACCCGCGGCTACGAACACACGGCGCCGCCAGTTTCTCGCGCGAGGCGCTACCTTCGCCTCGGGAATCCGCGACGTGTCCTTCACGCCCTTGTGCGCGAAAGGGTGCGTCCCGGCGGCCAGGATTGCATGCCGTCGGCGGGCTTCGAAGTAGCCGCTCCAGAAAAGAATCATGAAAGCGATTAGGAAAAGCGTAAATAGGCAGTAGAAGAGAGTGCCTTTCGAGGAATTTCTGTACTTATCGAAGAACTCCGGAAACACGGAAAGGACAATTATTGACGCGACGATGGGAACGATGATTATTGCGACAAGCGACACGGCCACTGCAAACCACATCTCAGCCGGAGCAATGACAGTCGGAACCGGCTTTCCCTCCGGAATGCGCGACACGTCCCGCACTTCCTTGTGCGCCTGGAGTTGCTTCTCGCAGTCGGCTAGCAAATCGGCCACTTCCTTCGCGGTCTGGAATCGGTCGGCCGGGTTCTTGGCGTGCAGTTTCTCCACGATCCGGCACAGCCACTCCGGGGTCTCCGGGATCACCTCGCGCATCGGCCGCGGGGTGTCGTCGGCCACCCGCTTGAGTACCGCGAGCGTGGTCTCGGCCCGGAACGGGGGTCGCCCGGTGAGCAGCGCGTAGATCACGCTGCCGAGGCTGAACAGGTCGGCCCGGTGGTCGATGTGTTCGCCCTTCGCCTGCTCGGGAGCCATGTACATCGGCGTGCCGGCCACGACCCCGCTGCGGGTCAGGCTCGCGTCGTCGGCGGCGCGGGCCAGCCCGAAGTCGGTGATCTTCACCTGCTGCGGTCCGGCGTCGATCAGAATGTTACTCGGCTTGATGTCGCGGTGAACCAGTCCCTTCGCGTGCGCGGCGGCCAGCCCCTCGGCGAGCTGGCGCCCGATCGCCAGCGTTTCCCCCACGTCCAGCGGCCCGGTGCGGTCGAGCCGCTGCTGGAGCGTTTCGCCCGGCACGAACTCCATCACCAGGTACGGCAGCGGCTCCTCCCCGGTCTCATAAATGCGGACCACGTTCTCGTGCTGAACCGCACCGGCGGCGCGGGCCTCGCGGAGGAACCGCTTGCGGGCCGGCGAGGTCGCGGCGATCGACGGCATGAGCACCTTCACCGCGACCACGCGCTGGAGCTTCTCGTCGAACGCGCGGAACACAATCCCGAACCCGCCGCGCCCGAGCATCTCCAGCACTTCGTAGTGCCCGATGCGCCCGAGCGAGTCCGGGCGCTCGGCCGGTGACAGGAACCCGAGCGCGTCGCCGGTGTCCTCGTCGTCGTCCGCGCCGTGGAGGCGGGTGGTGTCGTCGGCGCCGGCCTCGGCCGACGGGAACAACCGCGTGGACGCGAAATCCGTCTCCGACACGGCCGCGGCCGGCTTTTCCAGGAACCCGTCGGCCTTCTCCAGCGCCGCGAGCAACCCCTCGATGCGCTTCCGCTGCTCCGGGTCGGTGCAGGCGGAATCGAGGTACGCGCTGCGTGCCGTGGCGTCGGGCTTTTCCAGAGCGACGGCGAAGATGGTTTCGTCGGTCATGGCGCGGCCCCGAAGGGATGGTTGCCATCAATGCGAAAAGCGAGTCGGAATTGGCTCAGGGTTTTTTGGCGAACGGCCGGTGTAAGCCGGCCGGTGGGAGCGCAAGAGGTTCCACCGGCCGGCTTACACCGGCCGTTCGCCACTGATCGCCTGAAACAGCCACGCCCGGCTGTAGGTCCAGTGCCGCTTCGCGGTGGCCGGCGAGATGCCCAGCGCCGCCGCGGCGTCTTCGATGGTCAGCCCGGCGAAGTAGCGGAGCTTCACGAGTTCGGCCTTTTGCGGCTCGATCCGGGCGAACCGGTCGAGCGCCTCGTCGAGTGCGACGAGGTCTTCGTCCACCTCCGGGGCGGCGATCGGCAGTTCGCCGGCGTCGTGCCGGTTCATCGCCCCACCGTGCTTGGCAGCCCGCTTCCGGCGCGCCGCCTCGACCAGAATCCGGCGCATGGCCTCGGCAGCGGCGGCGAAGAAGTGCCCGCGGTGGTCGAATGCCTGATCGCTCCCCACCCGCAGGTAGGCTTCGTGAACGAGTGCGGTGGCGTCGAGGGTGTGCCCGGGGGCTTCGTGGGCGAGTTTGGCGGCGGCGAGTTCGCGCAGCTCGGCGTAGACGAGCGGGAGCAGGTCGGCGGCCCCGGCCGTGCCCGCGCGCATGTCGCCCAGCACCCGCGTGATCTCGTGCATGGCCCGAGGATACCGCGACCGGCGCACGCGGGCAACGGGCGGGCTACGGAGTCAGAAACGCGCGGGCCATCGCGGTGTATTCGGCGGTGTCTTCCTGGCTCTTTTGGAGCTGATCGTTCACGTTGGCAAGTTCGGCACGCAACTTGGCGGTAGAGCCTGTCGCGATCTTGTCTCGAAGGAGATCGCGTACCCGGAGCAACGCACGGAGGGATTCCAGTCGTCTGGCTCGCGCTTCTCTCAAGTTCACCCTGTTCAGGCCCAGCACGCGAATCGTCGCTTTGCCTTCTTCGGTCCGACCAACGGCTCGCTCTCGGCGAAACTCGATGTGGGTCGTGAGATCGGGGCGTGCCGGGTGCAGGAGCAGCGGTTCTTCGTCGCCGATCTGATCTGCGTGCGATCGGGCGCGCTGTCGCCCGACCTTGAGCGGAAAGTGGTTCTGCTTGAACTGCTCATTGCACAGTTGGCAGCAAAAGAAGAGGTTGTCCCAGTCGTAGGCGAGCCAGTAGTACCCCGGGCGCTTGAGGCGGTCGCCCTTTCGCTGCTTGTAACCCGCTTTCGGCCGGTAGTGCTCGACCGCGCCGTAACTGACGTGTCGCACCAACGACTCGCAGAACGCGCACTTGCCGCGTTGCGCGGTGAGGAGTTCAGTTTTGACTTCCACAGCCGCGTAGATGCTCTTGTCGAAGTCGAACGTCCTGGTGCCGCTCCGGTAGTCAGCGGGCGCCGCGTCGTGTTCGGTGCAGTGAGTTTGCGCCTTCGACACGCCGCGTGTGGTGAGCACGGTCGGGGCCGTGGGCGACTTGGCAACGGGAATCATGACGCGGGTTTCCGCTCCTTCGTCAGCGCGTCGAGGGCCTTTTTGATGGCGGCGCGTTCCTCTCGCTCCTGCGCGGTTTCTCCGAACGGCAGTTCATCGACCAGAGCATTGAGTTCTTCTAACCGGCGCTTCTCAACCGCGTTCAACTTGGATTTCTCCAACAACGTGTCCCGTTCCAGAAGCATCGCCTCAACGTGCAGCGGGCGGGCCGTTTCCAGCCCGAACAGGTCGCTCGTGAGGATCTGGTCGATGCGCCAGTTGCGGATGTTGTCCACCTCGTTGTCAATAATGACGTGATCGCCCTCGCGGCGCAGCACCGCGAGGTTCGCGTCGGCCGCGGCCTGCACGACCAGCGGGCTGTGCGCCGTCGCGATGAACTGCGTGTTCGGGAACCGGTCCGTGAGGAACCCCATCAGCTTCCGCTGCCACTTGGGGTGCAGGTGCAGGTCGATCTCGTCCACGAGCACCACGGCCGGTTCCGCGAGCGGGTTCTTGCTGTCGGGATAACGCTCGGCCATGCGGTTGGCGAGGTCCGCGACCCAGGTGATGAGCGTCTGGTAGCCGTAACCGAGTTGCCGCAGCGGAACCCACCCGTAGGGAGTCTGGAACTCCGCCCGCGCTTTCGGATTCGGCCCGCTTCCGGGTATGCACCGAATGTCCGTGATCTCCCCTTCTGGCATGATGGCGAGAAGTAGTTCCTTTGCTTGGTCAAACCGCTTCTGCGTTTCCTTGTCTTGGTTGGTCGATTTCGCTGCGTAGTCGAGTTGGAGAAGCCACTCTTCCGGGTTGCGAAGCTCTGCCTTATCAAAGTAGAGCGTCGCGGTTGGATCGTCGGATTGTCCTTCGCTAAGTGCTGCTGTTCCAACGCGCCGGCCAGCACCGTAAGCACAAGACCACGGTTCGCCAAGCGGTTTCGCAGCATCTCCTGAAGTACCAAATTGGGCAGAGGGGTTTGCTGCCGGAAAGATCGTGAAATTACGTGTCAGGCACTGCAACGGCTCACCAGCAAGTCGCTCCGACACGGCGACGATGGTTGTCAGCGTGGAGGATGTCACCGTCTCGGACCGTTGAAAGTCTGGAAACAGCATTCGAAGCTGGATTTGCGGGTCAGCCAATCTCGGCACCGATGTCAGATGTTCGCCGATAAATGGAACGGGTTCCAGACCCACCAACGACTGCAACAGCGTCGTCTTCCCGGTGCCGTTCAGCCCCAGGATGATCGTCCACGGAGCCGGCTTCCCGTCTTTGGTGCTGAGGTTTAGCGTCACCTTCGGGCCGAAGCAGCGAACGTTCTCCAACGTCAGTGACAGGAAGTACGTGGGCAGGCGCGCCGGTTCCTTCCCCTCCGGCGTGGGGCCGTTGGTCGAAGGCTTTGCGGGCGTCCCTTTCTGCCGGGCCATGTCGTTACAGGGGTTGAGTTGGGGCGCGGGAGTTGGAAACCGCCTTCACTGTACCGCCCGCCGACGGGGCCGTCGAGGTAAACGCAGTGCGCGCTGGGGCGCGAAAAAGATGAAAGCTCGCACGGTTTTCCCATATACCTTTGACACCGGCCCGCGGGTGTGCGATCCTCAGCAGTTACAACGGGCCTCGCACCTCGCCCGGCCGATACACTATCCCGTAGTTCCCCGCGCGCGAGCGGGTCTCGGTGCCGGTTCTACCATCTCCCACCGGCACCGGGATCGCAACCCCCTTCGCGGCGCGAACGTTTTAGGGTGACCGGACCATGCCCGAACCACCCCGAACCGGCAGCGCGGTCCTCGAACTCGTGCGCCGGGCCGAGATCGCCGACGACGACGTTCTCGACAACTTCCTCTCGGAGTCCGGGCCGGTCCCCAGTACCGCCCCGGACACCGCCACGCGTCTGATCCAGGCCGGCATCCTCACCCCATTCCAGGCCCGGCTCATCCTCCAGGGGAAGCACCGCGGGTTCAGAATCGGCCCGTACCGCATCCTCAACCAGATCGGCGCCGGCGGAATGGGGCAAGTGTTCCTCGCCGAACACGCCCAGCTCCGCCGGCGAATCGCCCTCAAGGTGCTACCCACCAAGCAGGCGCTCGACCCGGCGAACGTCGAGCGGTTCTACCGCGAGGCCCGCGCCGCGGCGGCCCTCGATCACCCGAACATCGTTCACGCCTACGATGTCGCGTGCGACCGCGGCGTTCACTTCCTCGTGCTGGAATACATCGACGGCGAGACCCTCGACCACCGGCTCGCCGCAACAGGGCACCTCGCCGTCGGCGAGGCCGTCGGGTACGCGGTCCAGGCCGCCGCCGGGCTTCAGCACGCGCACGAAAAGGGCGTCGCCCACCGCGACATCAAGCCGGCGAACCTGCTCGTCGGCCACGACGGCATCGTGAAGATCCTCGACCTCGGCCTCGCACAGTTTTTTGAAGATTCCAGCACGAAACTGTCCCGCGCCGACGACGGGGTCATGGGAACGACCGACTACGTGGCCCCGGAGCAACTGATCGACTCCGCCTCCGCCGACCACCGGGCCGACATCTACAACCTCGGCGCGACGCTCTATCACCTCGTCACCGGGCAGCCACCGTTCGGCGGGACCACCGCCGCCAAGTTGATCGCGCACCACCTCTCGACCGTGACCCCGGCGCACGAGGTGTGCCCGGACGTGCCGGAGGAGCTGTCCGCGATCATCGAGGTGATGCTGGCGAAGAACCCGGCCGACCGCTACCAGACCGCGGCCGAGGTGGTGCAGGTGCTGGTGCCGTTCGTCGGGCTGCCGGACCGCCGGGGGCTGGCGTCGGGGAAACTTCCGCCGCTGGCTGCCGCGGCTGTGGCCGAAAGCACCGCGGGCCTGGAGACCGGACCGCTGATCGAGGCGCTCGACGCGGCGGCCGAACTGGCCCAGGCCCAGCGCACCGCCCGGCTAGCCGTAATGGGGATGCTCGCGGGCCTCGCGTTCGGGCTGGTGTGTCTGGTGTTCGCACTGCTCAAGTCGTTCTGAGAAAGTCAGGAACGCGGATGACGCGGATGAAGACCAGAGATTGAGTTGAATTCAAATACTCTTCTGTCTGATCCGGTTTTCATCCGCGTTCTTGTCTGCGTCATCCGCGTTCCCGTTTTCAGGCGCCCTCTGACCGGCCCGTTCTTCCCCAATTTCGCCTTTTTCACCCCGCTGCCGGGTGTTACATCTCATTTCGCCGGCGGGTATGTCCTTTGCGGGACGTTCCCGCGCCCGAAATCCGTTGCCCGGCGCAAGTTCCGTCGATCGGCGCGTTCTCCTCCCGCTCGAAGCGCTCGCACCCCTGCTGTCTGAGGTGAATAACAATGTCCGAA
>CAZBXY010000219.1:0-13507 GCA_964495365.1 uncultured Frigoriglobus sp. | reverse complement strand
CAGTTCTTTCAATAGCGAGTCGTCGTCCTTCGGCAGCGCGTAGGCGTTCAACGTGAAGGCGAGCTTCTGCTCGGCCTTTGCCTCCGGCAGCTTCAGCACCGCGAGCCACCCGCCGGTCTTGCCCGGTACGAACCGCCACACACTCCCGGCCGGGGCGCTCGCGGCTTCGAGTACCGTCGCGCGGTCGCCGTCGGGCAGCACGACCCGCGTACCCGCCGCCGGCGTGGTTACTTCTTCGGCTTTCAGGGTCAGTTCGACCCGCTTGCCGGTCGCGTCGAACACACGCGGTTCCTTCGCCGTCATTCCCGCGAAGAACCACGCCTGATTTCCGCCGGGGATCGTCAGCTCGAATTTCCGCGCGAGACCGGTCGCGATCAGACTCTTGAGCGGCGCCGGCGTCTCGGCGATCAGCATCTCCTTGCCGTTATCGTCCAGCCCCTTTTCCGAGGAGCGGTAGCGGAAGGTCGGCCGGCCGTCCCTGTCGAGGCTGTAGCCGTCGAACCGCACCGCCATCGGACCGTCGTAGATGCGGGCCGGTTCGAGCGGCAGCGGGAGGCCGAACGCGGGGTGATTCGCCCGGGTGAGGAAATCCGGCGGGTTCTTCGCGTCGGCCGTGAGGCCCCACGGGTGACCCGGTGGCGCGGTCCAGAACTTCTGGCCGAGCAACTTCGCCGGGGCGCCGCCGCGGTTGTTCCACACCGGCGAGGCGTCGAGGAAGTTTCCGGCCCAGGCGTAAGTGGTGCGGCACTGGTCGGCGCTGAAGGCGAGCGAAACGTAACCCGGATAGCCCACCGCGATCGCCTTCGCGCCGGCGTCCGGCATGAACGTGCGCAGGATCTCCGGCCGATCCTTGACGGCGATCACCAGCCCCTTCGGCGGTTCGAGGCCGTCCGGGAGCGGAAGCCCCGGCCCCAGCGCGAGGTACGACCACATCGCCTCCGCTTGCTTGTGCGGATCGCCGTCGAAAACGGTTTTGAGTGTCGATTTGCCGTCAATAAACGCTTGCGGCATTCGCGTGCCGGGGGCCATGCGCAAGGGCTGACTCAGCCACCTCTCGTACCACTCGTAGCGGACGCGCTGGTTGATGGTCGAAAGGTCCGGGCCGCGCGTGCCGGTGTTGGCGACACCGCCGATATCGTGGCACGAGATGCAGCCCAGACCTCCTTTGCCGACGATGTCGCGCCCCGCGGCGATCTTCGCGGTCGTGCGCGCGACGACGTGAACCTGATCGTCGGTCACGGTGCCTTCGAGGCACGCGAGCGCTTCGGGCAAGAAGCCGACGTTCCCCTCGCCGTATTGCGGCATTCGGAGTTGCATCCACGGCCGGGCACGCCCGCTTTGCGTCAGGATCGTTCGCAGCCACGTTGTTCGCGTCTTGTGCCCCACGCCGGTGAGCACCGGGGGCCGCACGTCGTCGGCGTTCTCGGCTTTTTCGAGCTGACGCATCTGGTCCGCGAGTTCGACCGGAATGCCGCCCTCGCCGTCGCGCTGGTGGCAGTTGAGGCAGTTGAACCGCCGGAGTGCGACCCGCGCCTGATACGCCGGGGCCGGAGAGCCGTGCCCGGTGAGGCCCTCCTTCACGAACGCGACAAGCGCCTCGCGCTCCTGCGGGGCGAGCGAGTACACGGGCACCTTCGCCGGATCGGGCTTGGCGTCCAGACAGCCCTTCTCACCGGCTTTCTTGACATTTTCCAGCCGCGGGAACACGATAAACGACGCTCGCGGCTTGCCGCCCTCTTCGATCGTGTGGCAGGCGATGCACCCCTTCGTCACGACGAGGTGTTCACCGAGCATTTCCCACTGGCGATCCACCTTGGTTGGTGTCAGTATCGCACGCTTCGTGCGGAGGTCGGTGGGGTCCAAAATCTTCTCTGCGAGTTCGGCCGGCGTTAGCTTCGGCACCGGAACCTTATCCGGTGTTACGCTCTCTTCCTGCGTGCGGCACAGGTAGCGCGCGATGTCGGTCGCCTCCGCGGCGCTGAGGTTCATTTGCGGCATCCGGCCGTGCGGGTTGGTCTTCAGCGGGTTCTGAAGGTACGCGGCGAGCGTTTCGGGGGTGAATTTGCTGCCAAGCGCGCCCAGACTGTACTTCGCGACCGGTCCGGCGAGCGTGTGTTGCCCGAACAGGTAATCCGCGGGGGCGAGCGGTTCCTTCTCCTCTTCCTCGTCCTTCTTCTTGCGCGCGATCGGGTCGTTGTGGCACGCGGCGCATCCTGTAACGTGATACAGCACGCGCCCGCGCTCCATGCTCTGCCGGAGGTTGTCCGGCACGATGGTCGGCAGCTTGACCACCTCCAGCGGCTTGCCGGCGAGCGACACGAGGTATCGCGTGACGGCGTACCGCTCCGCGGTGCCGGTGTCGTCGTCCGCGAAGGACTTGGGCATCGTCGTGTGCGCGCGGAGCTTCGCCGGGTCGGCCAGCCACGCATAAATCCAGCCGTGGTACGCCCGCTTCGCCACGTCCGTCAGGTTCGGCCCGGTGCGCTCGACGAGCGTTTTCGCCATCTTGTCGTTGGCGCCCGGCTTGTGGCACTTGGCACACGCGAGTTCCTCGAACTTGAAGCGCCCGTGTTCGAGTTGCCCGTCGCGGTCGAATTCCTTCGGCCGGTCCTTCGGCAGGTGGCCGAGGAACTGGTGAGCGAGCGGTTCCTTCGTGAACCCCGGCCCTTGCCAGAACAGTTCGACGCGCGACCCAGTTTCGTTCATAACGCGAGTGAACGTCGCCTCGAACGGGATCACGCCGCCATCGAGTTGCAGTTCCGCGCCGAGCGCGTCCTTCCCGCCGACCTTGACCGCGAGTTTGCCGCCGGCGGTCGTGGCGGAGAACGTGTACTTCCCGGCTCGCGTGATGTTGATGTAGCCCCTCCACGTCATGATCCCGCCGCTGTCGAGCTTCGGGTGCGGCGTCTCGGTCTTCGACGCGAGCGTCAGCGCGACGGTCGGTTCCAACCGCGTCACGTTCGGCGAATCGATGCCGCCGCGCACGTCGCTGTAGTTCGCGATGAGACCCGGCTTCAGGTCCGCGGGTTCGATCGCGCGGGCGCCCGTAACCGGCGCAAGGAGCGCGAGCGCAACGAGGAATTGGCGGTATCGCATGTGGCGTGGAATCTTGAGGAGGGCAGGGAGCAGTTGATTATCCTGAAGGGGAAGCCTCTCGCAAGGGGAAACGCTACGTTAGCGTTGGTCCCGAAGGGGAGCGCGAAGGAGTTACTATGTTCGACCTGTCCGCCGTTCAAACTGCGATCCGCGAAGCCAAATGCGACGGCTGGCTTTTGTACGACTTCCGCGGCCAGAACCTCCTTGCGCAGCGCGTCGCCGGCGTGATGCCGAAACTGTCGCGCCGGTGGTTCTACTTCGTGCCGGCGAGCGGCGAACCGCGGAAGCTCGTTCACGCTATCGAACCCGCGTCGCTCGATCACCTCCCCGGCACGCAGAAGACCGTGTACCGACGCTGGCAAGACCTGGAAGCCGGCGTCGAGAAGCTGGTTGCCGGGGCGAAGCGCGTCGCGATGGAGTACAGCGCGCGGAACGCGAACCCCTACATCGGCCGCGTCGATGCCGGGACGATCGAACTCGTGAAGTCGTTCGGTTGCGAGGTCGTCGCGTCGGGCGATCTCATCCAGCAGTTCGAGGCCGTGTGGGACGACGACCAGGAAAAGTCGCACTTCGAGGCCGCCAAGCTCTGCCGCGACGCCTACGACGTGGCGTTCGGGTTCATCGCGGACGAAATCCGCTCGAAGGGCCAAGTGCTGGAGACCGCGGTGCAGGCGCGGATCATGCAGCACTTTTCCGATAGCGGAATGACGACGTACAGCCCGCCGATTGTGGGCGTCGGACCGCACAGCGGCGACCCGCATTTCGATACGGCCCCGGCGACCGACGCGCCCATTGAACGCGGATCGTTCGTACTCATCGACCTCTGGGCGAAGATGGATCGCCCGCGATCAGTTTACGCTGACTATACGCGTGTCGCCTATGTCGGTAGTAGCGTTCCAGAGCAGTATGCGAAGATTTTTGCGCTCGTCGCCGCGGCCCGCGACGCGGGGATCAAGTGCGTGAAGGACGCCTTCGCCGCGGGGCGCCCGCTGCAAGGCTGGGAGATCGACAACGCGACCCGCGCCGTGATCGAGCAGGCCGGCTACGGCGATCAGTTCACGCACCGCACGGGCCACAACATCGGGCAGGAGGTTCACGGCAACGGCGCGCACATCGACGGTCTGGAAACGCGCGACGACCGCCGCATCATCCGCCGCACCTGCTTCAGCATCGAACCCGGCATTTACCTCCCGGGGTTCGGGGTCCGCAGCGAAGTGGACGTGTACATCGATGCCGACGGCAAGGTTCACGTCACCGGCGGCGACCCGCAAACGGAAGTGCATCGAATCGTGGTGTGAGAGGAGCCGCGGCCTACGACTCGAAGAACTGCGGGTCGTCAACGCAAGCCGAGTTGTAGTCGAACTCGACGTTGACCTTTCCATCGGTTGCGACTTCCATGCGGAAACCATACCACCGGTTCTTTCCGTCGGGACGCGCTTCCCCCAGTGCGATCAGGTCAAGAATGATGCTGCTCGTCGGACTCAGGCTCGTCACCGCTCCTGTCGCGAGTGTGGCGCGGACCTTGTCGCTGATGCTACCGTCATCGGAGAAGCGGGCGTCAAGTATAACCACGCGCCACTTCGCGTTCTCTCGTGTTTCTGCGTAAGCCAGTTCGACGAGCGCGGTAGCCAACCGTCGCAGTGAGTCGTTGAACGCATTCAGGTCGCCAGTTGTGGGCATGGTTCACTCGTCAAGAAACCGAGCGCGGGACGGGACTTCGCAGCAGTGGCGTTGTAGCCGATTTGGTGTCCGGTGGCGAAGCGGGAAGGGCGCGCTTCACGCTTCGGGCTTGCCACACGGCGTCGGCGATGAAGATCGCGACGGCGGCCCAGATGCACACGAACGCGGCGATGCGGTCGGGTGTGAGGACTTCGCCCAGCCAGGTCACTGCGATCAGCATTTGCACCGTCGGCGAGAGAAACTGAATGAAACTGATCGCTAACAGCGGCAGCCTGCGGAGCGAGAGCGTGAAGGTGAGGAGCGGGACGACCGTCACGACGCCGCTGAACGCGATCAGCGCGTTCAGGCTCCAGTTCGTTGCGGTCATGTGGTTTTGACCGGCCACCGAGAGGTAAATGAGGAACCCGACCGACGGCGGGAGCAACAGGAGCGTTTCGACCGCCAGCCCACTCATGCTCTCGACCGGGGCTTTTTTGCGCACCAGTCCGTAGAAGCCGAACGTGATCGGCAGCGCCACCGCCAGCCACGGCAAATAGCCCACCGCGATGCACGGGATCGCCACTCCCACCGCGATCAGCGCGAGCGCGGGGTAGTGCGCGAGCCGCAGCTTCTCCTTCAGGAAGATCGTCGCGAGCGCCGCGTTCGCCAGCGGCATCATGTAGTAGCCGAGGCTCGCCTCCGTGACGCGGTCAGTGACGGTCGCGTAGATGTAGAGCAACCAGTTGATCGCCAGCAGCACCGACGATAACAACATGACCAGAACGAGTTTGCGCGAAGAGAGGACGCGCAATACGTCGCGCACGCCCGCGGCCAGGACGAGCAGCACCAACACGACCGGGAGCGACCAGGTGATGCGGTGGGCGAGGATCTCCCACGCGGGCACGTCGGCCCGTTTGAGCGCGGCGAAATACAGCGGCACCAGCCCCCACCAGATGTACGCGACCAGCCCGAACGCCAGACCGGATCGATACTGTGCCGCCGCGGGATCGGACACCGAAAGCCTCCGTATGGCGAACGGCCGGTGTAAGCCGGCCGGTGAGAGCGACAACAATTCAGGAGCCACCGGCCGGCTTACACCGGCCGTTCGCCTTTCAGCACGCGGCCCAATTTCTGGTGGAACCAGTGCCCGCCGTTCTCGCGCTTCACGCTGAAGCGGCCGGTTGTGTAGCTGCGGCTGGACAGGTTCCGCTGTACCTCTTCACACACCCCGATGTCTTCGGCCTGTACTTGCTCGGCAACCTCGATGCTCTGGCGCTTCACGTCGTCGGGCACACTATCCGCGAAGTAGAACTCGAATACGACCCGACACCGATCGACACCCAGCGGCAGCACGAGGTTCGTGTCCATCACGCCCGCGTAAGCGTTCAGCATGAAGTTCGGGTAGAGCCACCAGTACGCGGCATCTCCGGTTCTTGTGCGGCCGGTGTCGCCTTCGCTCGGTTTGGTCGGGGCGCTCTGGATCACCGTGTTCCCATCGCAGACGGTGCGATACTCCTTGTAATCGAGCGCGCCCGCGAGGGCTGGGTGAACGGTGTTCACGTGGTACCCGCCGTCGAGGTAGTTGTCGGCGTACACCTTCCAGTTACATCCGAGGTCGTAACTTTTCCGGCCAAACCACTTCAGCCCTTCGAACGCCTTCTTCGACTCGGCCCACGACACCAACGGACCCAAGAAACTCTCCAGTTGGTCTCGCGACCTGTCGCCCTCAAAGCCGGGCTTCACGGCCGCTCCAGTGGGTTCGCGCGGCGGGGTCAAATGCACCCACACGAACGGCCCCCACTCCGCGACCGCGACCGGCGGGAGGCCGTTGTCCTCGCGGCGGAAGTTCTGCACACCGTCGAACTCCGGGACGCCGCGCAGGTTCCCGCTGAGGTCGTAGGTCCAGCCGTGGTAGTGGCACCGGAGTTTCGTCGCGGCGCCGCACTCGTCGGTACACACCCGCGCCGCCCGGTGCCGACACACATTGAAGAAGGCGCGGAGCGTCCCGTCTTCGCCGCGAACGACCAACACCGGTTCGCCGGCGATGTCCGCGGTGAGGAACTGCCCGGGCTGCGCGACCAGTTCGCGCCGGCCAATCATCTGCCACGAACGCGCGAAGACGGCATCGCGTTCGAGCGCGTATACCTCCGGCGAGGTGTACCACGTGTTCGGGATCGTGTTCCCGCTGTCGAGCGGCAACTCCGGGTTGAACGCGGCCAGCAGACTGGAGAGTGTACCGTGTGACATGATCACTCCTTACATCGGGCGATTGCGGCGTTGAAGACGGTGGAGGCGTTCGCCCGTCCAAAGCACGAACGCACCGACCAAAACGCCCCAACGGCTCATGTGGATGTAGGAGACGAAGACAACGGATGCGCCCACCGCGATAAGGATTATCGCCTTGAGTTGGTGAACCCAGAGCATTGTCCCCTCCGAGTGGGTTAAATCGTCACCGACGAGAACCCGCCGTCCACCACGATGTTCTGCCCCGTCACGAAGCCGCTCGCCTTTTGTGAGGCGAGCCACACCACCGCGCCGGCCAACTCCTCGGCGCTGCCGAAGCGGCCCATTGGGGTGTGGCCGACGATCGCGGCGCCGCGATCGGTGTAGGTGCCGTCGTCCTTGAGGAGCATCCGGCGGTTCTGCTCCGCGGGGAAGAATCCCGGACTGATCGCGTTCACGCGCACGCCCTTCGTCGCCCACTCGCGGGCCAGCCACATCGTCAGGTTCAGCACCGCGGCTTTGGAGGCGGAATATGCCACGACGCGCGACAGCGGAATCACCGACGACATCGACGCGATGTTGATGATGCTGCCCTTGCCGGCCGCGACCATTTTCTCGCCAAAGATCTGACAGGGGAGCAGCGTCCCGCCGACGAGGTTCAGGTCGAACACCGCGTTCCAGCCTTCGAGACCGAGCTTGCAAAAGTCGCCGCCGGGGGCGACGGTGCCTTCCGGTTTGTTCCCACCGGCCCCGTTGATGAGGATCGTGACGTTCCCGAGCTTGGAAATGATGAGGTCGCGCGCCGCGGTGAGCGATTGCGGGTTCATCGCGTCGGCCTGCACGAAGATCGCCTTCCCACCGGCTTTTTCAATCGCTTTCACGCGCGCGACGCCGCGTTCCTCGCTGCGGCCCAGTACCGCGACAGTAGCTCCGGCCGCGGCGAGCGCGTCGGCCATCGCTCCGCCGAGCACGCCCGTTCCGCCGAACACCGCGGCCACTGCGCCGTCGAGATTGAAGAGGTTGGTCACGATGACTCCTGGCGAACGGCCGGTGTCAGCCAGCCGGTGGTGGTGCGGAGGTCTCACCGGCCGGCTGACACCGGCCGTTCGCCTATCCGATGAACAGCGGCTTCAGGTGCCGCTCATACAGGTTCGTCGTTACGTTGCGCGACACGGCCGCCTCGCACTTCCGCAGCATCGCGAGGTACTGCTCGCCCATCTGCGCGGCGACCTTGAACCCCACATGCACCAACTGACGGAGCGACGGGTTGAACTGCGGGTTCGCCTGATCGTGCCGCAGGGCCGAAGTGAACCGCTCCGCGGTCCAGCCGTTGACGGTGTCGGCGGAGGGCAGCTTCGCGGCGTCGATGTCGATCACAGTCGCGTAAGGGGCGCAAAGCTCGTCCTTCTTGGTCAGCGCTTTCGCGTAAATCGCCTTCGCGAGCGCTAACCCTTCGCCGCCGCTTTCCGCGAGGCCGATCACCTCTTCCAGCCACGTCGTTCCGGCGGTTTTGAGGTGCAACCCGGCCCCGGTGTCGTGGATCGCCTTCCGCATGATCGGGTAGATCGAGAACTTGTCGCTGCCGCTATGCACGCTCAATTTCAGATTCGCCGGCAAGCCGTATCGTCTGATAGCGTAAGCGATTACGGCGAGGTCGTCGCGGAACTCTTTCTCGAATTGCGCGAGATCACCGACGTAATCGACACCCTTGTTGAACCGTCCGGTAAACTTCGGGGCGATCGTCTGCACCGGCACTTTTTCGTCCGCCAGCGCCGCGAGGATCAGCAGCAACTCCGGGGGCGTTTGCGGTGCGTCCGTTTCGTCCATCGACACTTCGGCGATGATGTGGGTCGCGCCCTTCGCCGCAGCGATCTTCCTGTAGATGGCACTGGCGTCCTGCACCGCCTTGAGGTACTTCGCGGCGACCCGCTCCACGTCGGCGCGCGTCGTCGTGAACGGCTTCGAGACACCCGGAACGCTGAGCGTACCGGTTAGCTCCGGGTGCCGGTCGGCGAACGCCTTCACGGCCTCTCCCGCGGCCGGCTGACCGATCGAATCGGCCACGTCGATCGTGTAGAAGTCGCTCGCCGCGAGGAACCGATCGACCGTTTCGAGCCGGATGTGGTCGGCATCGACGTGATAACCCTTCGTCCAGCCGAGTTCCTTGATTGCAGCATCGGCGGCGGTCCGCACGCTGCCGGGTTCGGAGCCGATGATGGTGTGCTCGCGGTTGGACTTGTTCCAGACCGGAATGACTTCGACGCCCGCCTCTGCCGCGAGCTGGCACGCGCGGAGCTGGGCCTTCGCCTGATGCGCGAACCGGTCCCCAACCCCGACGGAATACTTACCGAGCGCGAGCATGACGGGAACCTCGAAGGGAGAAGAGTCGTTGTAGCAAAGCAGGTTCACCGCGGAGACCGCAGAGTTGAAGACAGCAACCAGAAGGCAATCCCAATTACCAGCTCTGGTCTTCTTCCACGGTCTTCGCGGTGAATCCGCTTCTGCCGTAGTCCGCTTCGCCTTCCACCAGATAAAAGTACCGGATCATCGCCGCGGTGCTGATCGCCCCGAACGTGTGCCACAACCAGTGGCTGCCCATCGTCATGTACTCGGCACTGTACTGGTCCACTAAGCGGAAGAACCACGCGATGCCGAAGCTGATGAGGCCCACCACGACCCACCCGCCGTGCCGGAACCGGGTCCGCCACAGCACGAGCGCGATCGGCAAGAGTACGATCGTGGCCAGTGAGGCGTAAGACAGGTTGATGCTCAGTTGCCGGTTCATCGGGCCGAGCGCGGAGAAGAACAGCCGGTTCACGACCGCGTAGAACAGCAGCACCCCGACCACGAGCCACGCCCGCTGCTTGCCGAAGAAGCGGTAGGCCATGAACACCGCCCCCGCGAGGCCGAGCAGTGAAATCGGGATCACGTCCAGCAGAAAGTAGATGCGCTGGGTGCGCGTACCGTGAAAGAGCGTGCCGCCGATGCCGCCGGCGAGCAGGATCGGCATACAGCACACCAGGAACGGGTAATCACGATAGCGCCCGCGGACCCGCCAGAGCCACCACAGCGCGATCCAGACGAAGAAGCTCGCGGTGACCGTGTTCCACGGTTCCGCGACGAGCGGAGCGCCCGGGGCGGCGGGATCGGGCGGGGTTTCGATGTACCGCGGGCCGCCGTCGGGCAGGCGCCCATTGAGGACCAGCGCCCAGTCGGGCCGAGTGGCCGGTTCCTCGGTCGCGGGTTCGGCCGGCATACGTGCTCCTGATTTCGCCCCGTGGCGGATGAAAAATAATTGTAAGAACCGGCCGCGGCCGTGTCGCAAGGCACGAAATCACAGCATTTTGTGGCCGATCGAAATTCTGAAACTCGCGCTTGACACCCTCAGAAGCCGTTCCTAAGAAGCGCCTACCTTTGACCGCACCCGGTGCGAACCGGTGCGGGCCGCGACTACTCTATCGTACAGAGCGCAAACACCGGCCGCGGGTTCCGGCCCCCGCCCGCGAACCGGTTCGAGATTGGAGTTCGGGCCGGCGCGCGCCGATAGCAGTGGGGCTATCCGGCACGCCGGCCTTACCCGTACACGAGGATCGTTCGCATGCCCACATGCGCCCTGTTGCCGCCCGGTCTCGGCGTCACCGACGAAGAACTGCTGCCGCGGCCCGGCGTCATGTTCCCGCCCGTGCTGTCTGCCGACGAAGACGACGACGAGTTCGATGACGAGGACGATGACGACGATGACGATGACGAGGACGACCTGGACGACGACCTCGACGACCTCGACGATGACGACCTCGACGACGACGAGTTCGACGACGAGTTCGACGACGACCTAGACGACGACGAGTTCGACGACGACCTGGACGAGGACGAGGACGACGACGACGACGACGGCGGGGACGATGACGACGACGAGGACGACGAGGACGACGGGCCGCCCCCGCCGAAGAAGGGACCGGGCGGGCCGAAGAAATAGCCGCCGACCGGCGCCGTAACTCCTTCGCGGGACGGGCGGAAACCCGTCCCGCTCGTGCGCGCGGCCCAGTCATTCGCTGTTGGTTCGGGGCGAACGGCCGGTGTCAGCCGGCCGGTGGGACGTTGACCCAACAGCCACATTCGACAGGTACATCGGGCGGATTACCCTCACCGGCCGGCTGACACCGGCCGTTCGCCGTACCGTTGTTGAATCTTTCTCGTTACACGCACCCTCTAATCTCGAACTAGAATAGGCCGGTCGCCCCGCGAGGGGTCATTCGAGGGCCGTTGACGTATGCTCGCTCCCGGCGTTCACCCGCACCGTGCCACCCCGCCTTCCGGAACGAGCGCCCCGCCCGGCCCGCGCGGGGCGCTGGTCGGGCGCATGGCCCGGTTCGTCGGCCGCAACTGGGCCAGGCTCGGGTACGCCTATCACGTCGAGCCGACGTGGCTGTCCGTCAACCGGCTCGCGCTCCCGGTGCGCGACCTGCCCCTGGCGCTCGCTGGCGTCCGCGTCGCACAGCTCAGTGACTTCCACTTCGGCCCGCACATCCCGACCGGCTACCTCGAAAACGCGATCGAGCGGACCGCCGCGGAGCGGCCCGACCTCATCGCGCTAACCGGCGACTTCATCGACCGCGGGCCCGACCACGTCGCCGCTGCGGCGAAGTTGTTCCGCGGGCTGAAGGCCCCGCTGGGCGTGTTCGCGGTGCTGGGCAACCACGACTTCTCGGTTCACACCGCCCGCGGCGCCCGCCGGCACCCGGAACTGGACCGGCGCGTCGCGGACGCGCTCTCCGCCGAGGGCGTTACGGTTCTGCGGAACAAATCGGTGCGCGTGGAGCACAACGGCAGCGGGCTATTGGTCGCCGGCGTGGACGACCTCTGGAGCGGCGAATCGGACCCGGACGCGGCCCTGAGCGGCACCTGCGCGAAGACGCCGCGCGTCGTGCTGGCGCACAACCCGCAGTCGGTGGAACAACTCGCCGCGCACCGGACCGACGTGGTGCTGAGCGGGCACACGCACGGCGGGCAGATCAACTGGCCGGGCGTCGGGCGCCTGATGTTGGGCAAGAAGGCGCGCCGGTGGGCGGCCGGGCTGTACCCGCTGGAGGCCGGGCACCTGTACGTGAACACCGGGGTCGGGTTCGGCTGGCGGTTCCGGTTCGGCGTGCGCCCCGAACTCGCGGTCCTGACCCTCCAGCCGGCGTAGACACGCGCCTCGCTTCCCGGATACACTCCTACCCCTCGCCTTCACACCGCGGAGCCGCGCTCGTGGATGAGTTGTCACTCGTTACCGGCGGGGCCGGGTTCATCGGGTCGCACCTGGTCGAAGACCTCGTGCGCCGCAAGCGCCCGGTGCGCGTCCTCGACGACTTCAGCACCGGCCTGCGGTCGAACCTCGCGCACCTGTCGAACGTCGAGGTGATCGAGGGCACGCTGACCGATCCGACCGCGGTGGCGCGGGCGGTGCAAGGGGCCGGGGTCGTGTACCACCTCGGCGCGCTGGCGTCGGTCGCGCGGAGCGTGGAGAACCCGCTCGTTACGCACGCCGCGTGCGCCACCGGCACGCTGAACGTCCTCGACGCGGCGCGCAAAGCGGGCGTGCGCCGGGTGGTGTACGCCGCCAGTTCCAGCGCCTACGGCGGGCACTCCGCTCCTGGCGGGCAGACCGAGGACCTGCCGATGGTCGCGAAGTCGCCCTACGCGGCGGCGAAGCTCGCCGGCGAACTGTACATGCAGGCGTTCGCCCACACGTTCGGCCTCGAAACCGTTAGGCTGCGGTTCTTCAACATCTTCGGCCCGCGCCAGCGGTCCGACAGCCCGTACAGCGGCGTCATCGCGCTCTTCACCGCCGCGATGGCCGCCGGGCGCGCGCCCGCGGTTCACGGCGACGGCCTCCAGTCGCGCGACTTCACGTTCGTGGCCAACGCGGTGCAGGCTCTGACGCGCGCCGCCGACGCCCCGGACGCGAGCGGCCACGTGTACAACGTCGGCACCGGCCGCAGCGTGACACTGCTGGAACTGGTCGCGGCCCTGAACGCGGTCCTCGGCACCGATCTGGCCCCGACGTTCGCCCCAACGCGCGCGGGTGATGTGAAGTTCTCGCAGGCCGACATCCGCCGCACGCGCGCGGATCTGGGTTACCACCCCGCGGTGAGCTTTGAAGAGGGACTGCGGCAAACGGTGGAGTGGCACCTCGCGACCGAAGGGAAGTGCGTTGCGCGGGTGTAAGGGCGAACCCGGAGCGTGAGCGACGGGGTGGCTCTTTTTCGTGGCGCAGGCTTTCCAGCCTGTGTGCCTGTTAGTTCACCGGCACACAGGCTGGAAAGCCTGTGCCACAAGAAAACACAGCTACCCCGGCGTTTGCACGCCGGGTTCGCCAAGAATCACTTCTCCCGCATCTTCTGGTCCCACCCCTCGGCCTCGGCGAGGCTGATGAGGTCGTCGCCGTCGGTGTCGATCGCGTCGAACTCGGCCCGCGTGCCGACGAACTCGGTACGCGACACGTCGCCGTCGGCGTTGCGGTCCATCTTGCGGAACCACACCGGCC
>CAZBXY010000218.1:0-13532 GCA_964495365.1 uncultured Frigoriglobus sp. | reverse complement strand
CCCCGGAGGGGCGACAGAACGAACGGCGAAGGCTCTGTCGCCCCTCCGGGGCTTCATTCTATTTCGTCTCGGTTCCCGGGGTTGCGCTCGCGAAGCCTCGCTCCACCCCGGGCTAACATCGGTCGCCCCTCCGGGGCTGAAAACCGTGAATGTCCTCGAAACTAACGGTTCGCGCAACAGCGCCACAGGGCGCCGAACGCAGGTGCCAAACGAAACGAAGACGGGGGCGACTCGGTGTCACCCCCGTCAACGTTAGCACAAGTGGTGCGGTTCGGGAACCGGGTCACGCGGTCTTGCGGAACGCGCGGCGCAGGCCCAGCAGCGGCAGCCCGATCAGGGCCAGCACTGCCCCGCCCGGGGCCGGAACGCCGGACGGGCTCGTGGCCACGAGCGAACTGGCCGACCCGCCCAGGGTCGAACCGCTGGCGATCCCGCCGGGGCCAACGTTGATCGCCTGCGCGGTGATCGTCTGTTGGATCGTGAACGAGCCGGGGAAGTTGGTGATCGCCGAGGTCGTCTGCTGCGAGGCGTTGCCGCTGGGGCGGATGTCGGTCGCCACGCCGGTCGCGCCGCCCAGGGTCGTCCCGGTCGCCTGGTTGGTGGTGGACGACGGCGGGACGGTGAGCGGGTTATTCAACAATTGGGTGTTGGAGGTGAGCATGTTCTGCCCGCCGCCGATCGCCGAGGAGGCCGCGGCGTTGTTGGTGACGAGCGCGTCGCCGCCGATGTTCGGGGTGGTGAACCCGTCGCTGGTCACGACCACGCGGATGCTGACCGCGGGGTTGAACCCCACCGCAATCGGGGTGGCGTTGACGGTCGTCGTCAGCGAGCTGATCGTCCCGGAGTTCGGGTTCGCGGTGATGATGACCGACGAGAAACTCGGCAGCGAGGTCGTGATGTTCGTCGAGGACGCGAAGATCTGGGTCGTGGTGCCGTTGGGGCCGACTTCCTGAACCAGGATCTGAGTATCGGCCCGGGATCGGGCCGGGGTCAGGCCGAACGCGGTCAGCACCGCGAGGCACGCCGCCCAGCGCAGTTGACGCAAAACCATGACGGGAAGCTCCTAAAAGGAGGCTGTGAGGCGAAATCGAGTCATACCCCGACCGCGCCAGCGCAACAACCGGAAGGGCGGGCCGAAAGGGAAAGGGGCACTTTCGGTGTGGGATTTCGCGTTCTCCCCTGCTAAGAAAGCGAAAACCTACCCGTGCTGTCAACTCGATTTCCCCAAGAATCAGAAATTCACGCCGGACTCGCAACGCCTATCCGGTCGAACCGACACCAACCGACTCGCGCGACGCAATATCAATCTCGCAAAGGATTTCGCACCGCTGCGCGGTCGCGGTGCGGGAAGTACGGGCGGGTTCGAGCCGATCTTGCTCGCTCCTCGGGATTCGCCCGCTTAGCAGGGCGGCTCCGGCCGCGCTTCCGAAAATTAACAGCCTTCCGCCGCTTGCGGCTTCGCGAGCGCTCGAAGCCGCAAGCGGCGGTGGAAGCCGGGCTTGACCGCGGACCGCCGCGCCCGGTACACTACCCATACATTCGTCTACCGTGTTTCAGGTCTTGTCGGCGCTCGCACAGCGGTTCTCCAACCTCAACCGCGCCCCCGTTCATTCCCACAGGTTCCCAACCCGATGACGGACCCGGCTCCCGCGGGCAGCGTGTACCTACTCGACGCCCACGGACTCATCTTCCAGATGTTCTTCGGCCTGGGGCCGATGACCGCCCCCGACGGTCGCCCCACGAACGCCGTTTTCGGCGTCACGCGCTCATTGATGAACCTGTACGATCGCGGGGCCGACTACCTCATCGCCACGCTCGACCACGAGGCCCCGACGTTCCGCGTCGCCATCGATCCCAACTACAAGGCTCACCGCGACCCGCCGCCCGAAGACCTCGTTCGCCAGGAACCGCTCATCCAGCAAGTCATGGAGGCGATGCGGATCCCGTTTTTGATCGTGCCGGGTTACGAAGCCGACGACGTGATGGCAACGGTTTCATCCGAAGCCGCGGCCCGCGGGCTGGACGTATTCCTCTGCACCGCGGACAAGGACTGCCGGCAGCTCGTCACCGAGAAGGTGAAGATGCTCAACCTCCGCAAGGACGGCGAAATCCTCGATACCGCGGCGATCGTCGCCGACTGGGGCGTGCGGCCCGATCAGGTGATCGATTTTCAGTCGCTCGTGGGCGACGCGGTGGACAATATTCCCGGTGTGAAGGGCGTTGGGCCGAAGACCGCGGCGAAGTGGCTGCAACAATACGGCACGCTCGACGAACTGGTGAAGAACGCCGACGCGGCGCCCGGTGGGCCGAAGGTGAAGCAAGCTCTCAAGGACGCGATCGCCAACGGCGACCTCGAAAAGAGCCGCAAGCTCGTCACGCTCGATAAGAAGGTGCCGATCCAACTCGACTGGGAGAACTGGAAGCGCCGGGACTGGGACGGGCAGAAGCTCATGGAACTGTTCCACGAGTTCGGGTTCCGGGGGTTCGCGGAGCGCGTGCGGAAAACGCTCGCGAGCAGCGGCGCGAAGAAGAACGCCGAGGCGCTCGCGACCGCCGGTCTCGCGCCGGCGCCGGCCGAACCGCCAAAACCAGTCGTTGATGACGGACGAGGCGTTCCGACTCCTGCCAGCGCGACCGCCGCGCCGATGGTCAAACCCGCGAAAGGGAAGGGCAAGGCGAAGGCGAAGAAGGATGCGCCGAAAACCGCAGGATTGTTCGATGAACTGATGGAAGAACCCGGCCTGATGGCGACACTCGCGCCACCAACTCCCGCACCGGTCGAAGCTGCAATCCCCACCGACACCTGGAGTTACGACGGCTACGAGGCGATCGACACCGACGAAAAGTTCGCCGCGTTCCTCGCGAAGTTGAAGAAGCAAAAGGCGTTCGTCTTCGACCTCGAAACGACCGGCCTCAACCCGTGGGCGGACCCGATCGTGGGCTACTCCTTCGCGTGGGAACCGAAGGTTGCGTATTACTTGCCCGTGCGCGCTCCTGACGAGGACGCGAAGCTCGATCCCGACAAGATCCTCGCGGCGCTGAAACCGATCTTCGAGAATCCGAAAGTCGAGAAGCGGAACCACAACATCAAGTTCGACCAGATCGTCCTCGCCGCGGCGGGAGTGAAACTCGCCGGCGTCGCGGGCGATTCGATGATTGCGCACTACCTGCTCGAACCCGGCGCCCGGGCACACGGTCTCGACGACCTCACGCTCAGCGAACTCGGTCACAAGAACATCGCCATCAAAGAACTGATCGGCACGGGCAAGAAGCAGATCACGATGGACAAGGTTCGCGTGGACCTCGTGCGGAAGTACGCCGGCGAGGACGCCGACGCGGCGCTGCAACTGGCCGCGCGGTTCGAGCCGCAGTTGGCCGAAAAGGGCTTCCGCAAACTCTACGACGAGGTGGAAGTCCCGCTCATCGGCATCCTGGCCGAGATGGAACTGACCGGCATTCGCGTCGATGTGCCGTTCCTCGAAAAACTTGGCGGCGAGATGGCGACGGACCTCACAGCCATCGAGCGCGACGTTCACACGCTCGCGGGCCGCGAATTTAACATCGGCTCGCTGAAGGAGTTGCAGAAAATTCTGTTCGAGGAGATGAAACTTCCGGTTCAGAAGCGAACAGGAATCAAGAACGAACCGTCTACAGATCAGGAGTCGCTCGAACGGCTCGCGGCGCTCGGGCACGCGCTGCCCAAAAAGTTGATCGAGTATCGCAAGATCACGAAGCTGAAGGGCACCTACGTGGACGTGCTCCCGGCGGTCGCGGACAAAAACGGCCGCGTTCACACGTCGTTCAGTCAGGCGTCGGTCGAAACGGGCCGGCTGAGTTCGAGCGACCCGAACTTGCAGAACATCCCGGCCCGCACCGAACAGGGGGCCCAGCTCCGCAAGGCGTTCATCCCGCAGGACGGATGGACCCTGATTACCGCCGATTACTCGCAGATCGAACTGCGTCTTCTCGCGCACTTCTGCGGCGATGAGACGCTGAAAGCGGCGTTCGAGGCCGACCGCGACGTTCACACCGCGGTTGCAGCGCAAATCTTCAAGGTGAAGGAAGAGGAGGTCACGAAGGCGCAGCGCGGGATGGCGAAGACGGTGAACTTCGGCGTCTTGTACGGGATGAGTGCGATGGGCCTCTCGGCCCGGCTGTCGATCCCGAAGGGCGAGGCGGCGGACTTCATCGACGCCTACTTCGCCCGCTACCCGAAGGTACTCGATTACCAGCAAAAATTGCTGACACACGCGAACAAAACGGGCGAACTGAGTACGCTTTTGGGCCGCAAACGGACGTTGAACGCCGCGGCGATCAGTTCGCACTCGCGGTATCAGAACCGCGGGCAGGCGGAGCGCGAGGCGATCAATTATGAGATTCAGGGTTCGGCCGCGGACCTGATTAAGCGGGCGATGCTCGCGGTGCGCCGCGGCTTGGCGGCGCAAAAGTTGCAAGCCCGGATGCTCCTGACCGTTCACGATGAACTGGTGTTCGAGGCCCCGCCGAAGGAGGTCGCCACGGTGGCGAAACTGGCGCGCGACGCCATGACCGGCGCGATCCAGCTCGATGTGCCGCTGAAGGTCGATGTGGCCGCCGGCCCGAACTGGCTGGAAGTGGAGGACATTCCCGGGTAAATCCCCGCCGCTTGCGGCTTCGCGGGAGAAACCGACTCGGGGAAGTCGGCGGTCGCCGCGAAGTTGCGAAAGCGGGGGGAACGACGATGTGGGGAATTCGCGTAATCCGGGCCGGGATGATAGCGCTGGCGGTGGTCGCGTGCGTCAGCGGCTGCAAGACCTGCCAGTACCCGATGAAGGCCAGGGCCGAGCCGGTTCGCGCGGCGGGCGACGACAAGGACGCAGAGAAGGTGCTGTCCGAGTGGAAACGCACGCCGGCCGATTGGGGATTTAATGACCAGACGAAACCGCTAACACCAGAGCGGATTCACGGCGGGATTTACTAACACATGAACCTGTTGAGGGTGTCGCATAGCTGGCGAGCCGCGACCGCAAGGGAGCGGGTTACACCAGCGGAAACCGTCTGCGGTTCTCCTGTTGTGTCGCCCGCTCCCTTGCGGTCGCGGCTCGCCAAGAACCCCGACACCAACAACATGTCCGTGCAGAAGACGGGAACGGCGGATGACCGCGTTCAAATACGGCCCGAAGCCCGTGATCGGCCTCGTTGGGGCGATCGGGGCGGGCAAGAGCACCGCGAGCCGGCTGCTCGCCGAACGCGGCGGGCACGTGATCGATGCCGACGCGCTCGGACACGAGGCGCTCCGGCAGCCGGAAATCGTCGCGGCGCTCGTTAGTAAGTGGGGCGAACGGGTTCGCAAGCCGGACGGCACCCTCGACCGCCGCGAAATCGGGCGAATCGTGTTCGCCGATCCGGCTGAGCGGAACGCCCTCGAAGCCACGGTGTTCCCTTACATAAGGGCGCGCACGCGAGACGAGATCGCCGCAGCGCAAGCAAACCCGGCCGTCGCGTTCGTCGTCCTGGATGCGGCCGTCTTGCTTGAGGCCGGGTGGGGAGAACTGGTCGATCGGATCGTCTATGTTGATGCGCCGCGCGACGTGCGAATTGCCCGCCTGACGGCCCGGAGCGGGTGGACCGAGAGCGACCTGACCGCCCGCGAGGCCGCCCAGTGGCCCGCGGAGGTGAAGAAAGCGCGAGCCGACGCGGTACTCGTGAATGATTCCGACGAGGCCGCGCTCGCGGAGCCGATCGACCGCTTACTCGTGCAGTGGCAGATCATGCTGTAAGGTGAAGAGGTTCGTTTTGTAGTAGCCAGTGAATCATTCCGTCGAGTTCGTGGTGAGTGCGGGGCCGTTCATCCCCGAGGTGTCGCCGGCGTTCAAGGAGCGCATCCGCTGCTCCCGCCGGCGACGGACCCGCACTCGCTTGAAGCACCTGTGCCCGCCGCTGAGGTTCCTGCCATGTCCGAATCCAAGTCCGACATCGTCAAGCCCGCCCGCACCCCGGCCCGCACACGCGCGCGGAAGGCCGACGCCCCGCCCGCCGACGAACAACCGGTCGCCGCACCCACGGTCGAGGACGAGGGGTTCGCGGCCGGCATCGTGGACGAACCCGAGCCGGAACCCAAGCCCGAACCGAAGCCGGAGGTGCGCGAGGCCCCGCGCCGCGCCGACCGCGCCGAGGCCTCACGCGAGGCCCCGCGCGAAGCGCCGCGCGCCGAACGACCCGAGCGGGCCGAAGCGCCGCGCGCCGAGCCGCGGGTCGATCCGAACGAGCACGGGTTCGACGCGGAGACCAACTCGCGCTACGAGCAGATCAAAAAGGGCAACACGTACATCACCGAGCTGCAGCACATGACCATTGCGCAGCTCCAAAAGGCGGCGAAAGAAGCGGGCATCCCGCGCGAGGAGTACAACGGCCTCAAGAAGCAAGACCTCGTTTACCGTATCTTGCGCGAACTCAGCGAGGCGAACGGCCTCATGTTCGGCGAGGGTACGCTGGAGGTACTGCCCGACGGGTTCGGGTTCCTCCGCAGTCCCGATTACAACTACCTGCCGTGCCCCGACGACATCTACATCTCGCCGAGCCAGATTCGGCGGTTCGGGCTGCGCACCGGGGCCGTGGTCGCCGGTCAAACGCGCCCGCCGAAGGAGAACGAGCGGTACTTCGCGCTCCTGCGCGTCGAGGCGATCAACTACCACGAGCCGGACCTGCTCACGCAGAAGGTCGTGTTCGACGACCTCACGCCGCTGCACCCGGAGCGCCGGCTCAAGCTCGAAACGACCCCGGAAG
Organism: uncultured Frigoriglobus sp.; assembly: GCA_964495365.1. Lineage (GTDB taxonomy): Bacteria > Planctomycetota > Planctomycetia > Gemmatales > Gemmataceae > Gemmata. Next base: position 6,767 of record CAZBXY010000218.1, on the reverse strand, counting down.
AACTCAACACTCGTGTGATCGACCTCATCACGCCGATCGGGAAGGGCCAGCGCGGGCTGATCGTCGCCCCGCCGCGCACCGGGAAGACGGTTCTCCTTCAACTGATGGCCAACGCGATCATCAAGAACCACCCGGAGTGCTACGTCATCGTGCTGTTGATCGACGAGCGCCCGGAAGAAGTGACCGACATGAGCCGGACCGTGAAAGGGCCGAAAGTGGAGGTCGTGAGTAGCACGTTCGACGAGCCGCCGGAGCGGCACGTTCAGGTGAGCGAGATGGTGATCGAGAAGGCGAAGCGCCTGGTCGAGTACGGAACCGACGTGGTGATTTTGCTGGACTCGATCACGCGCCTGGCCCGCGCCTACAACACGGTCTCGCCCGGGAGCGGCAAGCTCCTCTCCGGCGGTCTCGACGCGACCGCGCTCTACAAGCCCAAGCGGTTCTTCGGCGCCGCGCGGAACATTGAGGAGGGCGGCTCGCTGACGATCCTCGCCACGGCGCTGATCGACACCGGGTCGAAGATGGACGAGGTGATTTTCGAGGAGTTCAAGGGTACGGGTAACATGGAGATCCACCTGGAGCGCCGGATGGTGGAGCGCCGCGTGTATCCCGCGATCGACGTGAACGCCAGCGGCACGCGGAAGGAGGAACTGCTCCGCGGCGAGGATGAGTTGCGGCTGGTTCACATCATGCACCGCATCCTGGCGGACATGAACCCGGTGGAAGCAATGGAGTTGCTCTTGAAGCAACTGGGCAAGCACAAGACCAACGCCGAGTTCCTCAACAGCGTCACACTGACGTGAACCGGCCCGGTACAATCCGGTTACCAGCTTCCGCCGGAGGGCGAACCGTGGGCGAGATCCGTGTGCGGGTGAAGATTGTCAACGCTGCCGACGAGGAACTCGCCCGCACGGGGCGACTCGCGCGCGACCAGGTCCGCGCGTACGAGGCGGACGCGATGGTCGATACGGGCGCGGTGCGGAGCGTCGTGCCGGTCCACGTCATTCAGCAGATCGGCGTACAGCCCCGCGCGCAGCGCGTCGCCGAGTATGCCGACGGCCGCAAGGAGACGGTCGGTCTGACCGAGGGACTCATCTTCGACATCCTCGGGCGAGACACGCTGGAGGAGGCGCTTGTCCTGGGCGACGAGGTACTGATCGGTCAGACCATCCTCGGAAAACTCGACCTCTGGGCCGACCGCGCGAACCGGCGGCTCGTCCCCGATCCCGCACATCCAGACCAGCCGGTTTCCAAAGTGAAGTAGCCGAGGTTCCGTGCGGCGGGGGTGCGGACCGTGGGCGAACCACCCCGTTGGTGTCGCGGCTGCAACCGGATGATCGGCGACGCCGATTTCGCTTCGCACATGGCCGCGCATGCAGGCGTGACCCGGCGCCCGCGCGACCCGCAGACCCGGCCGCGCCCAATCGGGCGCTGCGCCGGGTCACGTATTCGGCGACGGTGCTCCTCGGCGGGCTGGTCGTCGGCGCCTCCGCGATCGGCTGGCCCACTGCAGCGCTGACGTTGGGAATCCTCTTCGTGGTCGTCATTCATCTCGACGGGTTTATCGAAACCGGAATCGTGCCTGGGAACGAATTACTAAGCGGGGCACCCCCGCGCGAGCAGGAACCGGGGCCGCCGGCGGAAGCCCGCGCCCGGTGCTGAACGGTCGGGCGAATGAGCGCAAGTGACGCCCGGCGCCGGGTTCCTTACCAGCAACCCGCCCGAAGCGATCGCGCCGGACCGAAGTGCAACTCGGAGAGCACCGATGACCCTGCCCGACGACCGATCGAGCGGTGTCCGCCCGGACTCGGAGCGGGGTACGGCCGTGGTCCCGTCGCGGGCCCCGGGCGACACCGAACCGACCCAGCCCGGCGCGGAGGTGCTCGCGCTCGACGCCCCCGAACCGGTCCCGGTCGTGCCCGGGTTCGAGTTGATCGAGGAGGTCGGCCGCGGGGGCATGGGGGTCGTCTACCGGGCCGCCGACACCGCGCTGCGCCGCGACGTGGCCGTCAAAATCCTCCTGCACCAGTTCGCGCCCGCCGGGGCCAGCGCCCGGCGGTTCGTCGAGGAGGCGCGGATCACCTCGCAGCTCCAGCACCCGGGCATCCCGCCCGTTCACCAGGTCGGCGCGCTCGCCGGCGGGCGCCCGTTCCTGGTCATGAAACTGATCCGCGGGCAGACGCTCGACGACCTGCTCCTGAGCCGGACCCAGCTCGGCGAGGACCGCGCCCGACTCGTCGCCGTCTTCGAGGCCGTCTGCCAGGCGGTCGGGTTCGCTCACGCGCACGGGATCATTCACCGCGACCTGAAGCCGGCGAACATCATGGTCGGCGCGTTCGGCGAGGTGCAGGTCATGGACTGGGGGCTGGCCAAGCCCGTTGTCAGGGGACAGGAAACAGGGAACAGGGGACAGAACACCGAGGTCGGCGAAGACACGGAGCCGCCGCCCGCGAACCAGTCGCGTGCGGCCCCCACCGACGCCACGCGCGAGGGGAGCATCCTCGGCACACCCGCGTTCATGGCCCCCGAGCAGGCGCAGGGCGCGATGGACGAAATCGACCAGCGGTCCGACGTGTTCGGGCTGGGCGCGGTCCTCTGCGCGATCCTCACCGGACAACCGCCCTACGTCGGCGCCAGCCCGGACGAACTCCGGCGGATGGCGGTCGGCGCGCGGCTGAGCGGGGCGTGGACCCGACTGGGCGCGTGCGGGGCCGACCCGGAACTGGAGGAACTGTGCAAGCGGTGCCTGGCCATCGACCCGGCCGACCGCCCGGCCGACGCCAACGCGGTCGCGGCGGCCGTGGCCGCGTTTCGCGGCGCTGCGGAGGACCGCGCCCGGCAGGCGGAACTGGACCGGGTGCGGGCCGAAACCGAGCGGGCCGAGGCCGAGGCCCGGGCCGGCGAGCAGCGGAAACGCCGGCGGGCGCAACTGGCGCTGGCGGCGGCCGTCGTGCTGCTCGTGAGCGGGGCCGGGACGTTCGCGTGGTGGCGCGAGGCCCAGGCCGCCGAGCGGAAGGCGACCGAGGCCCGACTGGCCGGGCAGCGCGACGAGGAGGCGCGGAACAAGTCCGACCAGGCCGATCGCGGGGTGACGACGAACCTGGCGCTAGCGGCCGATCTGCGCAAGCAGTACCGGTTCAAGGCCGCCGGCGCGGCGCTGGCCCAGGCGGCGGAACTGGTCGCCGGCGGCGCGCCGGAGCGCCGCGCGGAGGTCGATCGGGCGCGGGCCGACCTCGCGTTCGTCGTGCAACTGGACGACATCCGCTACCGCAAGTGGGTGTGGGTCGGCAACCCCGGCGGCACGGGCGATTTCGATACCCAGATCGGCCCGGCGGAGTACCGCAAGGCGTTCGCCGCGCGCGGGCTGGACCTGACGACGATGTCCCCCGCCGACGCGGTCCGGGTGATCGCCGCTTCCGGCGCCAAAACCGAGCTGGTCGCCGCGCTCGACGACTGGGCGCTGTACGAGGACGACGGGCGCGTGCGGGACCGGTTGCTGGAAGTCGCGCGGCGGGCCGACCCCGGGCCGTGGACCGACCGGCTCCGCGACCCCGCAGTGTGGGCCAACCGCGCGGCACTCGAAAAACTGGAGGCCGAGGTCGATCCGAAGGCGGTCCCGGCGCCGGCCCTGCGGATCCTGGCGCGGCTGATGGGCAAGAGCGGGCGCAACCCGGCGGAGTTCCTGGCCCGCGCCCGGGCCGCGCACCCTGCCGACTTTGATCTGGCGTTCGCCCACGGGCTGAGCCTGGGCACCTTCAGCGAGGGCCGGGCGGTCGGCCCGTACGAGGCCGCTCGCACCCTGCGCCCGGACAACGCGGTCGCGTGGGCCAACCTGGCCAACGCGCTCCTGGCCGCGAACGACCGGCCCGGTGCGCTGGCCGCCAACCGCCGGGCGGCGGAACTGGCACCCGATTTCGCCCCGATGCACATCAACCTGGGGCTGTCACTGTCGAACACGGACCGGCCGGCCGCGGTCGCGGCGTGCCGGCGCGCGGTCGAGCTCGACCCCGGCCTCGCCCCGGCGCGACTGGCGCTGGGCGTCGTGCTGAAGGCCGACGGCGACCCGAAGGCCGCGCTGGTCGAGTTCCGGCGCGCCACCGAACTGGCCCCCGACTCCGCGCTCGCGCACTTCACGCTGGGGACCGCGCTCAACGAGGCCGGCGACCCCGACGGCGCGCTCCGGTCGCTGGAGCGCGCCGCGGCGCTGAACCCCAGGGATCACAAGCCCCACTACCACCGGGGTCTCATCCTCAACGCGAAGGGCGACCGGGTCGGGGCGCTGGCCGCGTTCGAGCGGGCCGTCGCGATCCACCCCGGGCACGTGGTGTCGCACTTCCACATGGGGCTGGTTCTGAAGACCCAGCGGAAGCTCCCCGCGGCGGCGTCCGCGTTCGAGCGGGTCGTCGCCCTCGACCCCAAGAACGCCGCCGGGTACGTGAACCTGGGCGCGGTGGCGCGGGAGCTGAAAGACCCGATCGGCACGGTACTCGCGTCCAAGCGGGCGGTCGAACTCGACCCCGACCACGCGGGGGCACACTTTAACCTCGGCTCGGCGCTGATGGCCCTGGGGGACGCGAAGGGGTCGGTCGCGGCGCTGAAGCGGTCCGTCGAACTCGATTCCGGTTACGCCCCGGCACACATCAACCTGGGCGGCGCGCTGGCGGCCACGGGCCAGTTGCCCGAGTCCATCGCCGCGTACGAGCGGGCGATCGAACTGGCACCTCGCAGCGCACTCGCGCACAGCGGCATGGCCGCCACGTATCTGGAAATGAAGCGCTACCCGGAGGCGATCAGTTCCGCGCAAGCGGCGCTGAAGATCAACGCCAAGTCCGCGAACGCGCACGGGGTACTCGGCCTGGCCCTCGCCCGCACCGGTGACATTCCCAGCGCCCACGCCGCCGTGACGAAAGCGGCCCAGCTCGACAAGTCCTGGGCCTCGGTCCTCGCACAACTCCCGCCGCTGCCTCCGCTCCCCGTCGCCCCACCGCCGCGCGCAGTGAACCGCTGACGGCGTCCCGCGCCGGCGGCCTCATCGGATTTGGTGAAATGACAGAGCCGGCGGCCCGAGGGCCGCCGGCGTCGGCGCGGCACAGACTCGAAAGCCCGCGCCACAAGCGATTTGGTTACTTCTTCTTCGCGGCGTCCGGCTTGGGGATGTCGGCCAGTTCCACCGGCACCGGGGCGTAGTGGCTGAACTCCATCGAGAAGCTCGCCTGGCCCTTCGTCGCCGAGCGCAGGTCGCTGGTGTACCCGAACAGGTTCGCCAGGGGCACCTTCGCCATCACCTGGGCGACGCCCTTGTCCTCGCTCGTCTCCTCGATGATGCCACGCTTCGAGCTGATGTTGCCCGAAATCTGGCCCTGGTACTCCTTCGGCGACACCACCACCACTTTCATGATCGGCTCGCGCAGCTCGATCCCCCCGCGCTCCTGGGCCTCGCGGAACGCTTCGAGCGCGCACAGGTAGAATGCGTCCTGCGACGAATCGACGTCGTGCATCTTCCCGAAGTGCAGGTCGAACTCCAGATCGACGAACGGGAACGGGTACTTGTACCCCTTCTTCGCGCCGTCCCGGAGCCCCTCCTCCACGCTCGGAATGTACTGCTTGTCGATCGCCCCCTGGGTGATGCTGTTCACGAAGTAGATGTTGTTCGGGTCCGGCTTCACCTTCGGGTCGTTCAGCTCCTCGATCTCCTGGACTTTCTCGTGGATCGCCTCCGGGGTGAGCGGGGTGTACTTCACCACGATCACCGCGAACTTGCCGCGGCCCCCGGTCTGCTTCTGGAACTTGTACTCGAAGTCCACCGTCCGCGCCAGGCACTGCCGGTACGCGACCCGCGGCTTGCCGAGCTTGATGAGTTCGGTGTTCTCCTGCGGCACGTTGACCGCGCGCTTCAGCTTCTCGATCGAGATCTCCAGGTGCAGCTCGCCCATCCCGGAAATGATCGTGTCCTTCGTCTCCTCGTCCGTGTGCGTCTTCAGGGTCGGGTCGTCGCGCACCAGCCGGTTGAGCGCCTCGCCGACCTTGCCGCTGTCCAGTTGCTTGCTGAACGTCAGCGCCTGCGAGATCACGGGCTTGGGGAACTGGATCGATTCGAGCGCGATCGGATTTTCCTGGTCGGCCAGGGTGTTGCCCGTGTACGTCTCGGACAGCCCCATCGCGGCGACGATGTCGCCCGGCCCGGCCTTGTCCAGCGCGATCCGCTTGTCGCCCATCATGCGGTAGAACCGCGCGACCCGCTCCTTCTTCCCGTTGCTCGTGTTGGTGTAGCTCTCGCCCGGCTTCATCTCGCCCGAGTACACGCGGATGTACACGAGGTCGCCGGTCGATTCGGCCACCGTCTTGAACGCCAGCGCGCTCATCGGCTCGGACGACTCCGGCTTCCGCTGGAGCGCCTCCTTCGTCTTCGGGTGGACCCCATCCACCGGCGGCCGGTCGAGTGGGCTGGGCAGGCAGTCCACCACGAGGTCCAGAAGGTGCTGGACGCCGTGGAAGTTCTTGCTGCTGCCGCAATGCACGGGCGTGAAGGTGCCGTTGAGCGTCCCGGTGCGGAGCGCCTTGCGGATCAGCGGGATCGGGACGTCCTTCTCTTCGAGGATCAGTTCCGTGATCTCGTCGCACGCGGCCGAGACCCCGTCGAGCATCTCCGCGCGGCGCTTCTGCGCCTCCTCCAGGTACTTCTCCGGCACGTCGGTGACGAAGAACTTCTGGTTGGTCTTGTCGTTCAGGTCGCGGGTGATGAGCTTCATCTCGATCAGGTCGATGAT
>CAZBXY010000217.1:0-13540 GCA_964495365.1 uncultured Frigoriglobus sp. | reverse complement strand
GCCGCCCCGACGCGAAAGCCCGAGTACGGCGCGAACGCCTTCTCGCGGGCGGCAGCGGCGGCAGCGATGAGCGGGTCGGGTGTCACGTGATCGTCTCCAACACGAGCGGCTGCGGGGCTACCGGCGCACTGTCGAACCGGAATGCCGTCACGAGTCGGCTCAGTGCCCGATCACGGGCGGTCTTATGCCAGGAGTAGGTGTCGAACAACGGCGCGTGTTGCGACAAAATGTCGCCGACTCTCGCATGCAAGACGATGCCGACGCTGTGATCAATCGGATCTTCGGCTCGTGTTCGCCCGGCCCCCAACTGCATTGCGGCGGCGCCGATCGCTTCCGCGTCGATCTCGCAAAGATACCCAGACTGTTCGCGGCTATGCGTTTCGCAATCGGGCGCCAACGGGAGAAGCGAAGAATCCTCAATCACCCGCGGGTCACCCCCCTGCCTCGCGATGATCTGCCGGAACTTCTCCAAACCCGCCCCCGAAGTGAGTGCCGCTCGCACTTTCACCTCAGCCTCGGCGTCGGTGTTCGTAATCCCCGCGAGGCGAACCATCTTGGCCGCAAGTAGCACGGAGAGGTTCTCCAAATCCTTCGGCCCTTTACCCTTCAACGTCCTCAAGGCCTCCACCACTTCGATCGTGTTTCCAATGCCTTGGCCGAGCGGCGCATCCATGTTCGTGATGACCGCCTCCACCTTCAGCCCGTTCGCGGTGCCGACGCGGACCAGCGACTCGGCGAGCGCTCGCGCGTCGGGCAGCGTCTTCATGAACGCCCCGCGACCGCACTTCACGTCCATTACCAGGCCCGAAATGCCCTCCGCGAGCTTCTTGCTCAGGATCGACGCCGTGATGAGCGGAATGCTTTCGACGGTACTCGTCACGTCGCGGAGGGCGTAGAGCTTCTTGTCGGCGGGCGCCACGTCGGCGGTCTGGCCGATCATCGCGCAGCCCACCTCGCGCAACGCGGCGCGAAACTCGTCGATGCTGAGGCCCACGCGGAAGCCGGGGATCGATTCGAGCTTGTCGAGCGTGCCGCCGCTGTGCCCGAGGCCGCGGCCCGACATCATCGGCACGATCACCCCGCACGCCGCCGCGAGCGGCGCGAGAATCAGCGAGGTCTTGTCGCCGACGCCGCCGGTGCTGTGCTTGTCCACCTTCGGGCCGGGGATGTCGGACAGATCGACGCACGTGCCGGAGTCGGCCATCGCACGGGTGAGCGTGGCGGTCTCGGCGGGCGTCATGCCGCGAATGCAAATCGCCATGAGGAGCGCCGACAACTGATAATCGGGCCACTCGCCGTGCGCTGCGGCGCGGACGAACGCCTCGATCTCGGCTTGCGACAGTTCGCCGCCGTCGCGCTTCTTGCGGAGGATGTCGGGGGCACGCATGGCGTCACTCTAGCCCGAGCGGAAGAGGCGGCCAACGGACTTTACACGCGTGCAACTCCAGCCGGTACAATTCCCCCTCCCCCCGAGGACGAATCCGTGGCCGATCGCTGGGCGTTCATCGTCGCTGTCGAGAAACCGCTTGACCCCACGCTAGGCGTGACGCCCTACGCCGAGGCGGGCGCCAAAGCGATCGCGGAGGCGCTGACGGCGGCGGGGTACGCAAAGGCGAATCAATTCGTGCTGCTCGGCCCGCACGCCACGAAGACGGCGATCGAATCGCGGTTGCGCAAGCTCAAGAAGGCGGTGCGCAAGGGCGACGACGTGTTGGCGTACTTCGCGGGACGCGGGTTCGCGCGGAAAGTCAGTTTGCTCGCGGCGTGGGACACGCTGCCCGATGATCTCACTGACACCGCATTGTCACTCGCGGACTTCGTCGCCGCACTGACGAGTACGAAAGCGGCACAAGTGACGCTGCTACTCGATGCGGCAACGGATGCGGAGGAACTCGCGGCGTTGTTCGACGATTCGCCGAAAGCCGTGGCACTGACGGCCACACACGGCGACGAACCTTCGCACACTTCGGCCGCTCTCAAAGGCGGCGTGTGGTCGCATCTGCTCGTGGAAGCGCTGACCGGGCGCACCCTCAAAGCCATCGACGCGGGCGGCTGTGTCACCGCGTTGTCACTGCAACGGTTCCTCGAAGAGGAATTGCCGCGAGTGTTGCGGAAGCACTTCGAGTCGGGCGTGACGCAGACGCCGCAGCTCTATGGCGCTCAGAACGCGGGGGCGATCCTCGCGGAGTTGTCGCACCTGCTCGGCGCGGCGGACGGGCACTTCCTCGATCCGGAACGGCTCAAGCGGGTCGTCTTCCGCAGCGAGAGCCACGGCCGCGTCAAGGACTTGACCGCGTGGCGGAAGACGTTCGACATGCCCGAGAGCGCCCGGCCGTCGGCGAAGAAGTTTGTGGCTCGCATCGCCAACACCGACGTGAAGACCGACCTCGACGAGGTGTTCGACGCGGCCCGCGAGCACCTCGGCTACAAGCGGAAGGACGTCGAGGTGATTGGCGGGCCAGATGGCTTCGGTACGGTTCGCACGCCGGACTTCGAGTACACGGTAGCCGCGACGCTCGACGCGGACGACCCGACCAAAGTGGCGTGGCGCCGCGAGGTGGGGCAGTTCGCGGACGCGGGGTTCGTCCGCGGCGAAGGGTTCGAGGCGGTGTTCGGCAAACTCTTCGATCAGCTCGTGTTTGAGTTCGCGGCGCCGGTCGATGTCGAAGCACTGGTGGATCGGCTCGAAGACCGCCCACTCAAAGGCGCGAAGGTGCAGGTGGCGAGCGATGGCGGGTCGTGCGACATCACGCTTACGGGGTTCGCGGGGCGAGTGACAGTCGATCGTCACTCGCTCACGGTTCGCGGGCGTGGCGGCAACTCGGCGGGGTTGTTGGATCAGTTCCTTGCGTTCCTGCAAAGCGTCGGCCCGCTCGGCGAACAGGCGATGCTGCCGCCGGCTACCAATCCCCGGCGATGACCTCGCCGCCTGCGGGGGTCACTGTTGCCCAAAACAGTGTGGAGTCAACCGTCGGGCGCACGGTTCGGACACTGCCATCACAGAGCGTGATGAGCAAGCCGGCACGGAACAGCGCTTGCGGAATCCGGTGATCGCATTCCGAGACGAGCGGCATGACCTGGAACGTGATCGGCGGGATTTGGACGGAGGAAATGTTGGGCTCCCAACCCGTCAACAACCCAGGACCGCCGTTCGGGTGAGGAATAACATCGCCAACCATCCCGTCCGCGAACATTGGGCGCTTCATTATGGTCGTGTCTGGCGGGCAGGGGACGGTGCGGTTCGCCTCGTCAGTACATGAGGAGTGGACGATACCCCACCCATACCCGACCAAGTGACAGCGTCCGTAGTGGTGGGTGAGCATGATCGTATTCGATGTCCCGTCCGGAATCGAGTTATTGAGGTTCGACTTCCGATAGAACACCGTCGCGTTGAATGCGTAGCTTGTATCTCCTCGATTACTCTCCACAATTGACTGAGCATAACTTGGATCGGCGCTGCTTCTGTAATAGGCCGGTTGGTAGTAATCTCCCAATACTGGGTGAGGTGGGTCGATGCCCTTCGTGCTGCCGATTTCCACATATGGCATCAACTCTTCCAGTGGTGAGTTCTGTGTGGGCAACTCGCCCTCACGGGCCGATGCATAGGAATGGACGGCGATTCCGAACTGACGAAGCTTGTTCGATTCCTGCGCACGAGCCGCCGCAACGCGAACGCCTTGAACAGCGGGGAGAAGCAAGCCGATCAGGAGGGCAATGATCGCGACAACGACTAGGAGTTCGAGTAGCGTCAGGGCACGGCGGAGATGCGTCTGGGTTTTCATGACCTCTCCTGGCGAACAAGGGATCGGAAGGTGGCTTCCATGCCACCCGAAATGAGCCGTCGAAGGCTCTCACGGGACAGTTACATTCAGGCCTGTCACAGTATCTGACTTGATGACAGCGCCGCCGGCGGTCAAAGTTTCTGCCGTGGCTGCCTTAACAACGGTCCCAGATTTCAACTTGGTGAACTGGACCGCCCACGAGCCGTTTTGTAGGGTTGACGGATGTTCCTCGGTCGCGAACACGACATCAGCACCCATGGTGCCTGCCTTGTAGAGGTGGACCTTCACTTTCGCAATCCCAGAGCAATTGGTCCACTTCACCGCGGCAGCGATCTCCCCAGGGTTCGCTCCAGCTGCGGGTGGAGTCGTAAACGACACAGTCGGAGCCATCTGCGCCAATGCAATCCCGCCGTACAAGACAATGGCGGCCACTCCCACGATCCACTTCACGACACAGCGCATACGACCTCCTTCCTCTCGCGGGGCAAACAGAGAGGGGCAAACAGAGAGGGGCAAACAGAGAGGGGCAAACTTCGGGCGACGCGCGAGTAGCGGGGATTCGTCTGCCGGTGTCAAGACCAATTGTACCGACTTTGACGATTTTCTTGCCCCGTGCCAACCATTGACACTCCCTCGCGGTTCGGAACAATAGTCGTGTGCCCGCCCCTTTCTCCTCGAGGTTTCCCATGCTCCGCTCTCTCCTGTGCGCCTCGCTCGGCGCCGGATTGGTCGCCGCGACCTTCGGCACCGCCCCCGCACAACAACCCAAAGAGAAAGCGAAGGGTCCGCCACGGATCGCCATTGATGACCCGGCGAAGCTGAAGGACGACAAGGACTTTGCCATCCAGGGCGAGTACGTCGGCCGAGCGGGCACGAGCGTCAAAGACACGGGTCCCATGGGTGCCCAGGTCATCGCTCGCGGCGGAGGCGAGTTCGAGTTTCGCTTTTATCACGGCGGCCTGCCCGGCGCCGGATGGGATGGCAAGACCGTGGACTCCCGCGTGGTGCGAACGAGAGCGGCCGACGGGAAGACCCTCCTCACAACCCAGATGGACGGCAAGTGGACCGACTTCGCGATTCTCGATGGCGACAAGCTGCTGATGCCCATCATTGCCGAGTTGAAGAAGACGGAACGCAAGTCGGCGACGCTCGGGGCGAAGCCGCCGGAAGGGGCGATTGTGTTGTGGAATGATGCGGCGGACGTGGCGAAGTGGGATAAGGGCAAGGTGTCGGAGTTGTCGGACGGGAAGTTCCTGAGCGTGTCGAAGGCGGGCGATCTCCGCAGCAAGCAGGCGTTCGGCAGCTTCAAGGCGCACGTCGAGTTCCGCCTCGCGTGGATGCCGAACAGCCGCGGACAGGGGCGATCGAATAGCGGGGTGTACTTCCAGGACCGCTACGAGTGTCAGGTGCTCGATAGCTTCGGGTTGAAGGGTGAGAACAACGAGTGCGGCGGCATCTACACGCAGCACAAGCCGAGCGTGAACATGTGCCTGCCGCCGATGGCGTGGCAGACCTACGACATGGAGTTCACCCCGGCCGAGTTCGCTGACGGGAAGAAGGTCAAGAACGGGCGCGCGACGATCTACCACAACGGGGTGAAGATCCACGACAACGTCGAGTTCCCGAAAGAGTGCCCCGGCGGGCAGAAGGAGGACGCCGCGCCCGGCCCGTTCCAGTTCCAGGACCACGGCGACCCGGTGGTGTTCCGCAACGTGTGGGTCGTCGAGGTGAAGTGATCCCCGGCGAACCCCGGCCGCAAGGCCGGGGGTGGTTGTTACGCGCTTACCCCCGGCCTTGCGGCCGGGGTTCGCCAAACTCAGGAGCCATCATGTCGCGCTTCCTCTCCCTCATCGCTCTGGCGCTGAGCGCCGCCCCGTCACTCGGCGCGGAGAAGATGAACGTGCTGTTCATCGCCTCCGACGACCTCACCAACAACACGCTCGGCTGCTACGGCAGCACGGTCGCGAAGTCGCCGAACATCGACAAACTGGCCGCGAAGGGCGTGAAGTTCGACCGGGCGTACTGCCAGTTCCCACTGTGCAACCCGTCGCGGGCGAGTTTCCTCACCGGGCTGCGGCCCGACACGCTCAAGGTGTACGAGAACACCACGCAGTTCCGCAAGAACGTGCCCGCGGCGCAGAGCGTCGGCCAGACGTTTCAGAAGGGCGCGTACACCGTCGTGCGGGTCGGCAAACTTTACCACTACGGCGTGCCCGCGCAGATCGGCACCGACGGACTCGACGATAAGCTGAGTTGGATGAAGACGATCAACCCGCGGGGCCGCGACAAGGACGACGAGGACAAGGATCTCATCTTCACACTGAACCCGACCGCGAAAGCTTCCGCCCGGTTCGGCGGCACACTCAGTTGGCACGCATCCGAAGGAGCGGACGACGAGCAGACCGACGGGATGATCGCGGACGCGGTCATCAAGCAACTGGAAGCGAACAAGGACAAACCGTTTTTCCTCGCGTGCGGGTTCTTCCGCCCGCACACGCCCTACGTCGCGCCGAAGAAGTATTTCGAGATGTACCCGCCCGAGAAGCTCGAACTGCCGAAAGTGCCCGACGGGCACCGCGCGGCCGGTCCCGCGCCCGCGTTCGGCAGCGCGAAGGCCGAACAGGAGAAGATGACCGATGACCTGCGCCGCAAGGCACTGCAAGCCTATTACGCGTCAACGACCTTCATGGACGCGCAAGTGGGGCGCGTGCTGGAGGCGCTGGAGAAACTGAAGCTTGCGGACAGGACGATCGTGGTGTTCATCAGCGACCACGGATACCACCTCGGCGAACACGGGCTGTGGCAGAAGATGAGCCTGTTCGAGAACTCGGCCCGCGTCCCGCTCGTTATCCACGACCCGCGAGCGAAGGGCAACGGGAAGGTGTGCGCCCGCACCGTCGAACTGGTCGATCTGCACGCAACTCTTGCCGACCTGTGCGGCTTGAACACACCGGACGGGACCGATCCGAAGGTTCCGAAGCTCGACGGCGTGAGCCTCAAACCACTGCTCGACGACCCGGGCGCGAAGTGGGACCGGCCAGCGATCACGCAGGTGAGCCGCGGCACGCCGACCGCGACCGGCGAACCGATCGGCAAGAACCCGTGGTTCCTCGGCTACTCGGTTCGGAACGAGCGATACCGCTACACCGAATGGGACGGCGGGAAGAAGGGCGAGCAACTCTTCGACTACGGGACGGATCCCGGCGAGTTGAAGAACCTCGCCGGCGACGCGAAGTATGCCGATGTGGTGAAACAGATGAAAGCGCTATTGCCGGCGAAGAAGTGAATGTTCCCCGGTTAGCTGCCAGCTACGGTCAACGATTGGAGGTGACATCGTGAGCTATCAGGATTTGGTTGCCTGGGTTCAAAACGCGATGCAGATGCAAGAGATTTACCAACCCGCCACGATTGTCTTCCTCATCCGACGTGGCGGTCGAGCTAGCCTCGATGATATCCACGAGAATCTCGAAGCACTGCGAAGACTGCGTTCGGCAACTGGAGATATTCGCCAACGGGAAATCAGAGAAACTCGAGAGAAACCCTGCGGCGTGCTGGAGAACCACGGGGTGATCCAGGAGAACCCTGGTGGCATCTGGGAAATCCGAGATTTCGTAACTTACACCGAACCGCAACGACTTGCACTCATTCAGCTCTGTGAGAACAGCATTGCCGAATGGAACCAGCGTCACGGGAATCTATGATGCTCCGCTCCCTCTCCGCACTCGCACTTACACTCGCACTCGCACTCCCCGCGACGGCGGGGCCGCCGAACGTCGTCCTCATCGTGGGCGACGATCAAGGGTGGACCGATTACGGGTTCATGGGTCACGAACATATCCAGACGCCGCATCTGGATAAACTCGCGAGCGAATCCTTAATCTTCAAGCGCGGGTACGTGCCGAGCAGCCTGTGCCGAGCGAGTCTGGCGACGATGATTACCGGGCTGTACCCGCACCAGCACAAGATGACCTCGAACGACCCGCCGATCCCGAAGGGCCTCACCAACGCACAGGCCCAGAAGGACGCGGGCTTTCTCTCGTTGCGTCAGGACATGGTCCGGCTGTTCGAACAATCGCCGGCTCTGCCGAAACTGCTGGACAAGCACGGGTTCGTGAGCTTTCAGGCCGGGAAGTGGTGGGAGGGTAACGCCTGCCGCTGCGGCGGGTTCACCGCAGGCATGACGCACGGCGACCCGGCGAAGGGCGGGCGCCACGGCGACGACGGCCTCAAGATCGGGCGCGAGGGGTTGCAACCGGTGTTCGATTTCCTCGACAAGGCGAAGAAGGATCAGAAGCCGTTCTTCGTGTGGTACGCGCCGATGATGCCGCACACCCCACACAACCCGCCGGAGCGCCTCTTCAATAAGTACAAGGACAAAACCAGGTCGGAATATGTTGCGAAGTATTGGGCGATGTGTGAATGGTTTGATGAGACGGTCGGCGATCTCATCGCGAAGCTGGAGAAGAACGGGCAAATTGAGAATACACTCATCATCTATCTACATGACAACGGCTGGATTCAGGACGAGAAATCCGGCGCGTATGCGCCCAAGTCGAAACGCTCACCGTATGACGGCGGGCTGCGCACTCCGATCCTCATCAAGTGGCCGGGTCACATGAAACCGGGCGAGAGCGACCGGCTCGCCGGTTCGATCGACCTCGCCCCGACGATCCTGCACGCGGTCGGCGCGAAACCCTCGAAGGACATGCCGGGAATCAACCTGCTCGATCCGCACTGGGTCGCGAGCCGCAACACGCTCTACGGCGAGGTGTTCGAGCACAACGCGATCGACATCGCCAAACCCGCGGCGAACCTGCAATACCGCTGGGTGATCGAGGGCCACTGGAAGTTGATCGTGCCGAACGCGCCGAACGTGAAGGGCGCGCCGGAACTGTACGACCTCGCGAAGGACGCGAGCGAGAAGGACAACCTCGCGGCGAAGCACCCCGACAAGGTGAAGGAACTGACCAAGAAGCTCGATCTGTGGTGGAAGCTGTAGGCGAACGGCCGGTGTAAGCCGGCCGGTGAGAGTGATGACGTTCCACCGGCCGGCTTACACCGGCCGTTCGCCTACGAACGCCGCTTTGCCCCGCGAATCGCTTCTGCCGTGAGCGGGTCGTCGGGCCAACTGTGCTTCGGGTAGCGGGCACGCAGCTCCTTCCGCACGAGCGGATAGCCGTTCTTCCAGAAACTCGCGAGGTCGTCCGTCACCTGCTGCGGTCGGTAGTTCGGTGCGAGCAGGTGCAACAACACCTTCACCCGACCGTGGGCGATTCGCGGGGTTTCCGTTAGCCCGAACATCTCCTGAATCCGCGCCGCGAGTACCGGCGGACGGCCCTCCTCATACGCGATCGCGATGTGACTCCCGCTTGGCACCTCGATCCGCTCCGGGGCTTCGGTTTCCACCGCCTGAAGTTGTTGGTAGGTGAGTTGGCCCTTGAGGAAATCGAGCCACGGGCCGTTGCGCACGTCACTGAGCGAGCGGCGGTTCCGACAAAGCGATTCGAGCGCCTCACGCAGGTCCGCGGCCTCGAACGCGGGAAGGTTCAATTCTGGCACCCACGCGCGGAGACACCGCACACGTGTGCGGAAGCCGCCGGCGGCGGAATCCGGGGTCGGCAACACGCGATCCAGGCGCTCCGCCGCGGCCGTAGCGAGTACCGCGGCGGCTTGAGTTTCGTCCGCGATGTGGGCGTTCAGTTCCTCCAAGACCAGATCATCGAACCGCGTCACCTTTTTCGCCGCGAGTCGCTCAGTTTTATCGTCGAACGTCACCTCGATGCGAGTGGAGATGCGCTCTGGCGGAAGCCATTCGCGCTCGACACCGGATGCGAGCCGAACGAACGAGTCCGCGCCGCCGGCGTCCACATCGACGCACACGAACAGCTCCGGCTCGCTCACGCCGCTTGTTGGCGCAAGTCGCACACCGTGCCCGCCGGCTGCGACCGCTTTCGTGCTGCCGGGTTCGCGCCGCCGTGCGAGTCGATCCGGGTACGCTGCGAAGATGCAGCGCAGGAGCGCATCGTCCTGGCGAACCCCGGACGCAAGTCCGGGGGTGTTGTGTGGAGTGGGCGCTGCACCCCTGGACTTACGTCCGGAGTTCGCCAGCCTCCTCAACTGGTCGCGGACCTCCAGCACCTGCTTCGCGCCGCCGCGGTGCAGACGCCCGAGCGGTCCGTCCAGCCGCCCGTGCGCTTCAAATGCCTCCAGCGCTTCGACGCGGTCGAGTACGTCCGACACGGTTGGCGGCGCAGTGCGAACGGGCGGCCCCGCGTCGAACTCGCGCAGGAACGGGTCGCGCTCGGACAACAGCGCCGCCGCGAGCGCGGCGCGGTCGGCACAGCCCCGGCGCGCGCCCTCCAGGAGCAACCGGCCGAGCCGCGGGTGAACCGGCAGCGGGGCCGCCTCTTCACCCAATTTCGTCAGCGCCGAACCGCGGAGCAATGTCAGTTGTTCGAGCAGTTTCAACGATTGTTGAACGCTCTCTTCCGACGGTGGATCGAGCCACGGGAACTTCCGCACGTCCGGTTCACCGAGTGCGGCAAGTTGGAGTACGGCCCCGCACAGATCGACGCGCTTGATTTCGGGCACGGTCTGTTCGGGCCGCCCGCGGTGACTCGGTTCGTCCCACAATCGAATGCACAGGCCCGGTGCCGTGCGCCCGGCGCGCCCGGCGCGCTGATCGGCCGACGCGCGCGAAATCGGAACCAATCGCAAGCGGTCCATCCCGACCGACGGCTCGAACTCCATCTGACGCGCGAGGCCGGAATCGATGACGGCCGTAACGCCGTCCACCGTGACTGATGTTTCCGCGACGTTCGTCGCCAGCACGATCTTCCGCCGGTCGAACTTCTGGAGTGCGCGGTCCTGCTGTTCGGGCGGGAGGTCGCCGTGCAGCGGGAATATTGCGATCCCCTGTTCGCGGGCGAGGAGTTCGAGTTCCTCTGCGGTCTGACGGATCTCGCGCAGGCCGGGCAGGAACGCGAGTACGTCACCAGTTTGCTCGTTCAGCACGGCGCGAACCGCATCGGCGACCGCGAGTGCCACCGGGGTGTCAGTTCGCCGCGGCCGGTAGCGAATTTCCACCGGGAACGTGCGGCCCGCGCTATCGATCACCGGGCAGTTTCCAAAGTACGCCGAGACCGCCGCGGGATCGACCGTCGCGGACATCACGACGCACTTCAGCTCGGGCCGCACGTTCTCGCGAATGAGCCGTACCATGCCGAGCGCGAGATCGGCTTCCAACCCGCGCTCGTGGAACTCGTCGAACACGACGCACGTGACGTTTTCCAGGAACGGGTCGTCGTGGAGCCGCCGGAGCAACACCCCGGGCGTGACCACCAAGACCCGCGTTCGCGAACTCGATTTCTTGTCAAATCGAACCTGATACCCGAACGTGTCGCCGAGCGGGGTGTCGCTTTCGATGGCCATTCGGCGCGCCGCAGCGCGGGCGGCGACGCGCCGCGGTTCGAGCATCAGAACCAGCTTTTCGCCCACAAGGCCGCTTTCGACGATCGCGGGCGGCACGCGCGTAGTTTTGCCGGCCCCGGTGGGCGCGCGGAGTACCGCGCAGCCGTTCGCGCGGAGCGCGGAAAGCAGTTGAGGCAGGGCGTCGTCGATGGGCAGCGGGTCGCGCGGCATGGGATCAGTTTAGCAGTGGTCCGTTGTGACGTGCGGCGTACATTTTGCATCGCCCCTTCGCCCGCAGGAGTTCGCCGGTGAACCGACGCTGGTCGCTCGTCGCCCTCGCGGTGCTGCTCGCGCCGCCGGTGCTGGCCCAGGACAAGAAGGAACTGCGGTGGGGCACCGACCCGACCGGCGGGGCGCCGTATGTGTACAAGGAGGGCGACAGGTTCGTCGGGTTCGAGGTGGAACTCGCGGAATACCTCGCGAAGGAGTTGGGCCGCGCGAGCAAGATGGTCACCGGCGACTGGGACAAACTGCCGGAACTGCTCGGCAAACCGGCTGACGAAAACGGGATCGACATCGTCCTCAACGGGTACGAGCTGCGCGAAGACCTGGAAAAGAAATACCCGTCCACGGCACCGTACTACGCCTACCGACTGTCACTGGTAATTCACCAGGACGACGCCGACGCTATCCGGGTCTGGGGCGACTTGAACCGCGAGAAGCCGGGCGGCGGTAAGCGGTCGGTCGGCGTTCTGGGCGGCTCGGTCGCGAACGACTACATGAAGGGTCCGAAGTTCGGGGACAAGATCGACCTGAAGATCAATCCAGACGTGGCGACGGTGATCGGCCTCGTCGAGCAGAAGCGACTCGACGCGACCGTGCAGGACAATCCGGCCGCGACCTACTACGTGAAGAACGGCAAGGGGCTTCGGATCGCCGACGAGCCGCGCAAACCGGGGTATTACGTCATCCTCACGCGACCCGAGGACAAGGAACTGCGCGAGCAACTGAACGCGGCCATCAACAAGGCGTTCAAAGACGGCACACTGAAGCGGATCTATCAGAAGTACGGCTTGTGGAACGGGGATCAGGACTGGCTGTGCAAACAGGTGACGGGCGAGTTTCCCGGAGACGAGGACGACGTTGAACAGGTCGAGTCGAAGACCGTGAGGCCAGACCTGGGGCAGTTGTTTCTCGAACTGCTCCGCGCCGCCGCGATGACGGTGTTTCTCGCGGTCGTGTCGTTCCCGATCGCCATGCTGATCGGCATGTTGGTCGCGCTCGGGCGCGTGTACGGCCCGGGGTTGCTGCGGTTTCCGCTCGGCCTCTACGTCGAGTTCCTTCGCGGCACGCCGCTCCTGCTGCAACTCTACTTTGTGTTCTACTTGCTGCCGCAGCTCGTCCCCGGCTTCAATCTCTCACCGATCCAGGCCGGTATATTGGGCCTGGCGATCAACTATTCCGCGTATGAAGCGGAGAACTACCGCGCCGGGTTGCTCGCGATCCCGCGCGGGCAGATGGAAGCGGCGCTGGCGCTCGGCATGAACCCGTTCACGGCGCTCCGCGTGGTGGTCGTCCCGCAGGCCGTGCGGATCGTGATTCCGCCCGTTACGAACGATTTCATCGCGCTGTTCAAGGACACTTCCGTGTGTTCCGTGATCCTCATTACGGAACTCACGCGGAAGTACAACGAACTGTACAACTTCAATCGCGATTACATCATCCAACTCGCGTTCATCACCGCCGGGCTGTACCTTGTGATGAGTTACCCGATGGCGATCCTCGCCCGCGTCCTCGAACGACGGATGGGCAGTGCCGGAGGCGGGCACCGATGATTCGCGTTTCCAACATTGTGAAGTACCACGGCGACGTGCGCATCCTCGACGGCGCGTCGCTCGAAGTTCCGAAGGGACAGGTCGCGGCGCTCGTCGGGCCGAGCGGTAGCGGGAAGAGTACGCTCCTGCGGTGCATCAACGGACTGGAGCCGTTTGCGGAGGGAACCGTCGCGGTCGGTCCGTCGCTGAAGCTCGTCGGCGGCGAACCGCCGGCGAAGGCCACGCTGCTCGAACTGCGCCGGACCGTCGGGATGGTGTTCCAGCAGTTCAACCTGTTCCCGCACATGTCGGTGCTGAAGAACGTCATGGCCGGGCCGGTCCACGCGCTCGGCAAGCCGGCCGCGGAGGCCGAGGCGACCGCGAAGAAGTGGCTCGATCGCGTGGGGCTGGCCGAGAAGCACGACGCCAAACCGACTCAACTTTCCGGTGGCCAACAACAGCGTGTTGCGATCGCGCGGGCGCTTGCGGTTAACCCCGCGGCGATCCTCTTCGACGAGCCGACCAGCGCCCTCG
>CAZBXY010000216.1:0-13671 GCA_964495365.1 uncultured Frigoriglobus sp. | reverse complement strand
AGGAAAACGGCTTCCCCGGAGTGAGTCAACCCCAAAGATGTGAGGGACTGTCAGGCGTGAGGGCCGCGGCTCGCTTCCCGGCCTCGTGAATGTTCTCGACGAACTCGCGGTGGTCCGGTTCCAGACCCGGGTGCGCCATCAGCAGGTCACTGAACCCGGTGATGATGGTCATGATGTTGTTGAAGTCATGGGCGATCCCGCCGGCGAGCCGGCCGATGGCCTCCATCTTCTGGGCCTGCCGCAGGTGCTCTTCCAGCCGGCGGCGCTCGGTGATGTCACGGAACACCAGCACCGTCCCGGCCAGTTCCCCGCCCGGGTCGCGGATCGGGGCGGCGCTGTCGTCGATGGGGCGCTCGGTCCCGTCTCTGGCGATGAGAACCGTGTTGGGGGCGAGGCTGGTCGGCGCGCCCGCCTTCAGCGCGCCCAGCGCCGGGTTCGGCACCTCCTGGCGCGTCACCTCGTGAACAATGTGGAACACCCCGCGCACGTCGCGCCCGTGCGCCTCAATGTCGCTCCACCCGGTCAACTGCTCGGCCAGGGGGTTCATGAACCGCACCCGGCCCGCGTCGTCGGTCGCGATCACCCCGTCACCGATGCTCCCGAGCGTGGCCGCGAGCCACTGCTCGTTCTCGCGCAGGCGCAGGTCCATCTTGTGCTTGTGCAGTCCGATCTCGATTGCGATCTGAAGGTCCTTGTCCTCGTAGGGCTTCAGCACGTACCCGTGCGGCTCCGTGAGCTTGGCCCGCTGGAGGGTGGCCTCGTCGGAGAACGCGGTGAGGAACACGACCGGCACGTCGGCCCGGCTGCGGATCCGGCCCGCCGCCTCGATCCCGTCGATCCCGCTGCCCAGGTTGATGTCCATCAGGATCAGGTCCGGGTTCACCTCGGCCGCGCGCGCGACGGCCTCTTCCCCGGTGCCGGCCAGCCCCGCGACCGCGTACCCCAGCCCCTTGAGCCGCTTCTCGATCCCCTTGGCGATGATCTTCTCGTCCTCGACAACGAGAATGCTGGCGGCCGGCATAAACGATCCCTCGGTGGATGGTCACTTCGTGTTCGCGAACCGGACCGTGAACGTGGTCCCGCGGCCGGGGGCCAGTTCGATTTCGCCAGCGAGCTGCTCGACCAGCGTGTGGACCAATTGTAACCCAAAGGACGCGGTGTTGCGGAAATCGATTCCGGCCGGAAACCCCGCGCCGTCGTCGGACACGACCAGCACGTTGGTCCCGTCGGGGTCGGCGGTCAGCCCCACGAACACACGGCCCTCGGCGGCGCCCTTGAACGCGTGCTTGAAGCAGTTCGATACCAGCTCGTTGAGGAGAAGCCCGCACGGGATCGCGAGGTCGATGGGCAGCGGGGGTACGTCCACCTCGATCTCCAGCCGGATGTCGTCGCGGACCTTGTACGTGCGGTACAGGTCGTCGGCCAACTGCCGGACGTACTCGGAAAAGTTGACCCGGGCCATGTCCTGCGAGCGGTACAGGCGCTCGTGGATCAGGGCCATCGACTTGACCCGCCCGCGGCTCTCCTGGAACATCTCCAGCGCCTGAGAATCGGCCGTGTAACCCGACTGGAGGTCGAGCAACGTTGAGACGATCTGCAGGTTGTTCTTCACCCGGTGATGGATCTCCTTGAGCAGCACCTCTTTTTCGCGGAGCGACGCGGTGAGTGTTTCTTCGGCCCGGCGCCGCGCGGTGATGTCGGTAATGGTGCCGAGGTAGCCGCGGGGGCGCCCGCCGGCGCCCGGCAGGGCGAGCGCCCGCCCGGACAGCCAGGTGACCCGGCCCTGCGGGGTGCGGAACCGGTACTCGCTGGCGAACTCCCGCCCCTGGGCGGCCGCGGCGTACCACTCGGTGGCGATCCGGTCCCGGTCGTCCGGGTCGATGGCGCTGGTCCATCCGGCCCCGGCGGCCGCCGGGACCGTCATCCCGGCCATCTCGCACCACCGGGCGTTGACGAACAGGCAGTTCCCGTCGGCGTCCGTTTCAAAGATCCCGACCGGGGCGTTCTCGGTGAGTACCCGGAACCGCTCCTCGCTGGCCCGCAGCGCCTCCTCGGCGTGTTTGCGGGCGGACACGTCGCGGATCACGATCACCCCGCCCGCGATCCCCTCCGACCCGACCAGCGGGCGCCCGGTCACACGGATCGGCACGCCGTCGGGGTGCCGGCCGCTGACGATTTCCAGTTCGATGTCGTCGGTCGGCTCGCCGCGCATCGCGCGGACCAGCGGGAGTTGCTCGTGCGGGCAGAGCACCTCACCCCCGGGCAGGTACACGCCGTTTTCCCGTGCCCAGTCGCCGCCCGGCCCGATGTCTGGTTGGCCCTCGTGGAGCCGCCGGAACGCGGGGTTGCGGAGCACGATCTGCCCTTCGGGGTCCGCGACCAACACGGCGTCGCCGATGCTGTCCAGGACGGTTCCCAGGAGTTGGGTCTTCTCCTCCAAGGTCCGCTCGATCCGCTTGCGCGCGGTGATGTCGCGCCCCTCGGGGATCAGCAGAACGACGACCCCGCTCTCGTCGCGGAACGGGGTGAGCGAGAAATCGACCCAGATCAGTAGCCCGTCCGGGGCCGGGTGGGAGGCCTCGAACCGGACCTGTTCGCCGGCGGCGGCCCGGCGCACCGCGGCGCGCAGTTGGTTCTGTTGAACCGGGTCGTGGGTCCACCACGGCGTTTCCCAGAACGGCTTGCCGAGGACCGCTTGCTCCGCCACCCCGGCGGCGGCGAGCGCGGTCCGGTTCGCTTCCAGCAGAGTTCCGTCGGGGGCCATCAGCCCGATGAACTGGAACTGAGCGTGGAAGATGGCCCGGAACCGCTGCTCACTCTGTTGAAGGGCCGCGGTCCGCTCGGCCACCCGGCGTTCGAGCGTGACGTTCAGTTCCCGCAACTGGGCCTCAGCGTGCTTCTGGTCGTCGATGTCGGTGTTCGTGCCGAACCACTTGCTCCCGCCGGAATTATTCAAGTTGAACAAGACTGCCCGCGTTTTGAACCATCGATATTCTCCACGGGCGTTTCGGATACGGAATTCGACATCGAAAGGACCGCCTTCCCGAACGGCTCGTTGCCACGTCTCCATCAGTCGCGGTCGGTCGTCGGGATGAACTGACTCGGACCAACCGTAGCCGAGTTGATCCGCTTCGGAAACGCCGGTGTACTCCACCCACTGCCGGCTGAGATAATCGCATTGACCGTCGGGCAAGCATGTCCAGACGAGTTGCGGCAATGCTTCGATCAGCACCCGATACCGCGACTCGCTGTCGCGCAGTTGGCCCTCGGTCCGGGTCCGCTGGGCGACCGCGGCGGCCAGGATCACCGCAGTCATCCCGACCGCGCACACGAACAGTTGGATCATCAAGAGCGAGTTGTTCGCGCCGGACGCCCCGCTGACGAAGGGCACGTAGACGCCCGGCCCGGTGCCCCGCTCCGCCCAGTGCCACACGTGGACGATCGTGATGGCCGACAGCAACACGGGCAGGAGCGCCGTCTCGCGCGGGCCGAACCGAAACGCGACCCACAGCGGCCCGGCGAGCACCAGGAACGGGACGGCGACCGAGAACCACCCGCCGAACGTCAGTTCGGCCGTCAGCGCCGTCACCACCATCAGGGCCGCCAGTTCCCACCCGCGGCGCGCCGACAGCCCCAGCCGCGGCGCCCGCCACCAGCACACCAGGGCCGGCGTCAGCACGAGGATTCCGGCCGCGTCGCCCAGCCACCAGGTGAACCAGACCGACGAGTAGAGGTGCCCGGGAACGATGCCCGTCAGCCACAGGCTCGTGGCCCCGATCGTGCCCGCCACCGCACACGCCCCGGCGACCGTCGCCAGGAACCGCAGCAGGTCGCCGGGCGCGTCGAACGGGCTTAAGGTCGGCACCCACCGACGGAGTACGAGGAGGGCGACGACCGATTCCAGTGTGTTGCCGACCGCGATGGCGGTCGCGGCCGTAAGCCCGGCGGTGGTCGGCGGGAGCGTCAGCAGGTTGGCCAGAAACGCCCCGACCGCGATGCCCGGCCACACCCGCAGTCCGAACAGCAACACGGCCGCGAGTCCGATCCCCGACGGGGGCCAGACCGGTGAGGCGTTGGTCCCGGGCAGTTGCAACAGCAACCCGAGTCGGGCGGACGCGAAATAGACCGCGGCCAGTCCCAGCACCAGAGCCAGACACCGAATCGGGTCGGGAAGGCGCGCGGCGTTCATCATTCGCTCCCGACGGGCACCGGGTTGGGTTCGACACGTTTCGTCACTCGATCTTCGACACGGGGAAGTCTAACACCTTCTCGATCGGCCGGGGAGCGATCCGACCCGGCGGCAGCGGTTCGGCTTGCCTCGCCGGCGCCTTCTGGCGTATTCTCCGCAATCCATTCCGATGTTCTTTCCGGTCACGGAGGGCCGCGCCATGTCCGCTCCTGCACAAACCGCCCCGCACCCGACGCCGGCGCCCGCCAAGAAAAGCGGGTGGCTGAAGGCCGGCATCCTCGGCATTCTGGGCCTCGGCGGCGGGATCGCCGGCACGTACGTCACCGCGGTGGTCGATCGCGCGGTGAAGCCGGCCAAGCCGGTCGCCAACTTCGCGGTCGCGGCCGACGGGCTGACCGTCACGTGCGACAACCGGGCCAGCGGCGAGAGCGGGTGGTGGGACTTCGGCGACGGGACTCCGCTCGAACCGTTCGCCGCCGACAAGCCCGTTTCGCACGCCTACGCCAAACCCGGCAGCTACGCGGTGAAGCTCACGGTGCGAAACTTCTTCGGCGACGAGAACGAGCGCACCGTCCCCGTGGACGTAGCGCTGACGGCGAAGGACGCACCCCCGCCGCAGATCGCGGCGTTCGCGGTGCAACCTGTTTCGCCATCGTCGGTCGCGCCCGCGACGTTCAAGCTCACCGCCGACGTGACCAACGCCGCGTCGTGCGTGTGGGATCTGGGCGACGGCCGGCTCGAGGTCACCAGCGGCGGGAAGATCGAGCGGCTCGTCACGTTCGAGAAACCGGGCACGTTCGCGGTGTCGCTGGTGGCGCACAACGGCAAGCAAGGGGCGAAGCAGTCGTCGCCCCCGGTGACGATCAGCGCCCCGCGCGACGGCACCACGATGGCCATCCTGAAGGTGATCGACAGCGGGACGAAGGTGGACGGGCTGACGACGACCGAAGCGGTCGCGATCCCGGTTCCGTCCGACAAGGCCGCAACGACCTTCACCAAGACCTTAAACGCGCGGGCCGGATTCCTGATCGCCAGCGCCACACCCGCGGACCCGCCGGCGAGCGTGAAGAACGTGAAGGTGCAGGTAGCCGCGGACAGGCGCTCGGCGACCGTCTCCGGCGAGTGGGCCGGCGACCTGAAGACGACGAACAAGGCCGCCGGCGGCTCGGACGCGCTCGTGCGCGTGAAGCTGGTTCAGGAGCGGACGATCGCGCAGGCGCCGGCCGTGACGATGGTGACTGGCGCGTTCGCGATGTCGGGTCAGGGACTGCGGGTCGATCTGCACCTCCCACCGGCCCCGGTGGGCGCCGCCGGGGCGAAACGCGAGTACCAGCTCGAGATTCGCACCACCCAGAACGGCAAATCGCAAACGATCCTGCAAGCCCCGACGCTGAACTTGCCATGGACGACCACGCAGCAAGGTCCGGGGTGGGCGTGGACCTACGGCGCCAAACAGGAGGGCGAAACGGTCGTGGTGACCGCGGCGCAGACGAAGTAGGGTGGGACCAGGCTTTGCGCAGGCCCACCTCTTCTCCTCCATCACCAATTGTTTCTCGTTGGTGTGAGAGACGGTATCTTCAGCCCCGGAGGGGCGTCCGATGTTAGCCCGGGGTGGAGCGAGTCCGCGAGCGCAACCCTGGGAAAGCGACACCACAAACCTCAAGCCCCGGAGGGGCGACAGAAACCTTCGCGGTCGGTTCCGGCGCCCCTCCGGGGCTTCATTGTTCTTTGCCATCGGTTCCCGGGGTTGCGCTCGCAAAGCCTCGCTTCACCCCGGGCTAACATCGGACGCCCCTCCGGGGCTGAAAATGGCCCTCCCAAACCTGAGTCGATCGGAAACACCTGAACTCAAGAAGAGGTAGGCCTGCGCAAAGCCTGGTCCCACCCTACAATGAGCGTGACCACCGGAGCCGCACTCATGGCCGACGAACTGCGCCCACGGGCCCTCAAGCGCGAGGGCGACGGGCTGAAGATCGAGTGGAGCGACGGAACGACCACCGTCGTGCCGTGGCGCACGCTCCGATCGAACTGCCCGTGCGCGTCGTGCAACGAGGAGCGGTCGAAGCCGGCCGACCCGTTCCGCGTCCTGACCCCGCAAGAGGTCGCCGCGGGCGCGCCGGCGCCCGTCGCGATGGTCCCCATCGGCCACTACGCGTACCAGATCCGCTGGAACGATGGCCACGACACCGGCATCTACCCCCTCGATCTGCTCCACAAGCTCAGCACCGACGAGACCCACGCATGAACCCGCACCCGCAGATGCCCCAGAAGCTGTCGCTGCCCGGCGTGAAACAGGTGATCGCGGTCGCCAGCGGCAAGGGCGGCGTGGGCAAGTCCACCGTCGCTGCGAACCTCGCCGTCGCCCTCCACATGTCCGGCCATCAGGTCGGATTGATGGACGCCGACATCTACGGTCCGTCGGTGCCGATCATGTTCGGCCTCGGCACGGTCGATCCGAAAACGACACCGTTCCCGCTGGAAAAGTACGGCCTCCGGCTGATGAGCATGGGCTTCCTCGTGCCACCGGAACACGCGGTCATCTGGCGCGGGCCGAAG
This sequence comes from uncultured Frigoriglobus sp., assembly GCA_964495365.1. Taxonomy (GTDB): domain Bacteria; phylum Planctomycetota; class Planctomycetia; order Gemmatales; family Gemmataceae; genus Gemmata. Next base: position 6,926 of record CAZBXY010000216.1, on the reverse strand, counting down.
GTCGCGCAGGCGGTGCAGTCGTTCCTCGGCCAGATCGACTGGGGCGACCTCGACTACCTGATTATTGACCTGCCGCCCGGCACCGGCGACGCGCAGCTGACCCTCAGCCAGAGCGCCCCGCTCACCGGCGCGGTGATCGTGACGACGCCCGGCGAGGTGAGTCTCATCGACGCCCGGAAGGGCGTGAAGATGTTCGGTGAGGTCCGCGTGCCGATCCTGGGCATTGTGGAGAACATGAGCTACTTCGTGGACCCGACCGGGGCGAAGACGCCGATCTTCGGCGTCGGCGGGGGTCAGAAGCTTGCGACAGAGAACCGCGTCCCGTTCCTGGGCGAGTTGCCGATCGACCCGCGGGTGGCGGAGTGCGGCGACGGCGGCGAGCCGATCGTGCGGAAGTATCCCGATTCGCCGGTTGCCAAGGCATACATGCTGCTCGCGCAGGTGGTGGCCGACGCCGCGAAGGCTTCGACCGCCGGCGGGCTCCCGCACGTGCAACTCTAGGCGAACGGCCGGTGTCAGCCGGCCGGTATTCGGAGAACGGCCGGTGTCAGCCGGCCGGTGGTAGGCAAACCGCCAGGGTCGCGCTAACGTCCCACCGGCCGGTTGACACCGGCCATTCGCCTTCTACTTCGCCTCCAGATCGACCTGCACCGCGTGTAGGATCTCCTTCGTCGCGTCGTTCTGCACCAGCGCGACGAGTTTCAGGTTGCGCAGGGCCAGAGGGCGGTCCGGGCGCGGGAACGGGGCTTTCTCCGCGAACTCGGCCAGGTACTTCGTCAATGCCCCCTTCACCGCGTCCGGGTCGATCGCGACCGTCTGCTCGTGCGCCTTTTTGGTCAGTGCGACGCCCTTCGCCCCGCCGGGCATCGCCCGAACGACCATGTGGTGATACCGGATGCCGTTGCCGCCGGCGTAGCGGACCCGTTCTTCGGCCAGCACGAACCGGAGCATCACCTTCTCACCCGGGGTCTCCAGGTCGGACACCGTCGCCTTGGCGCTGAACCCGCCCTTCTCGCCCTTTGAGACCGCCAGGGCCAGTTTCATGCCCGCAGGCTTCTCGATCAGGTCGTCGATCACGCCGCGGAACTGCTTGTAGAACCGCTCCGACGCCGGGGCCGCGCCCCCGGAGGTGGCCCCGAGTTTGCCGCTGATGAACAGCGTCGGGGCGCCCTCGATCTTGTCGTCGTAATACTCTGCGCGGTCCATCCCGTCGGGGCTGGTGAGCGGGTCGGGCCGCGGGATGTGGACGTGGTACTGGAGCAGAATCACTTCGGTCGGCTTGTACGCCTTCAGGAGGCCGTCGAACGCGAGATCGACCGCGACGCACGGCGGGCACTCGGCCCCGGTGAACACCTCGACCACCGCGGCCTTCTCGCTCTTGCCCTTGCGCCCGGCGAACGGCTCCGGCTTGAACGGCGGGTTCGTCTTGCTGTACTCCGCGAAGTCGCGCAGTTCGAGCTTGGCGACCTGGGCTGCGAAGGGCTTGGCCTCGTCCGCCTTGCCAGCCTTCGTCAGCGCCGCGACGAGCGCCTCCAGCACGGCGAGCCGGGTCGCGGCGGTGTCCTCGTCGGTGAGCAGCCGCTCGGCGCGTTTGGCCTGAGCGATCGCCAGTTCGGTCAAACCCTCTTGGGCGACCAGCGTGGTAACGAGCCGCAGCGCCGTCTCGCGCTCCCAGCGGGCGCCGAACGCGGCGGCCGACTTGTTCACCCGCTCCACGACCCCGCGGGCCTCGTCGGCCGGGAGTTTCTTCGCGCCGGCTTGACCGAGCACCGCGAACGCCGGGTCGAACACGTCCGGACCGTCCTCGGTCTGGGCGAGCGCTTCGCGGGCGACCGCGAAATCGTCGTCGAGCTTCGCCAGCGCGGTCGGGTACATCGTGGTGGTGCGGAGCCGGCCGCCGAGTACCGAGAGTGACCCGTTGAGCTTCTTCTTGTCCTTGCTCAGCGCCCCGTCGAAGTTGACGATCTCGCGCCCCATCGAGCTGAGCGCGAACTGCACCACGTCGCCGTCGATCTTCACCGACGAGACCGCGGGCTTGATGTTCAGTTCGGCCGAACTGCCGAGGTACTCCGCGGTCCACTTGCCGTCCTTTGTGGCGAAGGAGATGAGCATGAGTACCTCTTCGCCCCGATCGACCGGCACCGTGAGTTTCCAGTTGCCGGCGACCCCACCGGCCTTCGCCTTCGGCTCGTCGCCGGCGGGCTGGGTCGCGCGGGCGCGCGGGACCGACACGAACGGATACGCGGAGTGCGTGAGGACCGCCGCGGCAACCAGCACCGCGAGGGCACAAAGGGAACGTGGCATGAGGAATCCGAGATGGAGGTTAGCCGCGGGGCGCCGCGGAGCGGGTGAGTTCGTCTCGATAACGATACACCTTCGCCACTGCTTCCGCCACCTGCTGTACGTCGGCCGTTGCGCCCGACAAAACGGGGTGGTGCAGCATGACGCACCGGTCGTGTGCGTCGGCGGCGTGCGTGAGTTCGCCCGCGGCGCGGAACCGCGACGGCGACCGCCCGACGTGCAGCGCCTTGAAGCCGGCATCGAACGCGATGCCCTCGGCACGGAGCGCCTTGACGAACAGCTCGCGCGACAGCCCGAAGGCCGCGGGGTCGTACTGGAAGCCGAGCTTGTAGAAGGCGGGGAGCGAAGGCACCGAACCTAACCCCCCAACCCCCTTCCCTAAGAAGGAAGGGGGAGAAAGAGGGGTCAACGACGCGCCGTTCGCGTCTTCTGCTTTTGGTTCTGCTCCCCCTTCCTTCTTAGGGAAGGGGGTTGGGGGGTTAGGTTCTTCCAGCCCCTCCACCAGCTCCCGCACCCGCTCCGCGCGCCGGCGCGTCGCCTCCGGCAGTTTCCGCAACTGCGGGCGCAGCGCGGCGGCCTGAAGCTCGCTCAGCGGCGCCCACTGCTGAAGCCCGCGGTGCAACCACTGCTTCGCCCGCTGATGAAACCGCGAATCGCTCAACACCAGCGCCCCGCCGCGCCCCGCCGTCAGGAGCTTCGACCCGCCGAAGCTGAGTGTGCCGACGGCGCCCCACGTGCCGGCCGGATTGCCGTCGATTGTCGCCCCCGGAGCCTGCGCCGCATCCTCCACCACCCCGATTCCGTGCTTCCGCGCGATTTCCGTGACTTCGCGCATTGGAACCAGCCCGCCGTGCAGGTGCGAGCAAATGACCACCTTGGTTTGCGGGGTAATTGCGGCTTCGAGCTTCGCCGGGTCGAGTTGCCAGTTTTGCGGGTGAACGTCGATCAGCACCGGTTTCGCCCCGATCGCGTGGAGCGTCAGAAAGGTCGATTCGTAGTCGTAGGCAGCCATGACGACTTCATCGCCGGCCCCGACACGAAGCGCCCGCAGGGCGGCTTCGACCGCGAGCGTCCCGCTGGCGCATGTCAGCGCGTGCGGGACGCCGTGAAACGCCGCCAACTCACTTTCCAATGCGCAGACTTCGGCGCCGTGGTACTGCCCCCACGCGCCGGACGCGACCGCCGCCGCGAGCGCGGCGTGAACGTCGGGGTCGGGGAGCGGCCACGTCGGCGGCCCTTCGGGGCGCACCGGCGAGCCGCCGAGCATCGCGGGGAGATCGGAACGCATGTTTCAGGTATACTGGAATCTCACCCGCGAACGGAAGGCACGCCCGTGGCCAAGACCGAAGTTCAACCCGACTGGTACACCGAGACCAACCCGGACGTGTTGCTCCACATGGCCTGGCCGTATTCGCTCGCGTACTCCGGGCCGCTGGTCAGTGCAAACCTGAGCCTTCCGACCGCACGGCGGTTACGACTGTTCGGCGTCGCTTGTACGCGAATGGTGTGGGACTTTCTGCCGACCGACGCCTGCAACGCCCTGCTGTTGTCCGAGCGATTTGCCGACGGCCGAGCGACACCGACGGACCTTCGCGCGGTGGCAATCCGAATGGTGTACGGACCGGTGACGTTTCAGGAACAGGCGTTGAACGCCGCCGGGTGGGCCTCAGCCGGCTATTGGGGTGGGCGCGGCTCAACGCTACGAAATCCAGAACAGACGATCGTGTGGAACCCATCAGACGCGGCTCGAAACGCCGCTAAAGCGCTCGCCGCCCGCGCCGCGGGCCCGGCGCCGCCGGGGGGCAACCCGGTGTCGAAGGAATGGCAGGGCGCGTACAACCGCGCCTTCTCCGCCGCGCGAGAATACCAGGCCGAGTTGGTCCGCGACATCTTCCCGCCGCCGGGGTACACGCCCGCGCTCAACCCCGACTGGCGAACCTCGACTGTCGTCGCCCTGGCCCGGCAGATGGACGAAACCGGCGACTTTTCCGCTGTGCCGATCCTGGCCGACGCCCTTCAGGACGCCGGGTGCGACAACGACACTATCCTCGACCGCTGCCGGGCGCCGTCCAATGTTCACTGTCGCGGGAACTGGATAGTGGATTTGGTGTTGGGTCGTGAGTAGCTTAACTCCCCCGCAGGTTCGGACCGCCCAGGGTCATCTTCGATGAATGAAACCAAGTGGCTGACCGGCACCGACGGCGACGCGATGCTCGAAGTCGTCTCCGACCGGCTCTCGCCGCGCCAGTGGCTGCTGGTGTGCTGCGCGTATGCGCGGAGGTTGTGGGACTTTCTGCCCGCCGGCGTGCTGCCGGACGCCATCACCTTCGCCGAACGCGCCGAAAAACCGCTCAACGCCGCTCAGCGGGCCGACTGGCAGAAGAAGATCGACGCGGCCGTGCCGGAAGCGGTCGGCGCGGCGGAACTCGCGCAGCGCGCGATCGTGAAATCCGCCGACCCGGACGCCGCCGGCCAGGACGCCCCGATACTGGCACGCCCGAACCAGATCGCGCCGGCGTTCCCTCTCTTCCAGGCCGCCAGCCGGCACGCGGCCAACGCGATCGAGTGGATCGGCGAGGCGGTCGGCGAGGCCGCGCAGGCGGTCCGCGTGCTGTTCGACGAGCCTGACGAACGGATGCTCGAACTGATCCGGCCGTTAGTGGAACAGGCTGCCAGCAGCCGCATGCGAGCCAACGGGGCGGCCAACAACGCGCTGCGGCTCAAGCACGAGGGCGACGAACACGCCGACCGCTCCGCCGGCGTCAAGAACAAGCGGATCGCCGAATCCGAGGCGATCGAGATTGTGCGGAAGGTCGAGGAGGGTAAGCCGCGGAGCGACAACGACGAGTTCGAGGCCGAGATGAAGCGCGAGCGGCGCGAGCGGAAGCAGCTCGCCCGCATCTTGCGCGAGGTCGTCGGCAACGCCTTCACCCCGCCGCGGTTTGAACCGGCCTGGCGCACCGATACCGTCGTCGCGCTGGCGAAGGGCATCTTCGAGGACCGCGCGTTCGACCGGATGCCGATCCTCGCCGACGCACTCCTCGACGCCGACTGCGACGAGGAGGCGATCTTGCGGCACTGTCGCGGCACGGAGGTCGGGGTGAAGGACCAACCGCAGCACATTCGCGGGTGTTGGGTGATCGAGCTGATTTTGAAGCGCTACGAACCGCTCTCGGCCCCGAAACCGGGGAAGAAGCCCAAACCGCGCCGGCGGCTCGACGACATGTTCGACTTCGGCCCGATGCCCGACGACGATGACACGCGACTCGCTTAGCCCGGTATGGCGAACGGCGCGGCGTCAGTCCGCCGAGAACCACCGACCGCTCCGAACGCGACACGTTTCACGGCGGGCTGACGCCGCGCCGTTCACCATACAAGTGGAGTTCCCCATGTCGATCCCCACACGCCCGCTCGGCAAGACCGGGGCGAACGTCTCCATCATCTGCCTCGGCGGGTGGCACATCGGCCAGCCGGCCATCGGCGATGCGGAAGCTGAGCGCATTTTGCACGCGGCCATCGACCACGGCATCACGTTCTTCGATAACGCCTGGGACTACCACGACGGGCGCTCCGAAGAGATCATGGGCAAGGCACTCGTCGGCGGGCGCCGGCAGAAGATCTTCCTCATGACGAAGAACTGCGGTCGCGACGCCGCCACCAGCCGCCAGCACCTCGAAGACAGCCTGCGGAGGCTGCAAACGGACGTGATCGACCTGTGGCAGTTCCACGAGATCAATTACGATAACGACCCCGACTGGATCGTCGAGCGCGGGGCGCTGGCGGTCGCGCTCGAAGCCCAGAAAGCGGGCAAGGTGCGGTTTCTCGGCTTCACGGGACACAAGGCCCCGCACATCTTCCTCAAGATGCTGGCGACGCACGACGATTATGCCACGTGCCAGCTCCCGGTGAACGTGTGCGACTACTTCTACCGCAGCAGCATTCACGAGGTCATCCCGGAGCTGAAGAAGAAGAACGTCGCGGCGATCGGGATGAAGAGCCTCGGCGGCGGGAACATGGACTCAGGCGGGAAGATCGTTGTGGGCGGGGCCGCGACCGCCGACGAGTGCATCCGGTTCGCGCTCTCGCAGGAGATCGCGTCGCTGGTGGTCGGCGTCGATTCGATGAAGGTGCTGATGCAAGACGTGGCGATCGCCGACAACTTCAAGCCGATGCCGAAGGACGAGTCCGACGCGCTCCTGACCCGCGTGAAGACGGTCGCGGGCGACGGCCGCTTGGAGCCGTCGAAGTCCACGCAGCTCTACGACGGCCCGTACCACCGCCGCCAGCACGGCTTCCCGGAGTGACCCAAACCATGCCCGATTTCACCATCCGGCTCGCGACCGAGGCCGACGCGGAAGCGATCCGGGCCATTTACAACTACTACGTCGCGCGTTCCACCTGCACGTACCAGGTCGAGCCGGAACCGGCCGAGGAGCGGGTCGCGTGGCTCCGCAACCGCGACTGGCAGCGGCACCCCGTCACGGTCGCGGAGGCCGCCGGCGTCGTGATCGGCTGGGCGGCGCTGTCGCGGTGGAACTCGCGGTGCGCCTACGTGGGGTCCGCGGAGGCGTCGGTGTACATCCACCACGAGCACCACCGCCGCGGGCTCGGAAAGGCGCTCTTAC
>CAZBXY010000215.1:0-14078 GCA_964495365.1 uncultured Frigoriglobus sp. | reverse complement strand
AGACCGCTTTCGACCCACGCGCAAGTCCCGGAAAAGTCAACTGCGTAACTCCTAAGGATGAAGCCCCGGAGGGGCGACAGGAACCTTCGCCGTTCGTTCTGTCGCCCCTCCGGGGCTTGAGGTTTGTTGGCCCGCGTACCCGGGGTTGCGCTCACTTCGTTCGCTCCACCCCGGGCTAACATCGGTCGCCCCTCCGGGGCTGAAAACCATGCACTCAACCATGCGTTGAAACGACTGGCCAGGTCGCGGCTCGTTAATGCGCTACCCGCCCTTGAGCTTCGCCAGCTCCTGCGCCGGCGCCGGGTCGTCCGGTCGGATTTGGCCCGCGGTCTTGAAATGTTCCTTGGCCCCGGCGCGGTCGCCGGTTGCGGCCAGTGCCTGCCCGAGCGCGAAGTGCAGCCCGAACTCCGCCGGTCGGATCCCGAGCCCCTTGCGGAGCGGCTCGATCGCCCCTTTCGGGTCTCCCAGGTTGTACAGCGCGATCCCCCAAAACATGTACGCACGTGCGTCGTCGGGCTTGAGTTCTGTCGTCCGCTTCGCCCCTGCCACCACCTCGCGATAGAGGGCCTTTGCCTCCTCCGAACCCGGTTCGCCCCGCTGGGCCTTGTAAAACAGCGCCAGTGCGAGTCCGTAGTGGGCGCCCGAGTCGCCCGGGTCGAGCTGCACCGCCTCACGGAGCAGCGCAACGGCCTCGTCATACTTCTGCACCCGCATGAGGTTCACGCCGGCGCCGGTCAGCGCCTGACTCGTCCGCTTGTGCCGGGCCTGAGCCAAATAGGCGTCGGCGGCGGCCTCGTACAGCCCGTCGCGCTCCAACACTCCCACGCGGCGCTGCAACCCGCGGTAGCCCACCTGGAGTTGAACGACGCGGTCGAGGTACGGGTCGGGCCACGGCGGATCGGCCTCCAGCGCGTTGGCCTCCGACTCGTACTGCTTGGACGCCGGCACATCGCCACGAGCGCGGGCCAGGAGCGCCAGTTGTGCGTTGGCCTGCTTCCGGCACGCCGGGTATGCGCGCACCGACTCGAAGTGATTGGTCGCGGTCGCGTCGTCGTTGCGGGCCAGCGCGACCAGCCCCAGCCCAAACGCGGCCCGCGCGCCCTGGAGTGACGCGAGTTCCCGCTCGAACAGCGCCGCCGCGCGGTCCGTCTCGCCGCGCTCCAGAAGCGCCTCGGCCAGCGCCAGCGCGAACGCGGAGCGGAACTCCGGCTTGTCCTTCGCCGCGTCGGCCGCCTGGGTCAGGAGTTCCACCGCCGCCGGCGGGTCGCGCTTCAGTGCGATCTGCCCGCGCGCGTAGGGCCACCGCGGGTCTTTCGGGTCCAGCCGCGACGCCTCGATGAAGCACTCGGTCGCCTCGCGGTCGAACAGGTTCGCCAGGAGCACGGTCCCGTACTCGCCCCACGCAGCGCCGGACCGCGGGTCGGCCAGCACCTTCGCCCGCGCCGCCGCGACCGCTTCGCCAACCTCGGAGTCGGTGATCCCGACCGGCAGCGGCGGCTCCGGGGGCGGCGCCTCTCTCGTGCGCCACCACCACACGCCACCCCCGACGAGCGCGACGACCAAAACGGCAACCGCGATCCGCTTGCGCCGCGGGTCCGGCGCGCCCGCGACCGGCGGAACCGGAGCCGGGTTCGGGCGCGGCGCGGGGGGAGGCGGCGGAGGCGGCGGGAAGTTCGCTTTCACGGCGCCTTCCCCTCTCCGCGCTTCAGCGTGACGACGCGGTTCGCCGCGCCGCCGGCGAACTGTTCGGTCTGGAGCTTCTCGCCGTCGGGCCACGTCACCCGAACCCACTCCACCGCGTTCGCACTACCCAGCCCGAAGTGTGCGACCGGCGACCCGCCGCACAGGTAGCTCTCGGCCGGGTTCACCACGCGGACGTACTCCTTGCCGCCGGCCCGGACGCGCACTTCGGCCCCGTAAGTGTCGCGGTTGAGCTTCGGGTCAAGCGCCCGCACCTGGAGCCAGTGCCCGCGGTCCGGGGCAACGTTCTTGAACAGCCGGGCCTTCGCTCCGATCGGGGCCACGAGCAAATCCGGGGCGCCGTCGCCGTCGAAGTCCGCACACACCAGCCCGCGGGCCACGTTCCAGTAGCCGCAGAACACGCCGTTTTCGGGGGACGTGTCGCGGAGCTTCCCGGTGCCGTCGTTGACGAACAGTTGGTTCTTCTCCGCGTAGGTTTCCCAGAAGCCGAGGTCGGTCCCCTTCGCCGGCCCGCCGCGGGCCACTTTCCCATTAACGACCGCGATGTCGAGCCAGCCGTCGTTGTTGAAGTCGCTCATCAGGGTGCCGAACCCGGTGCCGCGCCACGCCGAGTTGCTCAGCCCGGCCTCAACGGTGCGGTCGCGGAACTGCCCGCGCGGCCCCTGGCGCCACAGGTTGTTCAACTCACTGCCGAGGTGTGTAACGTACAAGTCGAGCAGCCCGTCGTTGTTCACGTCGCCGACCGCGATCCCCATCCCGGCGAACGCCTTGCCCATCGCGGAGAGCGCGGCCCCGCGCGAGGTCGCCTCGTCGGCGAACGTCCCGTTCTTCTGGTTCACCCACAGCCGGTTCGGCTGGCCGTCGTTGGCCACGAAGATGTCGGGCCCGCCGTCGCCGTCGAAGTCCGCGACCGTCACCCCCAGCCCCGGCCCCGCGACCTTGCCGATCCCGGACGCGAAGCTCACGTCCTCGAACTTGCCGTTCGGTTGCTTGAGGTTGTGGAACAGCTTGCTCGTTGTCCCGGCAAACGAGTTCGGGCCGCAGAAGTCGAGTACGCCTTCGGGCGACTTGCACTCCACCTTCGGGTCGTAGTCGAGGTAGTTGACCACAACGAGATCGAGCCAGCCGTCGCGGTCGTAGTCGAACAGCGCCGCGGACATGCCCCACGAGAGGTTCGCCAGCCCGGATTCGGCGGTCGCGTCGCGGAACTGGCCGCCGCCGAGGTTGAGGAACAGCTTGATCGCCCCGAACCCGGTGAGGAGCACGTCCGGCTTGCCGTCGTTGTTCACATCACCGACTGCGACCCCGTGCCACTGCCCCGACACCCCCAGCCCGGAGCCGGCGGTCGCGTCCTGGAACTTGCCCGGCGCCACCTGGCGGAACAGCTTGTTGGTGGACGCCGAATTCGCGCCGCCGAATGTGAGGAGGTAGACGTCGAGGAGGCCGTCGCCGTCGAAGTCGAGGCACGCGGCCCCGGACCCCATCGACTGGGGCATGAAGTACGTGCCAGTAGGGCCGGGGTCGTGGGTGAAGTCGAGACCCGACGCCGCGGTGATGTCCTCGAACCACCCGGGCGCTGGGGGCGGTTCGGGCGGGGGGGGGTCACCGGTGCCGGACCGGTTGCACGACAGCGCGCCGAGTACAACCGCCGCCGCGAGGGCCGTCACGGCGCTACACCAGCCGACGGTGCGCCGGCGCATGAGCGGACCTCCCGTTTGAGCGCGGCCGCGCCCGGGTCGGAAATGAATGACCGCGAGATCAGGGCGAGGTTACAGTGGACTTCGGTACGTCAATGGTGATCGACTGGCTCGCCGCGCTCGTGACCTCGTACCGCAGGGGCGTGGCGGTGGCGTTGAACGCGCCGAGCATCCCGTCAATGATTTCGGTGCGCTTCTGTTCGTCGCCCATGCCGGCGTACGGGGTCACCCCGACCCCGATCTTGTACTTGCCGGGCAGCACCGAGGCGGTGAACGTGAGATCCTTGGGGTTCACGGTCCCAGACGCGCTCTTGCCGCCGGCGGTGTTCTTCACGTCACCGTCTTCGGGGAAAAAGGTGATGGAGATCTGATCGGTTTCCTGGATCTTGAGTTTCGCCGGAAGGACCAGTTTGCCGGTCACGGTGACCGGCTTGGCGCTGCCGCACCCGGCGAGGAGACCGAGGGCCAGAACAGCAGCGGCCACAAGGCGGTAACGGGCGAGTGGTGGGGTGGGCACGGCAGTGTCTCCGGTGGGCGAGTGGGTACGGGAACAGGCGTGCCCCCTCGAAAATCGAGGAGGCACGCCCGAAGACCGGGTTCGCTACCGCTAGTTTAGTAGTTGACCGGCACGTTGTTGCGGTATTCGAGCTGGCGCGAGGCCGGCGTGTTCACCCCGTTCTGGGTGTAGGGGATCGTCCGCACACTGCCGTCGCAGAACACGAACAGCCCGCCGGCGCCGTGCGGCCCGCCCCAGCGGTTGCCCTGACCGACGCTGATGGTGTCCTGGAGCAGCAGGAACTCACAGTTGTTGCCCAGCGGACTACCGCTATTGCACCCACGACCGGTGCCGCCATAGCCGCCGGAGTAGATGATCTCTTCCCAGTTGCTCGCGTGGTTCCGGCGGTACTCGTTCGGGTTCAGATAGCCTTCCCCGACGTAGATCGTGTTGCTCGTCCCGTTCTGCGATGTGATGACGGCCATGTTGAGCCGGTTCGGGTCGGCGTTGGACCGGTTGTCGAAGGACTGCCAGTTCACCTTGTAGTCCGTGAACGGGCCGTTGTACCCGGGGTTGTTGCCAATGTTATTGGAGCCGTTGGTCGAGTACCCGCCGCGGCCACGGGCCGGGCACAGGAGCGGCTTCACTGGGCTGGCGCTCAGGTTGTTCGGAAGGTTCGGCGCGCCGGGAGGTGTGGTGGTCTTGTGAATGAGGCTGTTCACCCCCTTGTACATGTTGTCCTGTTCCATGTACGGAAGGATCTGGTAGGCCCAGCAGAACTCGGTCGTATCGTACGGCTCGCCGGAGACGTTGTTCGGGTTCGTCCGGTTCCGACCGCCGTGCGGCATCTTCCCGATGACGTCGTGGTAGTTCTGGGCCGCGAGGCCGATCTGCTTAAGGTTGTTCGAGCAGCTCATGCGAGCAGCTGCTTCACGAACCTTCTGCACAGCGGGCAGCAGCAGACCGATCAGGATGGCGATGATCGCAATCACCACCAGCAGTTCGATCAGCGTGAAGGCACGCCGCAGGGAGAGAGAACGACTCATAGCACCTCCGGATGGAGCGGGACAAGGAAACGAGAAAAGATGAGGAAATCGCGGCTGCCCGTGAATGAGAGAATCGAGAGGCACCCCAGGGCAACTCATGCAATTGTTAGTAGTCGAAGCTGAGAAGTCAATGAGAAACAGGCGCCGGAATAATCAGTTGCGGCCGATTCCCCGACACGGCAAGCTAGCGAGAGCGATTTCTCCAGTTGTCCTACTCGGTGTCACATGCTGTCCTTGCTTTTCATTTTTGGAATTTCTGCTCCACCCGATGAACTTCCGGTCGCGCCGCCCCCACGACCGGCCGGGCTTGGACTCTTGCCTGGAGCCGACCCGTCGCTGGCCGACTGGACCCCGCGGCCGGCGCTGGGCCATTTCGAGCCGTGGGAGCGGGCCACCGACAAAGATTGGATCGACGCCCGTTTCCGCGACACGGACACCGGCCCGTTCCTGAACTGCACGATGCGGTATCCGCTCGGAAAGGGCCAACAGATGGTCTACAAGGCCACTGTTGTGAGGCTCGGCGCGAAGGGCGAAGCCGCGGCGGTGTTCGATCGCAACACGCTGCGCCTCTCGGCCGGGTGGACCGGCGGGTTCCTCAACCACAGCGACCGCCGCTTCGGGCTGCTCAACACACCGACTCCGAAGGGCGAGCTGGTGTTCGCCTCACCCACCGGCCCGGGCTGGGCCGACCCGAAGGGCAAATGGGAGACGACCGAGAAGCGATTCAGCGCGCCGCTGCCGAAGGGGTGGGCCAAGTACCGCGGGCTGTACGTCCAAGGCAACCGCGTCGTCTTCAGCTACACTGTCGGCGACCGCGAGGTACTGGAAAGCCCGCTGCTCGCACCCGGACCTGACGGTAAACCCGCGGTCGCTCGTGTCACAGAAATCCGACCGGGGCAGACAAAGATCCGCCAAGCCGGATTGACCGCGGGAGCGGAATCTCACGAGTACGACGCGCTCAAGGATGCCACACTCAACTTCGACGCGCACACACCCGAAGCGAAGCCGAAGACGCTCGATCGGCTCTCGCCGCTCACCAAGGGCGGGCCGAAGAGGTGGGGCGAGCCGATCGTCACGGCCCTCGTGCGTGGCGACGAGAGCGGCCCGTTCGCGGTGGACACGCTCACCATCCCCTACAAGAACCGCTTCAATGCGCTGTTCTTCTGCACCGGCCTCGACTTCCTACCGGATGGAAAGATCGCCGTTTGCACCTGTCACGGCGACGTGTGGCTCGTCACGGTGAACGAGAAGGCCGCGACGTGTTCCTGGCAGCGGTACGCGACCGGCCTCTACCACCCGCTCGGCCTGAAGGTCGTTGACGGGAAGGTGATCGTACTCGAGCGCGGGCAGCTCACCCGCCTTCACGACCTCAACAACGACAGCGAGGCCGATTTCTACGAATGCGTCAACAACGACTGGCACTGCGGGGGCGGCGAACACAGCTACGACACGTGCCTGGAAACCGACCCGCAGGGGAATTTCTACTTCTTCAAGACCGGCGACACCGACACGCCCACCGGCGGGTGCCTGATGCGCGTCAGTAAGGACGGCTCGAAGTCCGAAATCTTCAGCACCGGGTTCCGGCACCCGATCGGAATGGGAATGTCGCCAACCGGGATTCTTACCGGTGCCGACCAGGAAGGGAACTGGATGCCGGCGACGCGGATCGACGAGTACAAGCGCGGCGGGTTCTACGGCGACATGCGCGCCCACCACCGCCCGGCCCCGCCGGCGACCTACGACCTGCCGCTGTGCTGGCTCCCGCGCGAAGTGGACAACTCCGCCGGCGGGCAGGTCTGGGTGCCCAAAGACACCTTCGGCCCGCTCGCAGGCATCCCGCTGCACTTCTCCTACGGCCGGTGTCGGCCGTTCGTGCTGCTGCGCCAGGATTGCGGTAACGGGGTCGTGCAGGGCGGGGTCGCGGCGCTCCCGGTGCAGTTTCTCTCGGGCGTGTGCCGCGGGCGTTTCGGTCCTGACGGCAATCTTTATGCCTGCGGGCTGAACGGCTGGCAGACCGCGGCACAGGCCGACGGCTGTTTGCAGCGGGTTCGCACGACCGGCAAGCCGCTTACCGTGCCGGTCGGAATGGAGGTGAAGGGTGACACGATCCGGCTGACGTTCACGCGCCCGCTCGACCCGAAGGCGATCGCGGCCACCGGCAACTACCGCGCCGCGTGGTGGAACTACCGCTGGAGCGGCGACTACGGCTCCAAGCGCTGGAAGGTGAGCGATCCGAAGGCCGAGGGTCAGGACGACGTGCCGGTTCGCGTTGCGAAGCTCTCCGCCGACGCGCGCACGCTGGAAATCACGTTCGCCGAGTTGAAGCCGGTGATGCAGATGATGGTAGGTTACAACGTGAAGGCCGCCGACGGCAAACCGGTGGTCGGCTCGGTGTACCTGACGATTCACACCACCGGGAAGTGAGTCACCTCTTGGTCGCCAGCCAGAACGTGATCGCCAAGACGACGAACCCGCACAGCCCGACGAACACCCACACGAACGCCGGCAGTTCGTTACGTACGGGCTTCTTCGGCTTCGACCGTTCGCGGGGCGGGACGTTCTCCGGGGCGCGCAACTTCACCCGCGGGCGCGGCGCGGGCGGTTGCGGGCGCGGAGATTCGCCGCTGTCGGGCAGTTCGAGCAACCGGAACGGCTCGCCGGACACCTCGTCCGACGGCGGAACCGTGCTGCGTGTTCCCTTGGTGTCGGCGTTCCGACCCTTTTGGGTCGGTTCCCGCTCGCAGGAGCGGGTCGGGGTCAGTTCGACCGGCGGCGCGCCCTTCGGGTAGCGGGTGTGCGGTTCCAGCACCTCCGCGACCTCGGCCGCGCTCTGATACCGGTCGACCGGGCGCTTGGCCATCAACTTCATCACGATCTGCGCAACGCCCTGCGGGATCTCGCGGCGCAACCCCTGGAGCGGCGGCGGTTGCTCGATCTGGTGGGCGAGGATCTTCTCGATCGCCCCCGGCGCCGCGAACGGCACGCGCCCGGTGAGCAGGAAGTAGAGCGTACACCCCAGGCCGTAGAGGTCGGCGCGGCCGTCCACCAGGCGCGAGTCCTTCGCCTGTTCGGGAGCCATGTAGTCCGGCGTTCCGACAACGGTGTGGTCGCGGGTCAAGTCCGGGGCAACCATGTCGAGCGGGTCCAGCGCGCGGGCCAGGCCGAGGTCGAGCAGCTTCACCACGGCCGGTTCGGTCGCCTGCGGAACGTGGCGCTCGCCCGCGACGACGATGTTGCTCGGCTTGATGTCGCGGTGAACGATTCCGCGGGAGTGGGCGTGTTCGAGGCCCAGCGCCGCCTGGCGCGCGTACTCGCACGCCTCCGGGACCGCGAGTACCTCGAACTCGCGCATCATCCGGGCGAGGTCGATCCCGTCCACGAACTCCATCGCCATGTAGAACTTGCCGTTGTCCTCGCCGGCGTCGAACACGCTGACGATATTCGGGTGGGACAACTGACTCGTGGTCTGCACCTCGCGCGCGTACCGCCCGCGCACGGTCGGGTTCGTCACCAGGGCCGACCGCACGACCTTGATCGCGACCGGCATCCCGGTGTCGAGGTCGCGGGCGCGGTACACCTTGCCCATGCCGCCGGAGCCGAGCCGGTCGGTCACGATGTAGCGGCCGATGAACAGGTCCGCGGACCGGCCGTTGAGCGTCTTGCCGAGCTGGTAGGCCGTGAGGCGCTTGGTCTTGATGATGTGGGTCATCACGGCGCGGAGGTCGTCGCCGAGCGGGGCCAGCTCCCGCACCAGGGCGTCGAACGCGGCCGGTGCGAACAGCCCGCTCTCCCGGAGGGCGTCGAGTACGTCTTCCGCGGAGTCGAGGTGCATGCCGGGCGGGTTCCGGTCGAAAAACGGGTGCAACGGTGCCGACGGTGCCGGGTAATTACGGGACCGGCCCCCAGATTTTAACAATTTTAGCTCAGGTCTGCCCGGTCAACGTGCCAAAATCGGCGCGTTTCCGGCGACTTCTTATCCTTGAGCCAACGAGAACTGGAACCGCGGCGTTGAACGGTCGATGATAGGATAGGTAAGCTGTCAATAGGGGAGGAGGTAACCGCTCGTGGCCAATTCCACCAAACCGGTGGCGCACGCCGGCGCCGATACCGCGGTCGGGCGTCACAGCGCCCAGACCACAACTCAAATGAAAACCGAGCCACCGGTCGCGCCGGACCCGTACCCACCATACCGCCGGATTTACGCGCTGGTGTTCCAGGCGTGGCTCATCATGGCCATCGGCGTCATCTGCTGTTCGCTGATCTTCTACCTGTTGTCGTATGTCCCCGCGCGGTGAACCGGGGGGACAGGAGGCAGGGAACAGGGATCAGGAGTCAGGGGACAGGAGACAGGCAGTGATTAAGATCGAGAGCCAGAGTAAGATGAGGAAAGGCACTCGGGCGCATCGGTCCTAATCCTTCGCTTTCTCTGGCTCGTAATCCTATTCCTACTCGTACTCTTGCTCTCGATCTTAATCACTGCCTGTCTCCTGTCCCCTGACTCCTGATCCCTGACCCCTGTTCCCTGGTTTTCCCCCTCGCGCCCGGTTACAACGGAGGCATCCATCCGCCCGTCCGTTCGGAGCCGGTCATGCGCGTTGTTGGTGTCGCACTTCTCTCCGCCCTCGCGCTGGGTTCCGCGCTGCCCGCTCAGGAGCCGACCAAATCGGACCTGGTCACCGCGGTCGAGAGGCAGCTCAAGGCCGCGAACGAGGTCGCGGGGCCGTGCGTCGCGTGCGTGGTGGTCTCGCGCTCGGACCGCTACCCGAAGGGCGGGACCGCCGACCCGCCGGGCAAGCTCGGCGGGTACGACATCAAGGAGTTCCTCAAACTCAACCCGGCGCCGCGCGACGCGCGCCTGGGCCTGTCGCTGGACCTCGCCAACCCGGAGAACATCCCGGACCACGGGTACGCGTGCGGGGTCGTGATCGATTCGAGCGGCCTCGTCCTCACGCCGTATCA
This sequence comes from uncultured Frigoriglobus sp., assembly GCA_964495365.1. Taxonomy (GTDB): domain Bacteria; phylum Planctomycetota; class Planctomycetia; order Gemmatales; family Gemmataceae; genus Gemmata. The sequence continues at coordinate 4,179 of CAZBXY010000215.1, read as the reverse complement.
CGTCGTGGAGGGCGCGACGAAGGTGTACGTGTACCTGCCGGGCCGCGCCGGTTCCTACGCCGACATCCACGCGGCCGACACCCGACACGACCTCGCGGTGCTGAAGCTGCTCACCCCGCCTCCGAAGTTACCCGTCATCAAGTTCGCCGACGTGCGCGTGGACGATCTGAACAACGGGCAGAAGGCCAACGTGACCGACGGGAAGCTCGTGGTGGTGATGGCGAACACCTACGCGCTCGGCACGCGGCCCGATCGGCCGACCGCGACGCTCGAGAGCCTGTCGAAGGTTCGCTACCCGGTCGTGTCGGCAAGAACGGCGCCACAATACTACTACCAGTACGGCCCGCTCCTGGAGCGGGCCGGGGTGTTGAGCGCAGGGGCAGCCCACGCTGGCGTGTCCGGCGCAGCGCTGTTGAACCTCGACGGCGAACTCATCGGCCTGACGACGACCTCGGCGGACATCGCTGGCGGCGCGCCGGGCCTTGCGTTCCCCGCCGACGTCCACTTCCGCCGCGTCGTCGAGACTCTGCGGCGCGGCGAGGAGGTCGAGTACGGGTACCTCGGCGTACTCAGTCCGATCGGGGCGCGGGGCGGGGTCACGTTCGAGCAGGTCCTCTCCTACGGCCCCGCGGGGCGTGCCGGGATCGACGAGCGCGACGTCCTCACGCACGTCGATGGGTTGCCGACCACCAATTACGCTCAACTGCTCCACCGGATCGGCTCGTCGCTGGCCGGCTCGAAGGTGAAGCTCCGGCTGTGGCGGGCCGGGCAAGAGCACTTCGTCGAGGTCACGCTGGGGAAGTTCCAGCAGTCGCAGCCGTTCATCGCCTCGGCCCGCCCGGAGCCGGTGTTCGGCCTGCGGGTCGAGTACGGCAGCATCCTGGCCCAGCAACTTCAGAACCAGGTGCGCGGGGGCAACGGGCTGCCGGCGGGCGTCTGCGTCCGCGACCTTGCCCCGAACTCGGCGGCCCTGGCCGGGTTCAAGAAGCTCGGCGACCGCCCGGAGCGCTGGCTCATCACGCACGTGAACGGAACCCCCGTCGGCACCCCGGCCGAGTTCTACAAGGCCGCCAAGGGTCAGACGGCGATCAAGCTGACGGTGACCGACCCGACCGAACTGAACCCCCGCGCGCACGAGGTGAGCTTCCCGTGAAGTACGCGATCTGCAACGAGACGTTCGAGGGCTGGGACCACGCCCGCGTGTGTGCGCGCGTCGCCGAACTCGGCTACACCGGGCTGGAGATGGCCCCGTTCACGCTCGCCCCGCGCATTACCGATGTGACGAGCGCGCGCCGCAGCGAACTCCGCCAGCAGGCCGAATCCGCCGGCGTGCAGATCATCGGGTTGCACTGGCTCCTGGCTAAAACCGAGGGCTTTCACCTCACCTCGCCCGACGCCACGACCCGCAAGCGAACCGGCGAGTACCTCGCGGAACTGGCGCACGCGGCGGCGGAACTGGGCGGCAACATCCTCGTTCTCGGCTCGCCCTTTCAGCGCAATCTGCCCGAAGGGATGACCCGCGAACAGGGCGAAGCGAACGCCGCGGACACCCTGGGTCACTGCCTCGCGGCGTTGGACCGCGACAAGGTCTATCTGTGCCTCGAACCGCTCACGCCGGCGGAAACGAACTTCATGACCAGCGCCGTGGAGGCTGTGTCACTCGCGCGCCGGCTCGCACATCCGTATGTGAAGCTCCACCTCGACGTGAAGGCGATGTCAGTTGAGAGAGCGCCGACGCCGGACGTGATTCGGGCGAACCGCGAGTACCTGCACCACTTCCACGCGAACGACCCGAACAAGCGCGGCCCCGGCTTCGGCGATGTGGACTTCAAGCCGATCTTCCAGGCACTGCGCGACGTGGAATACCGCGGCTGGGTGTCGGTGGAGGTGTTCGACTACACGCCGGACCCCGACACGATTGCGCGCGAGAGCATCCGCTACATGCGCGAGTGCGAGGGCGGCGAGAGTTTCCACCCCGAGGTTTCGCAGATCGACATCGATCCCGCGTTTTAGCTGAGAGGTTCCCATGCGCCTGGCCTTCGCCCTCTGCGCGGTGTTCGCGTCATCTCTTCCCCTCACCGCCGGCGAGTTCACGGTCGGGTTCGGTGAGGTCGATCTCACGCCGGAGGTCGGCAAGAAGCCGGTGTTCCTCGCCGGGTTCGGGCAGAACCGCAAGGCCACGAAGGTTCACGACCCGATCATGGCCCGCGCGGTCGTCATGGCCGACGGCGACGAGAAGATCGCGTTCGTATCGGTCGATGTGGTCGGGTTGTTCCTGCCGGTCGTCGAGCGCGTGCGTGAGAAGTTGCCCGGGTTCAAGTACGTCCTCGTTTCGGCCACCCACAACCACGAAGGCCCGGACACGCTCGGACTGTGGGGCGCCTCACCCGTACAGAGCGGGATCGACCCCGAATACCTCAAGAAGGTCGAACTGGGCTGCATCGATGCGGTGAAGGCCGCGGACAAGGCCCGTGCGCCGGCCGCGGCGCGGATCGGCTCGGCCCGCGACGCGGATCTGCTCAACGACAACCGCAAGCCGATCGTCAAGCACGACGAACTGGTTGTACTGCACTTCCGCGATCCCAAGACCGACAAGCCGCTGGGCGTGTTCGTGCAGTGGAACAACCACCCGGAATCGCTCGCGTCGAAGAACACCGAGATCAGCGCCGATTACATCTACTTCACGGTGAAGTACCTGCGCGACTCGCAAAAGTGCCCGGTCGCGTACTTCACCGGCACGGTCGGTGGGCTGATGACCACACTGGGCCTTCTCGTGAAAGACGAGAACGGCAAGGAACTGGCCGACGGCACATTCGAGAAGGCCGACCGCTACGGTTACCTCGTCGCGAAGCTCGCAGAGAAAGCCCTGAAGGGCGCCGTGCCGATCACACTGACACCGTTCGACATCCGCACGCGCGAACTGCTCGTCCCGGTGGACAACAACATCTACCGACTCGCGTACACGTTCGGCACGCTCGACCGCGCGATGTACAAGTGGGATAACAACCCGACGCCCAAGAAGTTCGAGGAAACGAAGGACGTATCGAAGCCAGTCGCGGTGAAGACGGAGGTCGGCTACCTGAAGCTCGGCGCGCTCGAAATCGCCGCGATCCCCGGCGAGATCTACCCGGAGTTGGTGCTGGGCAAGGTCGAAGACCCGGCGGACCCCGGCGCGGACTTCCCCGACGCTCCGGTCGAACCCGCGATCTACGACCAACTCAAATCGAAGCACCGGATGCTGATCGGCCTGGCCAACGACGAGTTAGGCTATTTCATTCCGAAGCGCCAGTGGGACGAGAAGGCGCCGTTCTGCTATGGGTTAAAGAAGGCCCAGTACGGCGAGATGAACAGCGTCGGCCCGGATGCATCGCCGATCATTTGCAATGCGTTCAAGGAGTTGGTGAAGGGAAAGTGACCCGCTTCACCAACATCGTTGCGTAACTTCCCCTGGGCAAATCGAACTTCAGCACCAGCTTCGCCCGGCCCTTGTTCAACTCGTCGGCTTCACTCGCTGAACTCAGGTTCTCGGGGCGCACGCACGCGGCGCGGTCGCCCTTCGAGAAGAACGGCTTCTGCATTCCCTTGATCTTCAGTTCCGCGAGCGTCAACCCTTCGGCCTTCAGCACACGCTCTACGATCGGTAGCCACGACGCCCCCGGTTCGGGTTTCACTCGCGCCGACGGGAGTGGCAGCGTGAGCGATTCCCACGCGGTACGAAACTCGTCGGGAACGCGCACTGGGGTCGGCACCTCACCGAGCTTCAGGTCCACGTTGGTGAGGTTCGCGGGGCCGAGGGTTTGCGTCAGCCACAACGCGAGCATCTTGTTCCAGAGGTAACTCTGGTAAGCCGAGAGGTACAGCCCTTGCAGTTCGGGGCGCAGCCGGGCGACGGCGCCCTTGAAGTCAGACGGGTGCGCCGCGAGGTAGCTCACGATGCTTCGGGCGTGACTTCTTGGTAATTCCGCTTGACATTTTGTCCAGTTCGCCCATAATGTACGCAATATCAGTTTTTCGCGCTTCGCATCGGCCCGGTCGTGTTCGTAGGGGGCCGCGAGCGCGAGCCACAGCGCGCGCTCGAACCGCCCGAAGACCATTTCCTTCGCGACGAATTCCGGCCCGCTGGTTTCTGTAGCCGGCCTCTGTGAGGCCGGACCGGGGTCACAGACCCCGGCTACAGAA
>CAZBXY010000214.1:0-14230 GCA_964495365.1 uncultured Frigoriglobus sp. | reverse complement strand
AGAGCTTACCTCACGTCAGAGTATGGGACACCGCCGGTGGGTTCATGTATCAGGAGGAATGGGATGTCCGTCACACAACAGCCACTATTGACGCTCGATGAGTACGCCCGGTTGCCCGACCCGGACAACGGGATCGACGACCTCATCGCCGGCCGTGTGGTATATCGCCCGTTCCACTCCACCCAACACGGTCTGGTATGCGGGAACATTTGCGGCGTCTTGAGCGAGTACCGCGAGCGGGTGGGAGCCGGCTCCGCGTCCCTGCGCTGCGGGTTCGTGATCGCCCGCGACCCGGCCACGGTGATCGGGCCAGACGCGTCGTTCTGGCGCGACCGAACCGGCGTGGCGCTCGAACACAGCTGGCCGACCCGGGCGCCGGAAGCGGCGTTTGACGTGGTCAATCGGAACGAACCGTACTCGGACGTGATGCATCGGGTGAGATTGCTGGTCGAGTTTGGCGTTGGGGTGCTGTGGCTCGTCGATCCGTTCTTGCAGTTCGTCATGGAGTTCCGCGGCCCTGCCGCCCGGACGTTCGAGATTGATGCGACCCTCGACGGCGGGGACGTGCTGCCCGGGTTCTCGTGCAAGGTGTCCGATCTCTTCGCGTGAGCCGCGAAGTCACTTCGGCGCGCGCCCCGGCAGAAGCCCTTCCTTCACCAGCGCCGCGCGGGCCGGTTCGCAGTTCGGGTCGATCCGCAGGGCCAGTTGCAGCCAGCGGATCCCTTCGTCGCGCTCACCGTTCCGTAGGAACAGCAAGCCGCCTTCGCACCGGAGTGCCGCGTCGTCGGGCCGTTTCATCACTTCGGATCGGATCGCGCTCAGCCGGGCGAGGTCCGCGTCGAGCTGCTTGACGCGGGCGTCGAGCGCGTCGGCCTCGGCCGGGCGGTCGAGCCGGCGCAGGCACCGCGACAGGGCGTACTGCACCCGGCGGTCGAACGGGCGCTGCGCCGCGGCCCTCTGGAGCAGCGGTTCGGCCGTCGCGGGGCGCCCCTGATCGAGTTCCACCTCGCCCCGCTCCCACAGCGTCTCGCCGTGTGTGGGGAACTCGGCGAGCAATCCGTCGAGCAACTTGACGGCCTCGTCCGGGCGGGTGAGCCTTCGGTAGCACCGCGCCAGCCCGAGGCGCACCGGCGGGCGCTCCGGGAACCGCTCGCCGAGCCACTTGAAGTGCGTCAGCGCTTCGTCGGGTGTACCTGCGATCAGAAGCGTCTCGGCCAGCCGGAGCCGCGCGCGGTCGTTATCGGGGTGTGCCGCGACGGCCCTGCGGTAATCCTCCATCGCGTCGGAGAAGTTCAAGAAGCGTTCCCAGACGAACCCGCGGCCCATGAGGGCGTGCAGGTCGCCCGGGCGCCGGGCGAGGTAACGGGTGAACCCGTCGAGGGCCGATCCGAGCTGATAGGTGTCGAGGTCGCGCTGGATCAGCACTTCGAGGACGACGAGCGCGAGGTCGTCGTCGGCTCGCGCCCGCTCGCGGAGTGAGGCGAGCGGGTGCTCGTTCCCGGCCAGGAGATCGAGAAGTTGCTCCTCCACCGCGATCGGTTCGGCCTCGCCGCCAGCGGCCCGGCACTTCTGGAGGTGTTCGCGGGCCTCGCGGTAGGCGCGGGCCTGGCGGGCGGCGCGCGCAGCGAGCAGGCGGGCGCGGGGGTCGGCGGGGCGCTCGGTCAGGTACCGGTCGAGGAGTTCGCGGGCGCGGCCGTAATCGCGTGCCGCGAGTGCGGATTCGCCCTCGGCGAACAAGCGGTCGGTCTTCCGCTGTTCCCGCAGGAAGTATCCGCCGATCCCAGTCGCCACCGCGACGACCGCCACGACCAGAAGTGCGCCGCGCCGCCGGTCCCGGAGCCAACGTCTCACCGCCCCGCCCATGCGTGCCTCGTCCGAAGTCGGTTGATCTTCTCGCTCAGGAACTCGGTATAGAGCCGCGACCGGCCGGGAGCGGGCCGATTACTTCGGCGAGACGGTGAAGCGCCCGCTCTGCCGGTCGCGGCTCACTACACGCGCCTCACTTCTTCTCGCCGGCTTCGGATTCCGGTTTGTCCGAACCCTGGGTGATCCGGTAATAGCGATCGACCGCCAGCCCGTCGAACTTCTGCGCGGACCCGTCGGGCCATGTTACGATCAACCGGCCCGTCGGCTCCTGGCCCAGCCCGAACAGCAACCGGCGGTCGGAAGAGGAGGCGTATGAACCGCCGCCCTTCGCGAACCGCGTTTGGCGCTGCCCGTTCGCCTCCCAGACCGCCCGCGCGCCGACGGTGCAGGCGTGGTTCTTGCCTTCGAGCCGCACGCCGATCCAGTGGTTCCCCTGACCGCCGATGCCGCGCAACACGGTGACCGGTTCGTTCATGTGGTTGATAACGAGATCGGTGCGCCCGTCGTTGTCGAGGTCGCCGAACGCGACCCCGCGGGCCAACCGGGGCGTTTCCGAATACGTGCCGAGCCGCTTGCTCGCCTTGCGGAACTTTCCCTTTTCGTTGAGCAAGAGAACCGGCTGTTGCTTGCGGCTGGAGCTTTTGCCGGTCGGGTAGCGGATCGCGTGCCCGTTGGCGACGAACAGGTCTTCCCACCCGTCGAGGTCCGCGTCGAGGAACGACGTACCCCAGCCGACGAACTTCTGCCCGATCGCGCCGATGCCCACGGCGGTCGTGTGGAAGTGGAAGAACACGCGCCCCGGGCCGGACTCGTTCCGGTAGAGGCCGTGCAGCTCGTTCTCGTAGTTCGTCACCCAGATCGCGGGCTTGCCGGTGCGCTCCGGGTCGCCGGCGTCGGTACCCATGCTGCCGTTGGCGTTCCCGCGATCGTCCCGCGCGACGCCGCTCACCAGCCCGCGCTCCTCGAACCGCAGCGCGCCGGGCTCCGATTTGTTGAGGTAGAGGAAGTTATCGACCGTGTCGTTGGCGACGTAGATGTCCGGCTTCCCGTCGCCGTTCACGTCGGCGATCACCACCCCCAGACCCTTGCTGTGGGTCGGCCCGCCGGCAATGAGGCTCGCGCCCGAACTCACATCGACGAACCCGCCCTTGCCGGTGTTGTGGTAGAGTTTGTGCGTCAGCCCGTCGAAGTTCTTCGGCGGACACACGTCGGGCGTTTTGCCGTCGTAGTAACACGTCGGGTGCTTCAGCCACGACCAATCAACATATTGACAGATGTACAGATCGGGAAATCCGTCGCCGTCGAGGTCGCCGAACGCGGCGCTGGTGGCCCAGGTGATGCCCCTATCCAGTCCCGTCTGTGCGGTCACGTCCACGAATCGCCGGCCCTTTTTCGGGTCGGCCGGATCGACCGCGACGTTCCGAAACAGCGCCACCGCGCCCCACCCGGTCACGAGCAGGTCCGGGCGGCCGTCGCGGTCGTAATCGGCCACCGCGACGCCGTGCGAGTAGAACCACGGCTTGCCGCCGGCGAGCTGGTCCAGCCCGACGGCCGCGGTGACATCCTGGAACTTCCCGCGGCCGAGGTTCTGGTAGAGTTTGCACGCGTTGCCGACAATCGTCTTCTTGTCGGGGCCGTCGTAAGTGCCCCCACCGGGCAGGAATACATCGAGCAACCCGTCCCCGTCGTAGTCGATGAGGCCGACACCGCCGCCGAGCGATTCGAGAATCGAGAAGTGATTCGCGGCGTCCTCGCCGTTGCGGTACGTGAAGGTGATTCCCGAGCGCGCGGTGATGTCCTCGAACAACGGCGACCCGGCAAGTTCCTCTTCCGGCGGTGCGTCCGGCGTTTCCGTCTTGCCGGTTGTCGCCGCCGGCCCGCCGCACCCGACGGCGAGTACCGCGGTCAGCAGCCCCGCGAGGGCGGTCCACATTGAAGCGATTCGGAGCGGCAGAGCGTACGGCATGGAACCTTCTCGGAGAGTCGTTCAGGCTATTTTGGCTCCGGTTCGCCCGAAACCTGTGCCCCGCGATCCGGGATCAACTGCGATAGCGGGATGCCGATGAGTACCGTCAACAGGCTGAGTACGCCCGCGACCAGCTTCTCGCGGTCGGCGAGGGTGGTGCCGATCGCCAGCACCGTGAGCACGAGGAACGCGAGCGGCGGGAGCGGGTACAACGGCATCCGGTACGGGTGTGGGAGGTCCGCGCGGCGCCGAAGCGGGATCACGCTCGCGACCGTGAGGCCGGTCAACACCGCCAGCCCGACCGAGGCGTAATCGAGCAACTCCGAGAGCGACCCGACCCACACCAGAGCGGCCGACAGGAGCGCGAGCAGGAGCGTCGCGGGGACGGGCGTGAGGCGGGTGGCGTGGAGTTGACCGGCGAACGCCGGGAATACACCGTCGCGGGCCATCGCGAACGCGATCCGCGGCCCGGTCAGCACGAACGCACTCACGGCCGCAATCAGGCACAGCCCCAGCGCCACGGCAACGACCCGCGCCGCGGTTTCGCCGAACAGTTCGCTCACCGCCAGTTGCGCCACCTCCTCGACCTCGACCTTCGATTTTGCCGTCATCGCCGCCGGGTCGAGCGCGTACACGAACGCGACGTTCGCCAGGACGTACAGCGCGGTCACGGTGAGCGTTCCGCCGACCAGGCACCGCGGGAGCGTGCGGGCCGGGTCGCGGATTTCGCCGGCGAGGTAACCCGCGCCGTTCCACCCGGCGTAGGCGTAGCTGACGTACACGAGCCCGCCGACGAGTGCGGGCCATTGCGGCCCGGTCGGCCACGCAGTCGCGGACAGATAGCTCCAGTCGCCGCGGCCGAACAGGATCCCGCCGACCGCGATCGCCAACAGCACGGCCCCGGTCACCACCGTTGCGACCGCTTGCAGGCCCGAACTGTGTCTGTAGCCGAGTGTGTGAATCACCCCGACGGCCAGGATCAACACGCTCGCGCCGAACGGGACGATGTGCGCCGCGGCCCACTCGGGCAGCAGTTCGGCGAGATCCTTGGTGTAAGGGGCGGTGAGGTATTTGAGTGCGAGGACGGCGACGATGGCGGTGGGCGCAGCAAATCCGAGGGTGAACGTGGCCCACCCGGAGACGAACCCGGCCCCGCGGCCGAACGCGGCGCGGACGAACACGTAGTCGCCGCCGGACCGCGGCAGCGCGGTGGCGAGTTCGGCGATGGTGAGCGCGCCGCAGAGCGCGAGCAGCCCGCCGAGCAGCCACAGCGCGAGCACCGCGCCCGGGTTGCCGGTTTCTCGCAAAAGCCCGCCGGAGGTGGTGAGAATGCCGGCCCCGATCATGCTCCCGACGACGACGAAGTGCCCGGCCCAGTAGCCGAACTGCCGGTGTTCGGCCGGGGGTGCGGGCGCGTCGGTGGGTGGGTCGGCGGCCACGGGAGCCTCGTTCCGTTGGCAGTGTCGAAGTGATTGTAACCGAAATGTGAGGCGCGGTGGGCAGATCGTGTGGTGTCCGCTGAAGTGGAACACAAACAGACGCGAATTAATCGCCCGCGGCCGGCGTCATCTCGAACAGCGGGCGCGAGCGGGGCCATTTTCACATCATTCCCCCAAACTCGCTTCTGGCCCGCGGTCCCGAGGGTCATGTCATGTCCGCAGATACCCCTGCGCCCGCTCCCGGTGCGCCCGCGCCCACTCCCGACCCCAATCCGGTGCCGGTCGCGTCTCCGCTGTTGCGGTGGATCTGTACGAGTAACCCGTTTTACGTCATCAGCGCAGCACTGTTCCTGTTCGGATTACGGGTGTCGTTCGGTGCCCACGCCCGCGCCATCGATTCATGGGTACTGATGGGCGGGCTGGCCGGGTACACGCTCCTGTTGGCCGCCACGGCGCTCCTGCTCGTGCGCCGGGCGCGCGTGTGGAACGATGTGCGCACGGTGCTGCTGCTCGTGGTGCTGATGTTTCTCGCCACGTCCGTCACGTTCGACGAACTGCTCGTCATGAACCCGGACCGCGGGCGGTGGTACTTCCTCGGCGGGCTGGGGTTCGCGGTCGCGCTCACGGAACTGCTCCTGCGCGGGATCGGGCTGCGGTTCCCGTTCCTGTTCCGGCTCCCGTACCACCTCACCCTGGCGCTGTTCTTCCTGTATCCGCTGGCGCTCGTGCCGTACCTCCGCGACCCGCACTCGGAAGCGCTCATGTGGGGCCTGTGGGGGTTCGCTCCGGCCGCGGGGCTGATCTTCCTCGCGCTCCTGCCGGCGATCCGGCGCGGGCGCGACTACACGCGCGACAACGGCAGCCCGTGGTGGTGGCCGTACTACCCGTGGTCGGTGTTCGTGTTCCTCGCGTTCGCGGTGTGCGGGCGCGCGGTCCTCTTGTGCTGGTCGTTCCACTTCCTGCCGTCGCTGGACCACCTCGTCTTCGGCCCGTACTTCCTCGCGCCGTTCGGGTTCGCGCTCGCGGTGCTTCTGCTCGAACTCGGCTTGGTCGAACGCAGTCGCGTCACGCAATCGATCGCGCTGGCGGTGCCGGTGGGGCTGGCGGTCCTTTCGGCGGTCGGCCACCGACCGGACCCGGTGTACGCGGAGTTCCTGGGCCACTTCACGGCGCGGCTCGGCGGCACGCCGCTCTTTGTCGCGCTCGTCGCGGCGTGCGGGTTTTATGCTTATGCATGGGCGCGCGGCGCCACGCTGGCGGCGGAGTGGCTGACCGGGGCGGTCGCGTCGCTGGCGGTGGTCAAACCGGACGCGCTGGCGCTCGGCGCGCCCGCCGCGCCGCTCGCGGGGCCGCTGGCCGTCGCGGTGCTGCTTCAGGTGTGGTTGTGGGTGCGGCGGCGCGAGTGGTGGCGGGTCGCGCTCGGCGGCGTGGTCCTGGCCACCTGGGGTGGCGCGGTCGGGTGGCGCGTCTATTTGAAACTGCGCGAAGAGGTCGCGGGCCTGGACTACATCGTGCTGAGCCTGCTGCTGCTGCCGGTCGCGGTCGTGATCAGCTTGCTGAAGGGCGGCGCGCTGGCGCGCGACGGCGCGCGCCCGCACACCCCGACGAGCTGAAGTTATTCGCCTTCGACGGGTCGGAGGAAGCCGGGGTAGTCGCGGAGGATCCGGCGCTGCTCGGCGAGCATCCGCCCGAGTAGCACGCCGCGCGTGAGCCGCAGCGCGATCCACCCGCCGACGGCCCGCACGACGGTACCCTCGACGGCGAGTTCGAACCCGTCGGGGAACCGCAGCACGCCGGACACGTGTTCGGCGAGGGTCGCGGTTCGGCCGCCGTCGGAGTACCGCAGCCCGCGCTCGGACAGCTCGACCACCGGGCGCGCGGTGCCGCCGGCGTGGAACACCGGACCGGCCTGGGGCGGGTACCGGAGTCGGAAGTGCCCGCGCCGGTTGGAACGCTCGTTCACGACGGCCCTCCGCGAAGTTCGGACGCAGAGGAAGTGTGGCACCGGCCGGCGCCGAGTCAAACGGGTTCGGGGTGTTGGTTTGGGGATGTGAGAGTGTTCGGTTCGGGGTCGCTTACTTCGGCGGTTGCGTCAGCGCCTCGATTTCGGCGACCGCGGCCCACAGTTCGCCGAGCGCCTGCGCGGTATCGATCCGCGCTTGCGCGAGTACCCGGCGGGCGTCGAGGGTGTCGAAGAACCGCTCGCCCTTCGCCTCGTAAATTTTGTCGATTTGCTCCAGGGCGGTCGCCGCGTCGGGAAGGACGCGCGTCCGGGAGAGAGCGATCTGGCGTCGCGCGTTCTCGTACCGCTGGTACGCCACCGTCAGGCGCTCGACCGTCCGCAACCGCGCCTGATCGACCCCCGCGGTTGCCGACGCGAGCCGCGCCCGCGCCGCAGCGACGTTCCCCTGGTTCCGGTCCCACAGCGGAAGGGGAACCCCGACCTGGACGCTCGCCATCGGCGCGCGGGTCGTGTAATCGTGTGCGACAGTCGTCATCGTCTGCACGTTCGGCACCGGCTTCACTTCCGCCAGCCGCAATTCGCCCTCGGCCTGAGTCGCGTCGGCCGCCGCGGCCTGCACGAACGACGATCGCCCGACCAGCCCGACTGCTTCATCGAACGCGGGCACCGCGGCCGTGTCGGGTAAGTCGGCGAGCGCGACCGCATCGGGCAACCGGTCCGCGCCCACCGCGACGGCGAGTAAGCGCGCGGTCGCCGCAACGCGCTGCCGCGCGGCGCCGACCCGGTTGGTGGTCTGGGCGACCTCGACTTTCAGCCGGTTCACGTCGTAGCCGTCCACCTTGCCGCCGGCGGCGAGCTTTTCGGCCCGCTTCAGCCCTTCTTCAAACAGCGCCGCCATCCGCTCCGTCTCGCGGAGGACGGCGACCGCCGCCACGTACTCGTAGTACGCCGACTTCACGCGCGCGGTCGTTTCGTACCACTGCGACGCCGCGCGCCAGTCGGCCGCAGTCACCCCGTACCGGGCGGCCTCGCGGGCGATCTTCAGCTTGCCCCCGGTGACGAACTCCTGCGAGACGAACCCGCCCTGCTGCCCCGCGGTGCCGGGGCCGTCGTTGATCTGGTTGCCGGAGTAGCCGACGGTGGGATTGGGGTAGAGTCCGGCCTGAACCATCCGCCCGCGGGCCTCGGCCACGCGCGCCGTCGCGGCGATCACGTCCGGGTTCCGCGCCCACGCCTGTGCGAGCAGATCGTCCAGCCAAACGTCTGATTCGGCGGGCGGGACGGGTTCGGAGTGCGCGATCGGGCGAACGGCGGGTTGCGCCGGGCGCGGGTGGCTCGACGTGCCGACCGACGTGGTGACGGTGCCCGAAATCGTCGGCGCGGTCTGGCACCCGGCCGCGAACATCGCTGCGAGTGCGGCACAGCGCAGGATCGGTGATCGGCGCATGGGGCCTCCGTGCCCGCGGTTCGCGCCCGACCGCGTGTCACTTCTATCGACCGCGGCGGGCGTCGGGGTTGAGGAAACACTCGAACGCCGCAACTCTCAGCCGGGGAAGAACTTCGTCGCCACGATCCGCACGAGCTTCTTGTCCTTGCCGTCGCGTTTGACCTCGCCCTCAACGGTAATGGTGCTGCCCGGTTTCAGCCCGCGGTAGCCCTCCAGAGTCGCGGCGACCGGAGCGCCCGACGCGTCCACCAGTTCGACGCGCACCGCGGTGGCGTCGAGCAGCTTCTTGCACGCCGGACAGGTCGCCGCGTCCTCGCACGACAGCTCCTCTTTTACCTCTTCCCGCGCCATGTCCTCGTGCGCGAGCATGACGAACGCTGCGACCGCCGCGTTGTACGGCTTCACGTTCGCTGGCGGCACCTGCCCTGTAACCACCACCTTCTCGCCCTCCTTGCGGGTCATCGCCTCGCGAACGGTGATCGGGGCGGCCGGCTTATCGGCCATTACCAGCGAATCGAGCTTGCCCGCGTCGCCCGGTTGTGCGGGCGTCGGATCGGGCTTCGCGGCCTTCGGTTCGTCCGGCGCGTTCTGAACGCACCCGACGGCCGCGGCCAACAGAATCGCACCGAGGTACATTCGCTTCATGGGGACCTCCGAGAACACCCGGCCAGAGCCGGGGAACAGGTTACACGGCCTTCAACGCATCGGGAATGGGCATCCGGAACGCCCGCACGGCCGGCGGGATCGCCCCGAACACTCCCAGCCCTAACCCGGTTACACACCCGACCAGGAGCGCGGTACGGTCGATCTGGAGCGTGAACGCCCCCATCGTGAATCGCACCGCGACCCCTTGCACCAGCGCCACCGCCAGCGCCGACGCAACGAGCGTCGCGGCGGCGGCGAGAATCACCGACTCTTGGAGCAAACTTACCGCGATCGCACGGCGCGGGAAGCCGATCGCCTGGAGCGCGGCGAACTCCCGCACGCGCCCCGCAACTGCCGCGTACATCGTGTTGGCCGCCCCGCACCCGCCGGCGAGCGCGACGAGCACCACCAACAGCCACGCCAGCGACCGCATCGGGGCGTAGTGCTTCCGCAGCCCGGCGTAGTATTCGGCCTCGCGGCTGCCCATGAGTTCGAGGTCCGGGCGCCGGTTGCGGCAGAAGTAATCGACATACCCCATCTGCTTGGCCGGGTCGCCGGTTGGGTCGAACCGCATTGCGACCACGCTCACGTCGTTCGGCCGGCGCATGGCGGTTTTCAGGTCATCGAGCCGGCACCACAGCTCGGCTTCAAGCAGCGTTCCGGGCGCCGCGAACCGACCGCTCACGCGCCACGGGCGCCCTTCAATGGTGAGCGTCTGCCCGACAGCGACGGCCGATTCCGACACTCCGAGTTTGGCCGCGGCGAGCCGGCCCACCATCACCTCGCCCGAACCGGGAAGGGCACCTTCGATCAATGCCACTTGTCGGCGGACGAGGAACACGCGGTCGAGGTCCACGCCGCGGAACACGGCCATCGGGGCTTTCCCGCCGGCGTCGCTGGCCCCGATGCGCCCCGCGGTCGTGAGTTCCGGTGAAACCGCCGCGGTGTCGCCGTACTTCACAAGATGCGCGGCGAACTCCGTTCGCGCCAGCGCGGGCACTTCGTCGGCGATCGAGGAGTTTTCGAGGTTCTCGGCCGAATTCGCGTTGTGCAGCAGCACCACCTCCGGGTCGCCGCTCTGCTGAAGGCTGAGTTCCAGCCCGCGGACGAACCCGACGACGAGCAGCAGCAGGAACACGACGAGCGCCAGCCCCAGCGCGGTGAGGCCCGTTCGCACCGGGCGCCGGGCGAGGTTGCGTACACCGTAATCCCACGGAAGCAGTCGCATCGCATTTACCGCAATGAAGACACGATTTCCGCCCGCCCGGCCTGCCACGCCGGGATCAGCCCCGCGACCAACCCCACCGCCAGCGACAGCCCCAACCCCCACACCAACAGCGCCGGGCTTGCGGCGAAGTCGATGCTCACCCCTTCGGTCGAGAGGCTCATCGGCTCCCACAACAGGAACGCGACGCACGCGAGTGTACCGAGTACCCCGCCGGCGAAACTGATCAGACAGCTTTCGGTGAGCATCAGCGACACGATTCGCGGTCCGGAGAAGCCGAGCGTTTGCAGAACCGCGTGTTCCTTCACCCGGTCCTGTGCGGCCATCACCACCGCATTCGCCACGAGCACGACCACCACCCCGACGCACACAAACCCCAGCCACCGCGTCAGCCCGATGAGGTCGAGCAGGTCGGCGAGTGCCGCGGCGTAGTGCGCCTTCTGTGGCTTTGTCTCGGTCGGCACCTCGAACTTTCCGCGGATCCGCTCATCGATCGCCGCGGCGACCGTTTCCGCCTGCTGTGGGTCGTGGAGTTGCACTTCAAAGAGTGTGGCGTGGTACTCGTGGTGCGCTTTCGCGTTCAGGAGCAGCGGCAGGTGCGTGTAGATCACGTTCTCCTCGCCGATGCCGTCGGAGGTGAACACCCCGGCGACGGTGACGCTCACGCCGGCGACGGTGAACGACTGCCCCGGCTTCAGCCCGCGGCGCTCGGCGATCCGGCGCCCGACGAGCGCCGCGTCGGCGCGCCCCTGGAACGCGGCCCAGTCGCCCGAAAGGAACCGCAGGTTCGGCCGCGCTGCGGGGAGCAGCTTCGGATCGACGCCGTGGAACACGATCGTATCGAGACTGGCGCGGCAGTTGTTCACCACCACCTTCACCGGCAGCACCTCTTTCACGCCCGGCACGGTGCGAATGGTGTCCGCGTAGAACACCGGCAGTTGGCTCGAACTCGGACAGAACCGGTACGCCTGATAGACGATGAGCTTGTCGTCGCGGGCGTCGAGGACGCGGTTCAGCCCGTTTTGCACGGAGGTCACGAACAGGAACAGGAACAGCAGGAGCGCAGTGCCCAGAACGGTCAGCGCGCTGCGGGCGCGGTGGCCGGCGATGTTCTTTCGCACATATGGGATGAAGCGAAACACGGTCACGCCCCCACCGAGAACCGGGTTGCGGTCGGTAACACGTCCCCGACCAGCGCGCCCTTTTCGAGCCGCACCAATCGCTTCGCCGCGCTCGCCGCGCGCGGGTCGTGGGTGACCATCACCAGCGTCTTCCCCATCTCCTCGTTGAGCCGCGTCAACAGCCTCAGCGTGGCGTCGGCCGTCTCCGCGTCGAGGTCGCCGGTCGGCTCGTCGGCAACCAGGATGGTCGGGTCGGCGACGATCGCGCGGGCGATGGCGACGCGCTGCTCCTGCCCGCCGGAGAGCTGTCGCGGGTAGTGGTCGTGCCGGTCGAGCAGCCCGACCGCGCCGAGCGCGATCTCCACCCGCTTCCGACGCTCGGCCCGCGCCAGCGGCAGGAGGAGCAGAGGCAGTTCGACGTTCTCGAACGCGGTGAGAACGGGAATGAGGTTGTAAAGCTGGAAGATGTACCCGACGTGGTGGGCGCGCCACGCCGCGAGCTTGTTGCGGGACAGATCGCCGATGTTCAGTCCGCCGACGCGCACCGTACCGGCCGTGGGGCGGTCGATGCCCGCGATGAGGTTCAGGAGCGTCGTCTTGCCGCTCCCGCTCGGTCCCATGAGCGCGACGAACTCGCCCGCCCCGACCGCGAGGTTCAGGTCACGCAACACGGGCACGTCTTGTGTGCCTTTGCGGTACGACTTCGTCAGGTTCTCGATCTCGACCAGCGGCATCAGCGCTCCTCCCCGGTGACCTTCACCCGCGTGTCCGGTTTCAGGTTCTCGCGCCCGGCCGCGATGAGTTTGTCGGTCGCATTCAGCCCGCCGACCACCTCGGCTGTTTCGCTCTGGCGGTCCTTCTCCCCCGGTGCGAGTTCGATTGCTCGAAGGTCCGCGCGCCCCGCGACCGGATCGACCACCCACACGCGAACCTGCTCGCCCTCGGTCACGAGCAGGCGCCGCGGAACGAGCAGCCGGCGCGCGGTTTCGGTTTTCGACTTCCCCGCGCTCGGCGGCGCGAGGAACCGGACGCTGGCGATCATCTCCGGGCGCAGCTCCGCCGGCGGGTCGCCCGTCAGTTCCACGCGCACCGGTACGCTGTTGCGGCTCACGTTGGCGAGGTGCGAGTCGTACAGCACGACGCCCGCGAGCTTCCGGCCCGGGAGTACGTCCTCGACCTCGATCTCGGCGGGCGCGCCGCGCCGGACCAGCGCGAACTTGGCCACCGGTACTTCGACCCGCACCTGAAGCTTCTTCGGGTCGTAGAGCGTGGCGACCGCACCTTTGCTCTCCGGGAGCGAATCTTTCCCGCCGACCACGCTCCCCTCGCGCACGTTCAGAGCCATCACGACCCCGGTTATCGGCGCGACGATCTTCGTTCGCCGCACTTCGAGTTCGGTCTTCCGCACCTCCACGGCCGCATCGCCCGCTTCTTGTGTCGCCTCCTCGGCCTTCGCCGTCAAACTCGCCACGTCCGCGGCGGCCGTCGCGCGGGCCAGTTCGGCCTGCTTGACGCGGACCTCTCCCATCGTCCGCGCCCGCGCGAGCTTCGCCGCCGCCGCCTCGCGGTCGGCCTTCGCCGCGTCGAGCGCCTGCCGGGCTTGCCGAACTCGAACGTCCGAGTTCACCGCCTTCGATTGCCAGAGATCCTCTTCGACCGATACGGTCAGCTCGGCCGCCCGCACCCCGATCTGCGCGCGGGCCGCTTCGGCGAGGAACGCGTTCACATCGGCCTCGCACTCGGCCTTCGCCAACTTCACGGTCGTCTCCGCGTTGGCGCGCGCGACCTCGGCCTTCTTCACGTCGGCCCCGGCGGCGCGGGCCGCGGCGAGGCGCTTCGCGTGCCGCCTGGTCGCGGCCTCGGCGTCGAGTTCCGCCCGCGCCGCGTCGAGAACGACGAGTTCCGACCCGGCGGAAACGACATCGCCGGGGTTCACCAGCACGCGGCTGACGCGGTACATCCCTTCGGTTTGTACGGGCACGTCCACCGGGCGCGGGTGCGGCTCGATCCAGCCGTTGGCCTTGAACAGCTCGTGTCCCACGACCTCGAACGTGCCGGTTTGCACGCGCACCGGAACGACTGTCACGGCGCGGGGCGGAACGATCCGCTCCCACGATGCCCACAGGACGAGCGCCGTGAACCCGCCGACGAGCGCGAGCGGCAGCGCCACGCGGCTGCCCCACCGGCGCCGGGTGCGGAGCTGTGACGCGCCGGGCGCGGGTCGCGCGACCGTCAGCGCGGCGAGATCGGTGCCGGGATCGGCCATTCCTGGACCCCTTTTACGTGAGGGGACAGGGTGAGGGAACGCGGGCGCGAACGCACGCACCGGCGTTCCAAAATGGGTGAAGTTACGGCGGATGGTCAGGCGCGCGGGGGGCGGTCGAGAAGTGTACGAACACCGTCGGGCGGAGTAACGCGGGCCAGCACAGCGAGCTGCTCGGGGGCCTGGCCGTCCAGCTCGGCGCTGGCCCGCGGGGGCGGCGCGGGGGGGGGGGGGGGGGGGCCGCACCCGGCGGCCCCGGTGGGGGGGGCGCCCCGGGTGGGCGGGTTTTGGCGCG
>CAZBXY010000213.1:0-14234 GCA_964495365.1 uncultured Frigoriglobus sp. | reverse complement strand
TGCGACCTGTGCAGCAAGAAGTATCGGGAGGCGGAGAAGGCGAAGGGGAACTGGTGCGAGCACAACCGGGTGAAGACGAGCTGCTTCAAGTGCAACCCCGGGCTCCAGGCGAAGTACGCGGCCGAGTACAAGGCGAAGTTCGGCAAGGAGCCGCCGGCGACCGAGGACGACGAGAAGAAGGACGACGGCAAGGGCAAGGACAAGAAGTGAACCGGCCCCGGCTGCCCGGTGCGGGCAGGGTTCTGACCCCGGTGCCGGGTCCTGGGTGTTGTGTGGCAAGCCGCGTCGCGGAAAACTGTCCGTGACGCCTGTATCCAGTCGGCGATGGTCCACGGTGGACCACCGTCGTCGGCCTCCGCCCGAAGGTCGGGTGGAGGAGGATCGGACTCTGAAAGGGAGTTCACATGAAGATGACCCGCTCGCTGGCCGCCTGCGCGGTGGCCGCCCTCCTTGCGCTCACCGCGCAGGCGCAGCCGCCGGCCCCCTTGCCGGCAAGCACCATCACCGTGCCCGAGATGGACTGTGCGGGGTGCGCGAAGAAACTCGGGGAGGCGCTGGTGAAGGTGCCCGGGGTGGCCAAGGCCGAGTACGACGTGAAGGGGCGGACGATCAAGCTGACGCACAAGGCCGGCCAGACCCCGTCGCCCAAGGCCCTGTGGGAGGCGGTCGAAAAGGAAGAGAAGCAGCCCAGCAAGTTAGAGGTGCCGGGAGGGACGTACTCCAAGAAGCCGGCGGCGTAAACCGCCAACGCACTGCGTGGGACCGTCGCTGTACGTCCCACGCAGTGCCCCCAGAGGCCTACGGCGAATGCCGTGTCCGTGGTGTTCACTCTCGCCGGCAACTCGTCAAGTGGGCGATCGCCGCAGGAAGAGGGTGCTAGCCTGGCTCGTCCTGCCCGGCGGCGACACCGCGATCTTCGTCCGTAAGACTTGGGGCGGCAGCGTGGGCGGTAGAAACGGTCTGGTTCACCGTCGCCGTCGGAGTGTTTCGTCGCGGGGGTTCGCAAGAACTCGCCCCCGCGACGGAACGCGACAGAGGCGGCGGCCTTCGAGCGGTTCACCAGAGCCGGAGGAGGATTCCGAGCGGGGGCCGAATGCTTCGACAACACGAATCCGTAGCTCCCGCAACGGTCCTGGTCTGCGGGCTGGCGATTCGCGTCACGGTAATGCTACAACCGTGGCAATGAGGACGGGACCGTCTGTACCGTGATAAGATCGCGCCGCGTACAAGTGGAAGGGAAGGCGGTGAACGTGTGAAGGTACTCGTCATCGAGGACGAGCCGAAGACGGCATCGTTCCTCGTCAGGGGTCTGACCGAGGCCGGGTTCACCGTGGATGCCGCGGGCCGGGGCGACGACGGCCTGCACCTCGCCCGCACCGGCGGGTATGACCTCGTCGTCCTCGACGTGATGCTGCCGGGCCTCGACGGGTGGGCGGTCGTCAAGACCTTCCGCGAACAGGGCGGGCAAACACCGGTGCTGTTCCTGACCGCCAGGGACGCCATCGAGGACCGCGTGCGGGGTCTGGACCTCGGGGCCGACGACTACCTGGTCAAGCCGTTCGCGTTCGCCGAACTCTTGGCCCGGGTCCGCACCCTCCTGCGCCGGCCGCAGGCCCGACAGCCCGACACGGTGAGGGTGGCCGACCTCGAACTCGATGTCGTCCGGCATCGCGCCGCCCGCGACGGCCAGCGGCTCGACCTGACGCCGAAGGAGTTCGCCCTCCTGTCCCTGCTGGCCCGTCGCGCCGGGGAGGTGTTGTCCCGCACGTTGATCGCCGAACAAGTCTGGGACGTGAACTTCGAGTCGGACACCAACGTGGTGGACGTTCACGTCCGCCGCCTGCGGGCGAAGGTCGATGACCCGTTCGACGCCAAACTCATCCACACCGTCCGGGGCGTCGGCTATGTCCTCGAAGAGCGAAGCTAAGGCCCGGCGGGCGTGGTCGCTGGCCCTGCGGATGACGGTCTGGTATACGACCTCGTCGTTCGCCCTGTTGCTGGTGGCGACGGCCTACCTGTACTGGGCGCTGGGGGCGCACCTCGATCGGGAGGACGACCAGTTCCTGGCCGACCGGGTCCGGCGGCTCAGGCAGACCGTCGCCGGCTCCGACTTTGACGCGGCCGCCTTACGACGGGAGGTCGAGCAGCCCGAGTCGCCGTACTGGCGGTTCCGGGTCGTACTCGCACACCCCGCAGGGTTCGTCGCGGAGACGCCGGGGACGGCCGATGAAATCCCACGGGACACGGTCGCACTCGCTGCCGACGAGGCCGCCTTCGACCACCGCTCGGCGTCCGGGGAGCATTACCGGGTGCGGTCGTATCGGTCGTCGGGCGGCGTAGTGATCGTCGCGGCCATGAACCGGCGGCACGACTCCGAGTTGCTGGAAGACTACCGCCGGCACCTGTCCTACGTCCTCGGCCTGGGGCTGTTGGGTTGTGCGGCTATCGGATACTTGGTCGCCCGGCGTGGGCTGCGGTCCGTGCGGGCGATTACCGACACGGCCAGCCGGATCGACCCGGCCAACTTCGGGGAGCGGATCGACACCGCCGGGCTGCCCGCCGAACTGGTGGTTCTGGCCGACACGTTCAACGCCATGCTCGACCGGCTGGAGGGGTCGTTCGCCCGGCTGGCCCGGTTCTCGGCGGACATCGCCCACGAACTCCGCACCCCGGTCAACAACCTGCGGGGCGAGGTCGAAGTGGCCCTCGGCAAGACCCGCTCCCCGGACCAGTACCGGGACGTGCTGGCCTCGGCCCTGGAGGAGTGCGGGCGGCTGGCCCGGCTGATCGAGAGCTTGTTGTTCCTGGCGAGGGCCGAGAACCCGCAGACGCAGGTGGTCAAGGAGCGGGTGGATATCGGCGTGGAGTTGGCGAAGGTGTGCGACTACTACGAGGCGGCGGCGGGCGAGAAGGGCGTCAAGTTGGCCGTCGCCGTGGCGGGCGGGGTCCACGCCGACCTGAACCGCATGTTGTTCCAGCGGGCGGTCGGGAACTTGGTCGAGAACGCCGTGGCCCACACCCCGGCGGGCGGGACCGTCACCCTGACCGCCATCACGAACGACACGTCGGCCGTCGTGGACGTGATCGACACCGGCACCGGCATCCCCGCCGCCCACCTGCCGCACGTCTTCGACCGCTTCTACCGGGCCGACCCGTCCCGAACCTCGTCCGCCGGAAACGTCGGCCTCGGCCTCGCCATCGTGAAGTCCATCGTGGAACTGCACGGTGGGAACATCGAGATCGCCAGCGGCGAGGGCGGCACCCGTGCCACGATGACCTTTTCACGCAAGTTGACGAAGACGTGACCGCCGCACCCTTCGACCGACGACCAGCCCGCCCAGCCCGACACCGGCCATGAGGAGCGTTCCCGGCTCCGGGGTGGCGGTCGGGGTGATGGTGGCGTAGAAGCCGCCGACCGCCTCCACCTGATACTGCCCGTCCTGTTGCGGCACGGGGTCAACGGCATACCAAGCCTCTTCCCACCGGCCATCGTCCCGCTGCTGGTACTGCGGCATCCACCCGTAGCCGAGCCGCATGTCGTACTTGGAGTTGCCGAGCCAGAAGGTCGCCACGTCCGGCCCGTCGAAGGACGGCCCGCCGAAGGCGTGGTCGCCGTCCCACCCGGACGTGAAGGTGACGGTGACGGTGACACGCCCGGCCCGCCCCTGCGTGTCACGAACGTCCACGTCGAGCGTGAACCGCCCGCTGCCTTCGATCACGGGGAAGGTGTCGGTGAACCGCTCCGGGGTGAACGGGGTGAAGCCGCCGAGCGACACGACCGAGAACCCCGCCGTGGGGTAGGCCGGGGCTGCGGGGGTCCAGTCGGGGACGCTGCTCGCCACGACGCCGATGGGCAGTGGGGCCGGGAGCGTGTAGGCCGTTTCGCCGGGCCAGTGGGTCGGGCCAGAGACGGGCGGCAAGTCGGTGCGGAGGGCCGTCCGGTGCTGGATGGGGTCCATCGGCCCCGCCACGGCTGGGGCGGCACAAGCGGCTACGGCGAGAGCGGCAAGGAGCGGTCGCACACGTTCCCCTCTATGTTCGGGCGGCGAACTCTAACCCGCCCCGTGGTGCTGCGGAAGTCCAGTTCCCGGCCCGGCGTCCGAGCGGCGTTGGTCGAGGGCGTCGAAGATGACGAAACCGTAATCCGGTCGTCACGCTCCCGTCACCGACCCCCGCTATGGTTCACAGTGGGCATGTTGTGGTCGCAGCGGGGGAATGGCTGACTTGCAGGATGCTCTGCTCACTTACATCGTCGTCTGCGGGGTCGCACTGCTGGCGTCGGGGCTGACCTTCTTTTCGGGGTTCGGGCTGGGCACGCTGCTGCTCCCGGCGTTTGCCCTGTTCGTGCCGGTGGACCGGGCCATCGTCCTGACGGCCATCGTCCACTTCCTGAACGGCCTCTTTAAGCTTGCCCTGGTGGGCCGTCAGGCCGACCGCCGTGTGGTCGTCCGGTTCGGCCTGCCCGCCGTCGTCGCGGCGTTCGTCGGGGCGTGGGTGCTGCTCTGGCTGACCGGCCTGGGCGTGCTGTTCGACTACACCCTGTTCGGTCGCCGGTTCGAGGTCACGCCGGTCAAGCTGGTGGTCGGCGTCCTGCTCCTGGTGTTCGCCGCCGTAGAGGGCTTGCCCCGGGTCCGCGACGTGGAGTTCGACCCCCGCTACCTGCCGCTGGGCGGGGCGGTCAGCGGGTTCTTCGGCGGTCTGTCGGGGATGCAGGGGGCGTTGCGGTCGGCCTTCCTGGTGCGGGCCGGGCTGTCGAAGGAGGCGTTCATCGGCACGGGGGTGGTGGTCGCCTGCTTGGTGGACGTGTCCCGGCTGGCCCTGTACTCCGGCCCGATCCTGGCGGGGGCCGCGAACCTCGACTACGGCCTGCTGACCGCCGCCGTGCTGACGGCGTGGCTGGGGTCGGTCCTCGGCAACCGCTACCTGAAGAAGATAACCATGCGGGGCATTCAGCGGGTGGTCGCCTTCATGCTCGTCGCGGTCGCCGTCGGGTTGATCGCGGGCTTGCTGTAGCCCCGGCCCGCGACGGCACCCGCTGGTTACGGAAGCGTCATCCCGGCGTCATCTCGCCGTCAGCCGGGCCGTGTATGATGCGGCTCGTAGGCGGTGATCCCGGTTGTCGGTGGCCCGCCGTTCGCCGTGGGCAGGAGGTTGAAATGAGACACAACGGTGGTCTTCCAGCGGGGCGGCGTTCGACCCGCCGGGGCGGGTTCACGCTGATCGAGTTGTTGGTGGTCATCGCCATCATCGCCGTGCTGATCGGCCTATTGCTGCCCGCCGTCCAGAAGGTCCGGGCGGCGGCGGCGAGGACGCAGTGCGTGAACAACCTGAAGCAGATCGGGCTGGCCCTCCAGAACTACCACGACTCGAACAAGGCGTTCCCGTCCGGCTACGTCTCGAACTACGACACGTCGGGCAACGACACCGGGCCGGGGTGGGGGTGGGCGGCGTTCATCCTCCCGCAGATAGAGCAGCAGGCGGTCCACACCGCCGTCCAGTTCAACCAGAGCATCGAAGCCCCGGCCAACGCCAACGTCCGGGTCCAGTACCTCAAGACCTACACCTGCCCGGCGGACAGTGCCGGGCTGACGTGGACGGCCAGGAAGTACGACCTGTCCGGCAACCCGGTCGCCACCGTCTGCGACGTGGCCTCGGCCAACTACGTCGGGGTGTTCGGGACGAGCGAGCCGGGGGTGGACGGGGACGGCGTGTTCTTCCGCAACAGCAAGGTGCGGATCGGGGACATCACGGACGGGACCAGCAGCACGGTCGTCGTGGGCGAGCGGTCGATCCGGCTCGGCCCGGCGACGTGGGTGGGGTCGGTCACGGGGGCCAACCTGTTCCCCCAGCCGCCGTCCACCGCCCCGCCGATCCTGAACAACGGGACCGGCATGTGCCTGGGCCACACCGGGGACGGGAACGGGCCGGGGGCGACGAACAGCTACGTCAACCAGTTCTCCAGCCCGCACACCGGCGGGGCGAACTTCCTGTTCGCTGACGGCCATGTGGCCTTCCTGCAAACGTCCATGAACTACCCGGTCTACAAGGCACTCTCCACCCGCCAGGGCGGGGAGCCAATCGGAGGGGACTACTGATGCGAAAGATCGTGGTGACGCTGGCCCTGCTGTTCGTCGTCGGCTGCGGCGAGAAGACGCCGAAGGGCGAGAACGTGCAACTCGACAAGGTTCCCGAACCCGTGATGAAGGTGGCGAAGGAGAAGCTGCCGGACGTGAAGTTCGAGCAGGCGTGGAAGACGCCGAACGGCAACTACGAGGTGCGGGGCAAGAACAAGAGCGGGAAGGTGCGGGACATCCAGGTGAAGCCGGACGGCACCGTGGTCGAGGTCGATTGACCGTGACAACCGTGCTGCGTCGGCTGCTCCTGCTGATGGCCTTGATGGTCTGGCAGGGCGGGTTCATGTTCTACGGGGCGGTCGTCGTCCCGGTGGGTTCCGAACTCCTCGGCCACCGGGTTCAGGGGTTCGTCACGCAGTCGGTGACGAACTACCTGAACGTGGCCGGGGCGGTGGCCCTCGGCGTGTGGGGTTGGGACGTGGCCGTTGGACGTGGGGCGGCGGGTGGGCATCGTCGCTGGGTCGGGTGGGCCGTGCTGGTGGTGCTGCTGGGCGTGCTGGTGTGGCTCCACCTGCGGCTCGATGAACTCCTCGTGGCGGACGAGTTCCGCATCACCGACCGGCCCGGCTACCGCCGCCTGCACCAGTGGTATCTCATCCTCAGCACCGTCCAGTGGGCGGGGGCCGTTGCCCTCGCCGCCTGGACACTCCGGGCGTGGCGGCAGGAAGACGCGGCCGGGTCGTGACGGCCGATGGACGTGCCGGACTCGGTGAAGTCTGTCAGGGGAAGCTGCCGGGTACTGGGTCCGGCGGCCGTGGTGACCGGCGGGCGCGTCGCCCCACAGGTGCGGATCGAGGCGGGTCGGGAGTCGAGTGATGCACGAGGGCGCGGCCCTGTTGCTCCTGGTCGCCGGTGCGCTGGTCGCCTCCGTCGTGTCGGCGATCGCGGGGTTCGGCGGGGCGATCATCCTCGTGCCGGTGCTGACGCTCGTGTTCGGTGTGCGGGACGCCGTGCCGATCCTGACCGTCGCGCAACTGGTCGGCAACGCCAGTCGTGCGTGGTTCAACCGCCGGGAGGTCCGCTGGCCGGTGGTCGGATGGTTCGCGGCCGGGAGCGTGCCGCTGGGCGTCCTCGGCGGGATCGTGTTCGCTACGTCCCCGCTCCCGGTGCTGACGCGGGCCATCGGCGCGTTCCTGCTCCTGGCCGTGGCGTGCCGCCGACACGTGTGCGAGGCGGCGCAGCCGATGCCCCGCTGGACGTTCGCCCCGGTCGGCGCGGTGAGCAGTTTCGTGTCGGCCGTGGCCGGCACCGCCGGCCCGCTCGCGGCCCCGTTCTTCCTCGCCTTCGGGCTGGTCAAGGGGCGTACATCGGCACCGAGGCGGCGACGGCGGTGGTCACCCACGCCACCAAGATCGCGGTCTACGGGACCGCCGAGTTGATGACCGCGCGGGGCGCGGTCGCGGGACTGCTTCTGGGCGTGGTCATGGTCTTCGGGACGGACCTGGGCAAGCGGCTGGTGGACCGGGTGACGGAGCAGGCCTTCGTCCTCCTCGTCGAGGCGGTACTGGTCGCGGCCGGGGTGTACCTCCTCATCGCGTGACCCGCCGCGAAGAAACGAACGACGCCCGGAGTCCGTACTCCGGGCGTCTTTGTGTTGCCGACGCCTCACGTCGCGGCGGTCAGTCCGCCTTGCTGGCGTCCGAACACTTCCCGCCCGCGCACTTCGCGCCGCTCGCGTGCTTCGGGGCGGCCTTCACCTTCTCCCCCTCGCGGCAGTTCGGCGGGCAGTCCGGCGAGCACCCCGGAGGGCAGGTCGGATCGGCGCAGCAATCGACCTTCTTCACCGCCTTCGGCGAGTCGTCGCAGCACGGCGACCCCGGGTAACAGCAGTCGGAGCCGGGGAAGCAACAGTTGTCGGCCTTCTTGCCGGCGAGCGCCCACGCGCCGCCGCCCAGCGCCGCGACGAGGACCAGCGCCCCGCCGATGGTGAGTTTCGTGAACATGGAAAGGGACTCCACTGAGTTGTTGGGTTGGAACCGTGTAACCGGAAGTCGGGGCGGTGGCCGGGACGCGCGCTCGGACCGCCCGCGCCGGTCAACACAGCCAGACGCAGTGGAGGACGTGGAGGGGCGGGAACGCCGAACGCGGGGCCACGCTCAGAGCGACCGACTCGGCGCAAGGGCCGAAGGTCAAAGTGAACGCGACCGGAACGCCGACCGTGCCCAGGTCGAGGGTCGGGTGTTCGACCTTCGGGGCAGCGGCCTGCGGACGTTCGCAACAGGCGGTGTCGCAGGGGCGGTCGGGCTTTTGGGGTGTCGGAGTCGGTGCGGCAGAACTCCGCACCGGCACCGTCGGGCGGCAACAGCCCGAACACCCCTTACTTGAACATGCCTTGCCCGGACACGCGGGAGACTTGGCGGGAGTTGGCGTCGGGGCCGAGAGCGGGACCGGGCCGCAGCACTCCCCGGCGGTCGCCCCGCAGCACCACCCCGGAGGGAGTGCCAACAGGACGCCGCACGCGAGTGCCAGAACTCGACTGACGCTCTTCAACGCGACCCCCGGTGGTTACACCGGGCTCATTCACCCACCCCAAAGTACCACAGGAGACTTTTCGGATCAAGCCGGACGACGAACGATCACGGCGGCGGGTCGGTCGTCCGCCGCCGGGCGGGGCCTCGATGACCGTGCCGACGTGTTCGCCCGCGAGCGCGCGGGTGAGCAGTCCGGGCTTGCCAGCTCGAATTACACAGAGTAGTGTAATGGTGGAGGAAAGCACCGATGGGCAAGTCGAAACCACACCCGGCGAACGATTGCTGCGAACAGCCCCCGCTGAAGCAGCGTGCGCTCATGTCGCCGATCCAGGCCGGCGGGCTGGCGGCGGTGTTCAAGGTGTTGGCCAACGACACCCGGCTGCGGCTCCTGCACGCCCTGGTCCGCGCCGACGAGTTGTGCGTCACCGACCTCGCGGCCTCGCTCAACATGAAGCCGCAGGCCGTGTCCAACCAGCTCCAGCGGCTGTCCGACCTGGGCATCCTGGCGTCCCGGCGGGACGGCACCAGCATCCACTACCGGCTGGTGGACCGCTGCGTGTCCGGCCTGCTCGACCAGGGCTGGTGCCTGATGGAGGAGGCCGGGGACCGCACCCGGCTGACCGACCGCGCGGCCCCGCGTTGCGAGGGGTGACGGATGCGGACCCTCGCCGCCGAAGCGTTCGGCACGTTCTGCCTGGTGTTCGCCGGAACCGGGGCGGTCGTCGTCAACGACCTCCACGGCGGGGTGGTCACGCACGTCGGCGTGGCCCTGACCTTTGGCCTCGTCGTGCTGGCCATGATCTACACGGTCGGCGACGTGTCCGGGTGCCATCTGAACCCCGCCGTCACGGTCGGCTTCGTCGCCGCCCGCCGATTCGAGCGACATCGGGCGGTGCCGTACATCCTCGCTCAGGTCACAGGGGCGATTCTCGCCAGCCTCGCGTTGCGGGCGATGTTCCCCGCCCACCCGACGCTCGGGGCGACACTGCCCGGCGGTCCCGTCGCCCAGTCCTGGGTCATGGAGTTCGTGCTGACGGTGATGCTCATGGTGGTGATCCTGAGCGTCTCGACCGGGGCGAAGGAGAAAGGCGTGCTGGCCGGGGTCGCGGTCGGGGCGGTGATCGCGTTGGAAGCGATGTTCGCCGGGCCGGTGTCGGGTGCGTCGATGAACCCGGCCCGGTCGCTCGCTCCGGCGGTCGTCGCCGGGCGGCTGGACCACCTGTGGGTGTACCTGACGGCTCCGGTGGTGGGGGCGTTGGCCGGCGTCCTCATGTGTGGTGTGATCCACGGCCCCAACGGGTGTTGCCGGCCTGATTGCGAGAAGGAATGAACCCTGTTTTTGATGGAGTAGATCATGATTCTTGACGACCTCGTCCGCGTTCTGAACGAGAACCCGGCGGCGGCTCTGCACCTGATGCTGTCTGACGGCTCGTTCGTCCCGGCGCACTACCACGTCACCGAGGTCGGGCGGGTCCACAAGGACTTCATCGACTGCGGCGGCACGACCCGCTCCGCGACAACCTGCGTGTTGCAGGTGTGGGTGGCCGACGACACCGACCACCGCCTCGACACCACGAAGCTGGCCATGATCGTCCGGCTCGCGGCCCCGGTGCTGAAGGCCACCGACCTGCCCGTCGAGGTCGAGTACGAGAACGGCGTCGTGTCGCAGTTCCCGGTGACCGCCGCTGAGGTCACGCCGTCCGGCGTCCTCCTGCACCTCGGCACCAAGCACACGGCTTGTCTGGCGATGGACCGCTGCGGCGTCGGAGCGGCGGCTGACGCCGCGTGCTGCACGACGCCCGGATGTTGCTGATCCTTACCCCCTTCGGGAGCGTCCGCATGGGTCCGACCAAACTCGTCCTGTTCGTCTGCGTCGAGAACAGCAACCGGAGCCAGATGGCCGAGGCGTTCGCGCGGATGCACGCCGGCGACGGGATCGTTGCGGCGAGTGCCGGTTCCCGCCCCTCCGGGCGGGTGAACCAGCGGGCCGTCGAGTACATGCGGGAGGTCGGGTACGACCTGACGACGCACACCTCGAAGTCGCTCGACCAGTTCAACGGCCAAGAGGTTGCGGTCGCGGTGACGATGGGCTGCGGCGACGAATGCCCGCTGGTGAAGGCCAAGCGGCGGGAGGAGTGGCAGATTCCAGACCCAAAGGAGATGCCGCCCGAGCAGTACCGTGAGGTCCGCGACCTGATCGAGCGGAAGGTGAAAGAGCTGTTAGCCAGTCTTTAGACGGCTTCCGACGCCGTCGGTCTCGTCGGTTCACCGTCGCCGTCGGAGTGTTTCGTCGCGGGGGTTCGTAAGAACTCGCCCCCGCGGCGGAACGCGACAGAGGCGGCGGCCTTCGAGCGGTCCACTAGAGCCGGAGGAGGATTCCGAGCAGGGGGGTGTTTCTGCCTGACTGCCGCCCAGTCGCTCACGGACGTGTCCGATCAGCGTTTCGACGATTGGGCCGCTGGCGAGTGGGCAGATCAACGTGGTTGCGATTCCTCCACGGGTAGTGTAAGCCCAGAAGCATCCCCCAGGGTTAAGCCTCATCCGTCCGACTGATGAGGCCCGACTGGTCCTACCAGGACGCTCGGCGAGCGGGTAGGATGCGGGAATAAAATGAGTACAAGCGACAGGACAGCCGCCCCATGAATCAATCCGCGCCGGACCTGAACGGCCTCGTCTCCCGATATACGGGCGACCCGGAGTCCGTGTACCACACGTGGTTCCTCCACGACGCGGCCCGCCTGAAGGCGTTCCGGTCGATCCGCCGCGGGGTCCAGGAGGTGGTCCGCGCGGTCCGGGCCGGGACGTTCGGGAACGACTACAAGGGCTCGCCGCTCGAAACCGTGATGGAGTCGGTGACTGAGCAGCAGCAGGTGTTCCAGGGGGCCGCTCACGCCTTCTACTGGAAGCCCAAGCTCCGCATCCCCGACATCTACGAGAGCGAGGACAACAAGCGGGCGTTCGCTGACTTCCTCGACCGGGTGCTTGCGACCGCCGACGAGGACCGGCTGGACCGGGCTGTGGCGGACCTGGAGGCCCGGCAGGTCAAGGGCCTCGGCCCAGCGGTGGCGAACGTCCTGTACTTCCTCCACCCGACCATTTTCCCGCCGTTCAACACCGCTATCGTGAAGGGGTTCAACGCGGTGTTCGGCGACAAGAAACCGCTCGGGTCGTGGCCCGCGTACCGGGAGATGCGCGCCGCGATCCGGCGGACCAACGCCACGCTCGACCTTCTCCTCTCGACCGACTTGGGCGCGTTCGCCGGGTTGCTGTTCGAGGTCGGGGTCGGCCGGCTGGTTGTGTCCGCGTCGGCTGCCGAAGTGCTGGCGAAGGAGCGGGAAGCGGCTGAGAAACTGGCCCGCAAACGGCACCAAGAGATCGAAGCAGATCGAAGTGAGGAGAACGACCACCTCCGGATGCAGTTCCTCTTGGCAAAGGCCGGCCGGGCGCTCGGGTGTAAGGTCCACATCGCGGCGAACGACCGCGGCCGGGTGTGCGACGGCGTCCCGCTGTCGTCGTTCACGCTCGCCGAACTCCCGCCGCTCGGGCTCCCGCCTGAGGTCGAACAAACGGTCGGACTCATCGATGTCCTGTGGCTCGACACCGCGGGCGCGCGGGTGGTGTGCGCGTTCGAGGTCGAGAAGAGCACGTCCATCTACTCGGGCATCCTGCGGCTCCTCGACCTACACCGGTCGGCCGCCGCCCGCCCGGATCAGCTCTACCTGGTCGCCCCGGACGCCCGGGAGAAGGAGATCCAGGCCCAACTCTGCCGTCCGGCGTTCGGCGACGGTGGCGGGGCCGACATCCATTACATCCTGTTCTCCGACCTTTGCGCCCACTGCGACGGGCTGTGCAAGTTCGGCCAGGACCACACCGCCGTCCACCGCATCGCCCGGAAGAAGCCGGGGTGACTGGTACTCAGCAGGTCATCTGGGCTCACCGCCGAGCACCAACCCGGTGAGCTGGTGCAGGGCGGCCCTGACCGGTGGTCCGCCCTTCACAGCTCACTCGGGCAGGGCCATCACAGTCTCCTGTTCCTTGCCTCCGCAGCCGAGGACGAGGGTCACCTTCGCCCCCCTCATTGCCAAGATGCGGCGAACGGCCGTGAGTGTCATATCACCCGCGCTCGCGCCGTTCACCTTCAGGATCACGTCCCCAGGCCGAATGCCGGCCCCGGCCGCCGGAGTTCCGTCGTCCACGGCGACCACGGTCGTCCGGCCTTCAGCCCGGACGACGGTCAAGCCGCTGAGATCGTGCGTGTCGGGCTGGTCGAACCTGGCACCCTTCTTCAGGTAGATGGCCCCGCCGGGGAAGTCGTAGGTAGCAACGTACCGCGACCAGTAGTTCAGCCCGAGGACGTTCCGCTGCGACGTAGAGAAGATTAGGTCAGCGTGCCGGTACCCGGCCAACTCGGCCTCCGCCACCCGGCCCCTCCGCCGCAGCGACTGGCCGGAGAGCGAGCCGGCCAGGGCGGTGTCGATGGGCCTGACCCGGCCCCGCCCAACGAGCGCCTCGAAGGTGTCGGCCCGCAGTAGACCAGTCCCCCCGCCCGGGGCGCACCCCGTATCGACCAGGAATAACTGCGGCTCGGCCAGCCCCGAGAGTTGGACCCGGACGTGGGGCACCTTGTTCTCAAGGGTCACCGCCAGTCGGCGGCCTGGGTCGGGGCCGGACGACCGCAAGAAGACGACCTCGCCACGATCCGGATCGACTCTGAACACGTGGCGACCGAGAAAGTCCATGCCGATCAAGCCGTAGCATTCCACACCCAGCCCCTCGCGCAAGCCGCGCAGGTCGGTGGCCACGACAGGCTCCCCCGTCTGGAGGCTGAGCCCGCCGAGTTCAACGTTCGGAGACCGGTAGACCGGGACGCGGGTGATGCCGTCAGTCGTCCGCAGATCCTGAGCTCCGGTGGGGTCGCCGAGATGCGGGGCGAGGGAGGAATCGAACACCCCGTTTGAGGACCCCGTGTCGAGGGCGAACGGGAGCGACTTCCCTGCAAATCTCACCGTCACGAGAAGCAGCGACCCGCCGTCGGCGAGCCTGAATCGCTCGATGACATCCTCGGGTGTCTGGGCGTCCGCGGCGTAAGGGCGGGCGGGCAGCCCTTCGCCGCGCGGTTCCGTGCTAAGGGGCGAGCCGGGAGACTCCCTGTCGCTAAACTGCATGACCACCGTCGCGGTGCCAGTGATACCTAGCCCGACCAGCATGCCGAAGGCGCTGAACTTGGCAACTGTTCGCATGGGGAACTCCTTTCCAGAACAGTGCAACGCCGCGGCACCGCACCTGCGGCACCGGGGTGGTAGAGCAGCCTACTTCTTCAGCTCGACCTTGGTCGGCTTCATGGACTTCTTCCCGTCCTTCTCGGTGACGGTCCCGGTGACAGTAACGTTCTCGATCTTACCGCCCCCGCAGACGCCCTCGTGGTACGTCTCCGCGTTCCCCTTATCGTCCAGGAAGTAGTTCACCACCTTCTCCCCGTCCTTCACCTGGAGGACGTTGCTGCACTTCGGCGTCGCCTTCAGGCTGCACTTGCCGCAGACCAGCGCGCCGGTCAGCTTCACCTCCTTCTTGTCATCGGCGGTCGCGGTCCACGCGGTGCCCAGGGCCGCAACAGCGGTCAGGGCGTACA
>CAZBXY010000212.1:0-14415 GCA_964495365.1 uncultured Frigoriglobus sp. | reverse complement strand
GCGGCCCTATCGTCTAGTGGCCTAGGACGTGGCCCTCTCAAGGCCAAAACTCGGGTTCAAATCCCGATAGGGTCATCAGAACGTCAGGACAAGACGGGACCGGAGCGGACAGGATCGGACTAAGTGCTACTCCTTCAAGCACTTGGGCCGAACTTGTCCGCTCCGGTCTTTTCCCGTCCGCCCCCGTCTGAGCCGCATTTTGCGCCGCTGCGTGCGCCGGATTCTGCGCCGCTTTCTGGTAGTGGTCTTCGGTCGTTTGCAGGTAGTGCTCCCGGGCCACGGCCAGACTGTTCCCCAGCCACTCGCACACGACGTGCGCCGGGAATTCGTTGGCCAAATCCGTTTGGCACGACGCCCTGAGTGCGTGGGTGAGACGGGGCCACGGAGTCAGCCCGGCCCGCTTGAGAATGCGGAGTAATTGCGTCCGCCAGTTTGTCGTCAGCCCGTTCCCCATCCCGCCCTCACCGCGGTTCTTGGCGATGACGTAAACCTGCCCGGGTTCCGCGGCCTCGAATGCGTCGCGCAGGTACGGGTACAGCGCCGGGAAGATCGGAACGACGCGCTGTCCCTTCCCCGAATTCTCCGTTTTCGGGGAGCGGACGACGAACCGGTTGCGATCCCAGAGGATATCGCCCCACGTCAGCCCCAGATGCTCGGACGGGCACCGAAGCCCCGCGTACCTCGACAGCGCGATGATGAGGCGCCATTCGGCCGACGGGCAGGCGTCGAGGGCGGTGCGGATCGTCTCCAGGGAAACGTACTCTTGCCGGTCGGGGTTCCCGCCGGTCGCGGTCTTCACCCCCTTGAACGGGTTGGCGGTGATAGTCCGCTTCCTCACCGCGAACTCGAAGAACTGTTTCGCCCGGCCGGACAGCCGGCGGGCGGTGTTCAGCGCCACGCCCCGCGTCAGTTGGTGCCGGTAAAAGTTTTCGGCGTCGGCTTCCGTCACGGCACCGACCGCCTTCGCTTCAGTGAAGAACGCGACCATCGCCTTTCCGGCCTGGTCGAGGTTCACCGCGGTCCCGGCCTTCACGTCGGTCCGGGCGGCCTTGTATTCCGCCACCAGCGCCCCGACGGTTAGCACGTTCGCCGGTTCGCGGGCCGCGACCAGCCCGACGGCGGCGAGTTTGTCGCGGAGCGTGTCCCCGATGGCGGGCAGCCAGTTCGCGGTGTCCCGTGGAACGGGCTGACCACCGATCTTCGCGCCGAGCAGCGCTTCGACGTGCCGGCAGATGCTCTCGGCGCTCTTGCGGTCGATCTTGCCCAGCCGGATTGTTTTCCGCTTCGTGTCGGGGCCGATGAACTGGATGCGCCGGCGGCCGTTCGGATCGTCAACGATGCTCGCCATGACAGGAAACCTTTCTGAGAAGCGGCCGGGCCGGTGGGGTGTCGCGCTTCTCAGGTCGCGTCAGCCCCACCGGCGAACCGGCCAAAGGCGAGTGAAGTATACCCAACTGGCGGACAGCGCGCCAGGACAGTAGGAGGGTTCAGAGGGTGTCAGGTCGAGTAGTTCCTGGTGCGTGCGCACGTGCCCCGGCGGTCAAGCAACGCTTGTCCGCGGCGGTTCACACAGGGTCACCAGAACGGCCCGGCCGGGGCGGTGTTCGACTGTGACCAGCCCGGCCCGCTCCAGCGCGCGGAGCGCCCGTTGCGCCGTCCGCCGCACCAGCCCGAGCGCCGATAGGTTCAACGGAACGGTCCGCGCGTCCCGGCACCCGGCGGCCCTCCAAACGGCCAGCCCGACCACCAGCGCCTTTCCCGGGAGTCCAGCCGCCGCTTCGAGCCACCGCCAGGGGATCGGACCTTTCAGGAACGACTCACCCGGTCGGTGTCGGGGCGGTCCGCGCTCCCGCCCCGTGGGCAGTTCCTCCGGCGCGGGCTTGAGGTTTGCCGGGTCGAACGGGTCGCGCATCATTCGGCCCTCCACCGGAAAGAACAACAGACAGAAGAAATAAGAATGGGCGGGTGCGGCGCCGGTGTCACAGGGGATGCGTCACCAGTGGCACACCCCTTCACGGTCGAGTTCCTCGACGATCCCGCTGACGGCGGCCCACATCGATTCGCCCCGCGGGTCGGTGAATCGGTCCGGGTATCGAATCACCTTCGCGTCTGTCTTGAGCGGGAAGTCGGGGAGTACCCACTCCGACGCCTGACGCATCGCGCCCTGCATCCGAACAGTTTCGGCTTCGATCTCGTCAACTGCTGCTTCGATCAGGAATGCGTCGTGAACCGGGCAGCACACCCCGATTCCGCGCTCGGTCGCCAGACACGCGGCCAGTCGCATCATCTCCGCCCCGTTGGCCTGCATCGGGAAGTTCCGCAGCGAGCGCGGGTTCACGTCCGGCCCGACGCGCACGGTCCAGCCAAACACCGTCCGCAGCTCGCCGGCGAGGATCGCACGTTCCTCGACCGAATCGGACCACTCCCAGAACCGGCGGAACGTGCGCCGGTGGAGAGCGAGCAGTTCACGCCCGCGGTGCGGCGGTTCGCCCAGTTTCCGCGCCAGCCCGTGCGCACTCAGCCCGTACAGGACGCCGAGCGCCACCGTCTTGAACTGATCGCGCTCGCGGCCGTGGGTCTGCTTCGTGGCGGTCGGCGGGATCGCGCCAGCCATCTTCGCGAATGTCAGATAGAAGTCGCCCGACGTGTAGGCGCCCATCATCCGCTCGTCGCCGGACAGCGCCGCGGCGATGCCGAGTTCCTGTTGGGACCAATCGACGTAGGCCAGCGCCCGACCGGGTTCGGGTCGGATCAGCGACCGGAGCCAGCACGACGGGCCGAAGACGAACCGGGAGTTACTCGGCTGGTTCCGGCCCGTCACGGAGCGGAAGGCGCTGAGCATCAGTCGGTTCCGCCCGTCCGCACCGACCGCGAGTTCGTTCAACCGCATCTGCCCCAGCGCGTGCCGCAGTTCGCGTATCGGGCCGACTTCCGCGGGGTACAGCTTCGCCATCTCGCGGAACGTGTCGTCGTCGAGTGCGAGCGCCCCCGACCCGAGTCGCGGCCACGGGATGCACCGGCGCGCGAGGTACTGCGCCCACCGCGCCGCGGAGAACGTCAACGGTCCGTCGCCCGCGCTCGGTGCGTCGTCCGGTCCGATCAGCCCGGCCGCCCGGTTCAGGGTATCGGTATCGTGGATCGGCCGCGGAACCGGGTCGGGTTCGCGGAGCAGCGCCCACAACTTCGGCGCGTAATCCTCGTCCGGGCCGTCGGGGTCGTAGCCGCGCCCGATCCCGAGTTCCGGGTACGTGCCGGCCAGTTCGCGTGCCCGCACGTCCAGGCCGGACACGTCGAGATAGTCCTTCCCGTCGTCGAGCAATCGCTGCACCCGTGCCGCGGTCAGACCGGTTTCACGACGGGCAGCGCGAATCGCGAGCAGCCGTTCGCCCGTCGCCTCGGTGTCAATTTGGTGAACGTAGCGGGCCGCTTCCGCAAGCGTGTCCGCGTCGAGGTTCCACCGCCGCGCCGCGTCCAGAACCGCGGACCCGAACCGGGTGTCCGCGTCGAGCGGTCGGCACCCGGCCGGGACGAACACACGGTACGAGCGGTCCACTTCGCGCACCAATCGGCCCTTGATTCGGTCCCAGTCGCGGCGGAGCCGGTCGAGGGCTTCGGCGTCGATCGGAACACCGAACCATTCCATCCGGGCCGCCGCGACCATGTACCGCCCGCGCACCCCGACCGCTCGCAGAACATCGAGCCGCGGGAGCATCCGCGGCAGCAATCGGGCGAGCGGGTCCACGTCCGTCTGGCAGTAGTCGAGGAGCGCGGCGCGTTCGGCGTCGGAGTACGGGCCGCCCCGCATCGCCAGTTCCCGCATCCCCTCCTTTTCGGCCGCGGTGAGCGCGTCGAGGCCGAAATGTGCCAGCGCGCCGAGCAATCCGTTCCCGTGAGCCGGTGGGCGCCCGTTGGTGAGGTTGCGGAACTCGGCATACAGGTCGAGAACGCGCGCCGGCATCGGCCAGCCCAGCGCCAGATGACAACCTAAATCCGCGGATGCGTAGTAGGCCACGAACAGTACGTCGGCCCCGGTCGGGTACGGCGGAGTGCCGGAAGGATCTTCGGCCAGCCACTGCCGTACCAGCCGGCCGGACCGTAGCTCGCGGGCGACGACGCACAGCGGGTGC
This sequence comes from uncultured Frigoriglobus sp., assembly GCA_964495365.1. Taxonomy (GTDB): domain Bacteria; phylum Planctomycetota; class Planctomycetia; order Gemmatales; family Gemmataceae; genus Gemmata. Next base: position 10,288 of record CAZBXY010000212.1, on the reverse strand, counting down.
GGGCGCTCGCCGGGCGGGGCGGTGAACTCGAAGTCCACCGCCCACACTTCGCGGAACGGGTCGAGGGCGTTCACGGTTCACACCTCTCCCCGGAGACGTTTGAGAACGGGGTGATCGAGGGCGGTAACAACCCGCTCCTTGAACGCGAGACGAAGTAACTCGGGAAACGTCTGCGAAGGCCAGTGCGGTTCGTCGTCGATGCCGCCGGCGACCTTGATGCGGTGCCGGCGCTGGGACTGGTCCCAGAACAGTTTCACCCACTTCGTTTCCGCGGCCCGCGCGGCTTCCAGCGGGATACTTACCCAGTCGGGCGTCTTCCCTTCCGCCGGCGGGAGCCGAAGCCCCCACAGGAACACGGCGCCCTGGCGGGTCACGGCAGTCACGATCGTTCGTTTCCCGAACGTCGGTTCTTCGGACAGGTGCGCCCAGAGGGCCGGGTCGATCCAGAAGGATTCGGTGTCGTCGTCCTTCAGTTCGATCAGCCCCGCGGTACAGCGGAACTCGGTGCCCGGACGCACGCGAACGAACTGCTCCCGCGACGGCTTCCGATACGGGATCGACACGACGAGTTCCTGCACACCCAGCGCCGCGTCGTCGTCGGGCGGGAGCCGGAGCCGTTCCACGTCGAACGGGTCGGGTTCCGGGGTGTCTTCGGTCGGTGGGTTCGAGCCGAGCGGACGTTCCGACTCGACATCGGTCGGTTCCATCGGCGGAGCGGGTCGCTTGTTCATCAGAAAAACTCCTTTGGGTAGCAGTTGAGAGAATCCCGGCACCCGCGCCCTACGCCTCGTCGGGCAGAGGCGCGGGTTCGCCGGTGTTGTCGGGCGGAAGGAGTGGCGGTGTGGGCGGGAAGTGCGCGGCGACGAGCCAGAGCCGCATCAGTTCGGCGGACTGCTCCGGCGTGCGCGCGGGCAGGTCGCGGAGCCGGTCGAGCCGGCGGTACACGTCGCGCGTATCAACCGGGATCGTGTCTAGACGGCGATGCCGATATGAATTACGATGCTTCATAGTCGGTTCCTATGCAACGGGTCGGGGAATGCTTGTCAGGGCACCCGACCCGTTGTGCGTTGAGTGGTGAGCGTCAGCGCGTTGCCGCATTGGCCCCACGGGTCTCGACCTTCGATCGCAACCAAGCGTTCAACGTGGCGACGTGAAACAACACCCGGCGGCCGATCTTCACCCGACCGACCGGTTCGCCGGCGTCGGCCAGCCGCCCAAGCGTCTTGGCGCTGAGTCCGGTCAGCTTGGCCGCGTCAATCTGATCGATGGCGAGCGGGTCGAGGTCCGCGGCCAGCGGGGCGGCGAATAGATTCTCACGCGACATGCGCCACCCCTTCCCGCGTCACTCGGGTTTGGAGTTCGGCGTTGATTGTCGCGGCTTCGCGGCAGAGCCGGAGCAGCCGGCGGAGAAGACGGGCCTCACGACAAACAGCGGTGAGCCGGTGGTGCAGCACCGTTTCGGATGGGATCGGCGAACCCGTCCTGACGGATGAAGGGTTCGGTGGAAGTGTTGGTGTCGTCATCGGCCAGACCTCCGTAGGTGTCTGGCCAAACTCTACAAGGGCGCGCCGGGCTAAGGGCGGCACTGGCGCCGGGCTTTTGACGACACTGGCCGGGCTACTGGTATTTCAAGCCGTTTCGCTCGTAAGTCGCAATGTGTAGGTGCCCCGTTTCCCCTCGACCTCGACAACCAGGTTGTTCCAAGCGGGGACGGCCTTCCCGTTGCTGCGGAACACGTCCCGGACAAAAGTCGCTGTTGAACCAGCGGCCTCTAAAAGTTCGCTGTTCGTAAACTCGCGGCGCCCCTTCTCCCACGCGCCAATGAGGAACTCGACGCACGCCCGTTGCGTGGGGGTGAACTGAAACGTGTCCGCACCGCGGCGAACAGTGCCGAAATCCGTCGAGCAGAACAGTAAACCGCCACAGCGCGCGATCCACGCGGGTGAACCCGCGCCCGGGGCGGTTTCTGGAGCGCCCGGAGATAACGGGTTGTCGGTGGGTGCCGCCGGTCTGGGTGGTGCGGGAGCTTTTGCCCCAGCGCCGGGTTCGAGCGGGGGCACTCCGCCCGCGCCTAGCGCGGCCAGATTCTTCAGGGTATCCCCGATCCTGATGCACTCCATCGCGAGCAGTCCGGGCAGTCGGTCGTGACGCCGAGCGTTGAGACGTTCGATCAACTCCGCTACTACGGCTTCCGCCCGTAGGATCGCCTCGTCCGCGACTGGCGCCAGGACACCGGAGATTCGCCGAGCCTCCGAAACCGCGGCGTTGAACTCGACAATCAGCGGACCCGCTCGCGTGAACGGCTCGTTCCACCCAGGATGTGCGGGCTGACCACACGCTTCCGTTGGGATTGAGGCGAGAGTCAACCACAGCTTGCGAAAGGCTTCAGCGACGGCAGCAAGGGGAGAATCGCCCGGTGGAGACGTGTTCGACATGGTGCGAACTCACGGTAGCGGGTCGGCGGGTCGGAGGTACGGACGCGCGTACCTCACCGACCACCGCGTTGAGCGGTCCGCTTTCGGCGCGGACCACGACCCGACAAATACCGTGACAAATAGTGAACGAGTGTGCAAAGTCAGTTGTTCGGAATTGCGGGATTTGTTCCGGTCGCGACGTTGAGTTGCTTCTTGGCGATGTTCACTTGCAGGGCGGGCAGGGCCAGTTTGCGGACCTCCGAAAGCCCCTTGATCGCAGCGAGGTAGCGCTTCTGGGCCGCGGAAATGCACTTCTGGTAGTACAGCCCGACCTCCAGCGTCATGCCCTCTTTCATCCCGTACTGGGCTTCGAGGTGGTGCAGGTGGAACCACGTCGCGACGATCCGCTCCACGAGCAGCCGTTCCAGCGCCGTCGGGTTCGCCCCGAGTAACTCCGCGCGCATCTCCTCGAACTTGCGCTCGGTCGCGTCCCGCATCACGGCGTTCGCGCCGGTCGCCTTCTTCACCATCAGCCGCAGTGCCTCGCGCGCCATGTTCCCGCCGAGCATGTCGCTCGTGCCGGCCCGGGCCAGCATCTCCCGCACCTCCTCAAGTGCGGCGGTGTCCCCCTTCTCGGCCTTGCGAATGGTCGCGTTGATCTCCGCGACCGGGCGGTCCCAGCCGCGGGGCTTGGCGAGCGCGTCATTCTTCTTCGCTTTGGGTTCAGGCACGGCGCTTCCTCCACTTGCCGCGTTTGGGTCGGTGGCACCCGGCGGCGACCAGGGCCGCGGCGGTCGCGGTGTCGGCCAGTTCGTTCAGCGGGGCTAGCGCCGCGTCGAGGGCCGCGAGTTCGGCCCGCTCCCGCTTTACGGCTTCGAGCGCTTCGGCCTTCTCGGCGCGGGTTTCGGCGTCGAGCAGCGCGGCGAGTACGGCTACGCGGCCGGTTCCGACATACGTTTTCACCACGCGCCCGCCGATACGCTCGGCGGTGTAGTAGTACGTCGCGTTCCCGCGCTGCTCCAACCCCATGTGGCACCTCACCCGCATTCTACCTTGTGCAACACTTCCGCGCCTGCCCCACTTCGCCGGGTGCCGATGCTGGTGTCCGACGGTGGTCGTGCCGTGGCTCTCGAAGGGAAATCGGCTGAAGTTGCCGAAACAAGAGGGGGAGGCAGGCAAGGGGATGTGGTTCGAGAACCGGCTTTTCGCCGCGAAACGGCTTACCGCGAACGCGGCGAACTCGTGGCCCTCTCGCGCCCAAGTTCCTGACCGACAGCGACAGTCAGGTCGTGGGGAAAGAGGGAGTAAAGCGGACCTGACCAAACAGAAGGACGAGGTGCCGAGAGCGCACCCCAACCGCTGAGCACCGAGTCCGCTCGATCAGTTTTGCGCACTTTGCGAAAGAACCGCCCGATCTGCTCCGACCCGCGGTGGGCCTCCGGACGGCGCGCCGACCGGCCGCCAGGTGGTGCGCGTGGGGGTGTACAACTCCGGGTGAGTCACGTTCTCGACCCGCACAGTGAATTCCCCGGTTGCTGGATTGAAGAGAGCAGTATGCTCGCCGAACGACTCCGGCATGTTGTCGTAGCGGTACGCCCCCCGCCCGAACTCCGGAATTGCATCGCCCATCACAACGTCGCTCGACCAGGGACCGGAGTCGCTTGTCTCACAGCGGACCCGCAGAACCCGGCCGCCGACCCACGTGATCGCGAGTGTTTCCCCGGTCCGCTGCCCGTTGTGGAACACCTCGTAGGCTCCCTCCATCCGCCCGAAGGTGAGACGGAGGTGGCGCGCCCGGAGATACCCCTGAACAACGAGCACGATGACCGTAGCGAGTATCGACGTGCCGGTACCCCAGGCGATGGTCGTAATGTCCACGTTCGGTCCTCCAGTTCGGCAGTGCGGACGACACCGATAGAGAGTTATTCGCGACAACCGGACGAATCTTAACGCAAGCCGGCGAGGTTTCAGCTAGGCTCGCGCGGGGCAATGCCCTCCCGGACCGTTACAGACCCGCCGGGCGGGATATCGGCATCCGCGGCGGGGCGGTGTCCCACATCAGTTTGATTTCGTCGGGCGTCAGGCCGAACGCGGCGTTCACCACGTCGGAAACCTGCCGTTCGAGTTGCTCGGCTTCACGGGCGAGTTTGTGCAGCGGGAGAACTGACTTCGCGTGTTCGTCCTTCAGTCGCTTCAGGTCCGCGACGCCCAGCCCCTTCTTGCCAGCCTTCTTCACTTCCGCGGCGAAGTCGTCCGCGCCCAGCGCGGCCAGCGCCTGGAGTTTCTGCGTCGGCTTCTCGACCTTGAAATCGGTTCGCAGCCAGTCCAGCACCGCGGCCCGCCCGGATTGCTGCTCGCCGGCGAGTTCGATCAGCCGCCCGACCGCGGCCTCGACCGCGGCGCGCTGGTCGTCGGTGGGATTGGGAATTGGCACCTCTTCCATGCGAAACCCAGCCGGCGAGAGAGCTTCGTCCTTCATGTGCGGCAGGTGTCGCCAGTTGTGCCACCACATCAGCGGCGAGTTGAGAACGCCGAGTAGATAAAGGTCGCCACACGGAAGCAAAAACACCTTGTTATTCGCCAGCATCCCAGTGTTGTCGTGCGTGTAGCAAGGGTGGAACTGAATCTCTTGGTACATGATCTTCGGTTGTTCATAGTGTGCCCAATTCGAGCCACCTCCCAATTCCCACCAGTAGCGCCCCTGATTCCCTCTCGCTTTCAACTCGGCTTGGTAGATCGCGAAGTGGGAATGTAGTGAGGGGTACGCCACCTTTAGAGTGGCTTCCGCTTCGGTGTCGTTTGCTGCTTTCGACCACGGCCATTCGTGATTCGCACTCGATTTGAGGGCGAGCATCCACAGCCCGGCCCACTCGGCGCGCCAACGGTCGATGTCCTGCCCGCGGAGGTACGGCTTGAACAGCGGTTCGCAGTTCGGATCAGCCTCAACGAGCTTGTCCTTCGTCGCGGTGTCGAGCAGAAACGCATCGTTGAAGCCGGTTTTGATGCCGTAGAGCGGTGACGCGCCGATGAACTCTTTCAGCGGCACTCCGGTCACGCGAATCTTCTCCATCAACTTCGTGACGCCGGGCGGTTCGAGGTTCCACGGGTCCGCACCGAACCGCGACCGCGGCACCGCCACCCCTTCCGCCGCGATCTGCTCGGAGAGGTCGTCCACGCGGGTCTGCTCGCGCGGCAGCACGCACACGCGGGCCGATTCCGGCGGCGGGCCGGTGTCCGGCTTGCGCGCGACGAGGATGCAGGGGAACACGTCGGCGTCGGGGAACACCTCCTTGTTGTGCCCCAGATCGACCACCGATTCCACCCACGCTGATTCACCGTACAGCTTCCGCAGGGCTTCGCCGTACCCGGCCTTCATCCACTTGTTCGTGACGATGAACCCCAGCCGCCCGCCGGGCCGCAGCACGTTCAGCCCCAGTTCGTAGAAGTACACGTACAGGTCGGCCACGCCGTCATACGCCCGGTAGTGCTTCTGAAGGAACGGCTTGTCGTCCTTGATCCACTCTTGCCGCACATACGGCGGGTTGCCGATCACCACGTCGAACCCGCCGGCGGCGAACACGTCGGGGAACCGCATCTGCCAAGCTTCCAACGGGGTTGGTTCCGCCACCACACTGTTCCCCTGAACGATGTTGTGGTCGAGGGCGGTCAGCTTCTTCCCCTTCGCCGCGGTCTTGATCCAGCACGACAGCCGAGCGATTTCGACCGCTTCGCCGTTGAGGTCCATCCCGAACAGGTTCTTGGTGAGAATCGTTTCGTCCGCGTCGAACAGGGTCGGTTGACCGCCGCGCAGTTCCGCGAGCCGGGCGTTCGCGTCGCGGTACTGGGCGAACAACTGGTCGAACGCTTCGATGAGGAACGCCCCGCTGCCGCACGACGGATCGACTACCCGCACCGTTTCCAGTTCCTCCACCCACGCGGCCCAGAACTCGACCAGCGCCTTGGTTTGCGGGTCGTTGAGCTTGTCGAGGTTGTACGCCCGTGGGTCCGCAAGCGCGGTCTTCGCGGTCCTGGTGGCGCCGGCCTGGTGCTGTGTCCGCAGCGCCTCGAACCGCTCGCGCAGCACCGGTTCGAGGGTCTCGCGGACGATGTAGCGGGTGACGAACGCCGGCGTGTAGAACGCCCCTTCCTTCTTCCGCTTCGTCGGGCCGGCGGGTTCCGGGGTGACCGGGCCGGCGGCGGTCAGTTGCTGGTGCATCTCTTCGAGGTCCGAAATGGACTGCTCGAAGATGTGCCCCAGAATCTCCACGTCGATCAGCTTCGCCGCGTTGGTGGTGTCGCGACCGTACTCGTAATCGGCCAACTTCTTGAACCCCTCGCACACCGCATCGGGCACGCTCAGGGCGTCAACGAACGCATCCGACGCGAACAGCCCGCCGTTGTAGGCGTCCACGGACAGCGCCGGGTTGCCCACGTCCACGGCCCGGAACAGCGCCTTGAAGTTGTCCCACACCGGTCGCGGGTGGAACGCGTCGGTGTGCTGGTATGCCCGTGCGATGATCTCCGCCGGGAGCAACTGCCGGTCCTCGCAGAACGCGACGAACAGCACGCGGTCGAGGATCTTCTGCGTCGCGGCGAGCAGTTGGCGGGCGTCGCGCCCGGGGTTGTGGTCGCACAGTGCCCGGAACGTGTTGCGCCGGAGTTCGCGGTACTCGCGGTAGTAGCCGACGGTGAGTTCGCGGCCGACGGTGCGGGACGCGGCCAAGAGCGCGTCGAGGTGGTTCTTCCCGTCCGCCCCGACGATGCGTTCTGCACCGAGCAGGAACACGAACCGGCGGAACTCGTCGTCGGTGTCTGCGAGTTTGGCAGTCTCGAACCGCTCGTAGTGGGCGGTGTCCTGGCGCTTGTAGTAGAGCCGGGTTTCCTTCAGGTTGGTGACCAGATACCAGTCGATCTTGAGTTCAACGGCGTAATTCAGGGCTTGCTTCACCGCGGAGTGAGGGCGGCCCGCGAACGGCCGGTCGAGCGGGTCACGCGGCCCTTTGCCTTCCAGCACCGCCGCATAGGTGTCACCCTTCGCCGTGAACCGCCCCAGCCCCGCGTCCGCGAACTTGCCGTCGATCTCGATGAACGATTCCCGCTTGAGGGTGTACGGGTCCGCGGGCGGCCGGCTGTAGCCGAGCGCGCCCTCGAACACGTCGGCGACGAACGCCGGGAGCAGTTCGGTTTCCTTCTTGGTATCGAGCTTCTTGGACGCCAGTTGCTTCGCCCAATCGGCCACCTTCGCGCGGGCCGCGACCGCGCCGGGCAGTATCGCGAACGCCTTCATGGCGTCGCGGATCGCGGCGGGGTGAAAGAGCGGCTTGACTTCGGTGGGCATGCGCACTCCCCGGAATGAGGAGCGAGTCTACCCGAACGACCTCGCAACGGGAACCGAATCGCGCCCCGGTTTGCGGAAGCGCCTTCAGCGTGTGCTTGTCGCGGCAATCAGCGCCAGAACCGCGCGGCGGATCGCGTCGGGCAGTTCGGGCCATGCTTCGACGACGCGGCGCAGATCGGAATCGGCGAGTGCGCCGGATTCTGCGCCGCCCTCCGGCCAGAAGTGGCGTTTCTCAAGGAGTTTCGCGGGGTGTTCAGCCCCCGATAGGGTCATTACGCAAGAACCGGGGCGGACAAATCGGCCGGAACGCTTGCGTGTCAAGCGCTCCGGCCGATCCTGTCCGCCCCAACCCTTTTCCGTCCGCTCTCGTCTGAGCCGCATTTCGCGCCGCAATCAGGGCAGAGTCCTGACGGGGCGAAACCCATAGTCGCTGAACCGGATACCCGGCCGATAACTGTTACGGAACGCAGAACGCACATCAAATGGCTGGTTGAAGAACGAGCCACCGCGGAGGAGCCGCGACGTTTGTTCGGAAATCGTCGTGGGATGAGGGTTTTCGACATCCCATCGCTGGTCCGTCTGGTACCAATGCCACAGATCCTGACACCACTCGTAGGCATTACCCAGTGTGTCAAATAGCCCACGCTCGTTCGGGCGCAACTGGCCCCCCGGCTGCGCCCGGTCGTCCGCGTTCTTCACGAACCACACGTAACGGGGCAACAGTTCCTCACCCCGACCGTAATACCGCGCGGTCGCGGCCCCGCCCCGACACGCGAACTCCCACTCGGCTTCGGTCGGCATCCGATATCCGGCCAATTTCTGATGACTCAACTTGATTCGCATTCCCTCCGCGTACCGACCCTCCTTGTTCGGCTCGTAGCACCACTGGTCCGCCGGTATCCCCTCCCGCTCCGAGAGCCAGTTGCAGTAGGCCGCACTGTCGTACCACGTCACTGTTACCGCCGGCGTGTCCGGGCCTTCACTATAGCGTTTCGTCCAACTGTAGTTCGGTCGGAACCGCAGGAACTGCTCCACCGTCACCTCCTTCGTCGCGATCGCAAACGTCCGATCGATCTGCTTCCGGTGTGGCTCGTGCTCCGCGACCCGACCCGGCTCCGACAGCGGCGAACCCATCATGAACTCGACCGGCCCGCGCACCACCGCGAACGTCTGGCCCTCTCCGTTGACGAACCAGTCCTTCCCAGCCGCCACACGCGGCGCCGGCAACTGCGGACCGACCACCGCCCCGAACGGCCCCGGCGAAACCGCCCCGGCCACACCCCGCGCCATCACCTTCGTCCGCGCCTCCCGCGCCAGTTCCGCGTCGATGGCCGCCAGTTCCGCCGCCTTCCCCCACTTCTGACGCAGCAACCAGTCGATGGCCGAGTGCAGCCCCGAATCCGGGTGCTCCCGGTACACCCGCAGGAGCAGTTCGGCGAACGCCTCGCGCACACGCGCCCAACCTGCCCAACCTGCGTCCGGCGGGAAGTCCCCCAGCGCGATCAATAGCGCCCGCCGCGCCGACACGTCCGTTTCGGTCTCAAATCGCTTCATCAGCGACCGCGGACCGGCCTCGATCGCGGCCAACCGCTGAATCAGATAGCTCCGGGCCGTCGGGTCGCCGTCCTTTGGGAATTGGAACAGCGGCCACACGCTCTCTGCTTCCCCTAGCGTCAGCAGCGCCGCCGCCGCGTGCCCCTTGCGCTTGCTCCGCTCGGCCAGCACCGCGTCCGGGTCCAGCCACTCGCGCACCGGCGCCAATCCAACCACGACTGCCAGCGGTAGCCCGCGCCCCTCGATCGCCCATTGCGGCGCCGGCGCGGGCCGCGCCACCTCTGCTTTCAGCAGCGGCACCACGCCCGCCATGTTCCTCACCAGCGCCCGCTCGAACAGTGGGTAGTGTCGCGGGTTCGCGATCACCGCCAGTTCGGCCAGTTCGGCTAGTTCGGCCAGTTCCGTCAGCCGGTCGATGGTGTAGCGGGCCAGCAGGATCGCCGTGAGGTCGAACGCAGACGACACGGCGACCAGCTCGGGCGTGGGCAGTTTCCCGGAGTCGATCTGGGCGCGGAGGTTCGCGTACCGCTTCATCAGCGGGCCGATCAGCCGGTGCCTGACCGGCTGTAGCGCCCGGGCGAACGGCTCCACCTCCAGTGGGGTGAGCCGGCCGAGACCGCTAGCGACTTCATCGACGAGCGCCGGCCAGCGCCCGTTGTCGGGTTCGAGCAGAACCAGGACGGCGGCCAGCCGGAAGCTGAGCGGATGGCCCTCATGTGCTTGGACGCCGATCTCTTCAGCTCCCTTCCACGCCGCGCCCAGCCGGAAGTTGAACAGATGACTCCACTGTCCCTGGGGTTGGTTTTCGGTCAGGATCTGCCAAAAGCCGTCGATCAGAATCCGACTCAGATCCTTGCCAGACCGGGCGAGGATCAGGGGCAGTTCGTCCGGCGGGCATCGGGCGGCGTCCTCAACCAGCTTCGAAAGAAACGGCTCATGTCATCCAGTGGGTGGTTGGCCTTCTGCGGGTGGTGGGTCTCTG
>CAZBXY010000211.1:0-14453 GCA_964495365.1 uncultured Frigoriglobus sp. | reverse complement strand
ATCGTGACGGAAATCCTCACCGGACCGAGCTTTGCCGACTTCATGGCAACTGGTGTCCTGCCCGACCGCGACGACTTCAAAGACCGGTTCGTGGCCGGACTGAAGGGACGAACCTTCTGGCGCGGGGCGGAAACGCCCCGCGCCACCTACACCAGCACCCCGAAGCTCGATCCGCGAGCCAAGCCGGAGGAGGAGCTACCCGCATTGCCGTCGCACGCGTGTCTGGCGTGCCACGATGTCACCGGGGCGCGAAAAGCGGCGTTCAACCCGATCCCGCCACTCGCGTTCGACCCGTTCGACGCCACCGCCCGCGCCGAGTGGCTCAAAACCGCCGATCGCAAGCGGAAAACGGAAGTTCTCGGCCGGATGCTGAAGCGTATCGGCACCGACAAGGACATGCCGCCGGCGGATTCGACCGAACACGAGCTGTACCGCACCAAAGACTCCGCCGCGCTCGTCGCGGTGATTAGCTGGCTCGAAGCGGAGTTGAAGAAGGCGAAATGACACCGGGTCGCGGTGCTCGGTAACGTGGGCGGCCCGGTCATCTGGACCGGGCCGCGGTCGGGGAGCGACAGAATCACCACCCTTTTTCGCGCCGGTGTCAACCCCACCTCTCGCCGCGCGGCCCGCCGCCCTTGAATCCCGCGCGCGGGTCCGTTACCAAATCTCATACGTCGTCCGCGCCCGCCCCTATTCGCCCCACGGGATTCGCCCCCACGGGACACGGAGCCTCGCATCGTGAACGTTGCTGTCGTCGGAACCGGGTACGTCGGCCTCGTCACCGGGACGTGTCTCGCCGAAACCGGCAACACCGTCACCTGCGTGGACATCAAGCCGGAGATCGTCGAGAAACTCAACTCCGGCCACATCCACATCTACGAACCGGGACTCGAAGAACTCGTTCAGAAGAACCGCGCCGCCGGCCGGCTATCGTTTACCACCAACCTTTCGGCCGCGGCCAAAAACGCCCGGTTCATCTTCGTCGCGGTGCCCACACCCGAACTGCCGTCGGGACACGTCGGGATGCAGTACGTCAACAAGGTCGTTGACGACATTGCGGCGCTGTTCCGCAACGCGCCCGGCAAACCGGGCGAGCGGATTCTCATCCTGAAAAGCACCGTGCCGCCCGGGACGAACCGGATGGTCACCGACCGGCTCGCCGCGGCCGGGTGCGGGCACGTCGCGGTGGCGAGTAACCCGGAGTTCCTCAAGGAAGGCGCCGCGATCGACGACTTCATGACGCCCGATCGGGTCGTGGTCGGCGTGCGAAGTCCGGCGGTCGGTTCGGCCCTGCGCGAGTTGTACGCCCCGTACGTCACCGCGGACCGGCCGTTTGTTGAGATGTCGCCGGAATCGGCCGAGATGACGAAGTACGCCGCCAACGCACTACTCGCCACGAAGATCAGCTTCATCAACGAGATCGCCGACCTGTGCGACGCGACCGGGGCCGACGTGAACCTGGTGCGCCAGGGGATCGGCCACGACCAGCGGATCGGGTTCCAGTTCCTCGCCCCCGGCCCCGGATACGGGGGAAGCTGCTTCGCGGCCGACGAGACCGTCTTCGTGGTCGAAGCCGACGGCGTGCGTGCGGTGTCGCTGGGGGCGTTATTCCAGAAACTGGCGAAGAAGGCCGGGGCGCGGGTCGCAGTCGCCGCGGGAGCGCCGGAAGAGGACGCGGAAGCGGTTGTGCCGCCGGCCGACGACCCGCTGCGCGTGCTCGCGTGGAACCTGGACGAGGGCCGGGCCGTCGTTTCGGACGTCCAGGTGTTGACGCGGCGGGCCTACGATGGCGGGATGACGGAACTTCACACGAGCATGGGCCGGCGGCTGCGTGTCACCGACGATCACCCGGTTGTCGTGTGGACCAACGAAGGCACCGAGATCGTTCCGGCGGCCGAAGTTCGACCGGGACAACAACTCGCGGCGCTCCACGCCCTGCCCGAAGTGGTCGGCCCGGCGGAACTGGACCTCATCGAACTACTCGCCGAAACCGGCCTGGAGAAAGACGTTCTCGTCGCACCCACGGACGACTCGTTCACCGCGCAGTATTCGCGGTTCGCGCCGCACGTGCCGTCGGAATCGCTCCGACACCCGGTCGAAATCCGGGATCACAACCGGATGCGGCTGTCGCTGTTCCGCGCGCTGCGGGCACGCGGGCTGGTGGATGTGCCGCCGGCGAAACTGCAACTCTACACCGCGAAGGGCGCGGGCACGCGGCTCAACGCGCTGATCCCAATCGATGAGGACTTCGCGCGGCTGTGCGGGTACTACCTCGCCGAAGGGTTCATCTCCGCGGACCGCGGGCGAGCCGGTGCGGTCCGGCAGCGCATTGGGTTCTGCTTCCACGTCGCGGAGACCGGCTACATCAGCGATTTGCACCGCATTTTGGGCCGATTCGGGTTGAAGTACCTGGAGAAGACCAACGGGAACGCGCACAGCACGATCGTGTCGTCGCGGGTGTTCGCGTGGCTGTTGCGTGATGTACTGGGGTGCGGCGTGCGGTCCGAAGACAAGGCGCTGCCGGGCTTCGCGCTCACCGCGCCGGCTGCGGTGCGGGCAGAACTGGTTCGCGGGGCATTTTCGGGCGACGGCGCGGTCACGTTCGTTCAGGACGGCAAGAACCTGATGTACGAATACGCGACCGTGAGCAAGCGCCTCGCCGACGGCATGGCGTTGTTGCTCCAGTCGCTCGGGGTCGTGGTTTCGATCCGGCGCCGGATGATGAACAAGTCGAAGGTGCCCGCGTACATCCTCCGCGTGTCGGGGTACGAACAACTGTTGCTCCTGCGCGACGCATTCGGCGACAAGCACCGGGCGCGGATCGACGCGGCTCTCGCGGGTTACGAGAAGCACATTCGCCCGCACGGACACCAGCGCACCGGGAACGTGTCGCTCCTGACGGTGCGCACGGTCGAAGCGGGCCGCGAATCGCAGGTGTACAGCCTGGAGACATCACACGGAACGGTGATCGCCTCGTCCGGGCTGGTGTGCCACAACTGCTTTCCCAAAGATGTGAAGGGCCTGATCGCGGTGGCGCGGCGGCTGGGGCTGACGCTTCGCGTCGCGGAAGCGGTCGATGCGGCCAACGACGTGCAGAAGGAAGTGCTGTACTCGAAGATTCACCGGCACTTCGACGGGAAACTGGCGGGCAAGACGTTCGCGGTGTGGGGGCTGGCGTTCAAGCCGAAGACCGACGACATCCGCGAGGCCCCCGCGCTGACGCTCATTGACGGCCTGCTCGCCGCCGGGGCGAAGGTGAGGGCGTGCGACCCGCAGGCCCGGGCGAACGTCGAGAAGATCTACAAGGACGCGATCGGCTACGCCAACGACCCGATGGACGCGCTCACGGGTGCGGACGCGCTCGTTCTGGTGACCGAGTGGCCGGAGTTCCGCGATCCGGACTTTGTAGAGGTGAGGCGGCGGCTCAAATCGCCGGTCATCTTCGACGGGCGGAACCTGTTCGCGGTCAGCGAAGTGGCCGTGCGGGAACTCGGCTTCGCGTACTACGGGATCGGCCGCGGGGATTGACAGGGTAGTCGGCACACTCCGCGTGTCGTCGCTATTCATCTGTGCAAAGCAACGGCACACGGAGTGTGCCGACTACTCTGTCACGCCGCCTTGCGCGCCGGGACCAGCTTCTTCCACCACGGCGTCTTCTCGGCCTTCTTCTTGGGCACGACCGCTTCCAACTCCAATTCCGCCTCGTCCTTCTCCTTGTCCTTCTCGTCCCCGTCCTCTTTCTCAACCTTCACCTCTTCCGGGGCAGACACCGCTTGCAACAGAATGCCGAGCACCACCAGCCCGACCACGACGCCGTTGAGCGCCGGGACGTTCCGCGACACCCACGCGACCGCGTCGAAGGGCCAGATCTGTTCGGCCAGGAGAAGCCCGGCGTGGCCGGCGAACAGTGCGCCGAGGAGGCTCGTCAGGAGCATCGTCCACAGTCGGTAGAGGAGCAGCCCGAATAGCCCGCCACTGAGGAACACCGCCCACAACTCTTGTGCCTGGGGCAGCACCCACTGCACCGCGAGCCACGCCCCGCACCCGCCGGCGACGAACGCCAGCACCTTCGCCAGTTCCAGCGCCATCAGCCCGGCGGACACCGCCAGCAGGATGCCGATCGCCATCACCTGCGTGCCGCCGGTCGTGCGCCCGGCGTTCAGCCCGATCAGGCCGGAGGCGAGCGTGATCCCCGCGACGATCCAGAACCGGTGCCACCGCCACCCGAACAGCCACAGCGCGAAGCCCAGCACGCAGATCGTGCCGGTCATGGCGCCGGTCAGCCCGCGGGCCTCGGCCAGAATGTCGGGAGCAATCAGTTGCATCGAACCGACCGTTTGTGGGCGACGAGGGAAACGGTTTCGTGCAGTTGAAACTACGGGCGCGGGCCGCGGGGTGTCAAGCGCACCCCGACCCCGGTACGGGCCGAAAGTGCCCGGCGCTAACCGGCGCTTCCGATTGTTTGCACCCGGACCGTCCGCGTGCGCGGGCCGTCGAACTCGCAGAAGTAGACGCCCTGCCACGTCCCGAGCACGAGTTCGCCGGCCTCCACGATGATCGTGACGGATGTGCCGATCAGGCTGCTCTTGAGGTGCGAGTCGCTGTTGCCCTCGGCGTGTCGGAACTCGGGCACGTCCTTCGGGATGTGGTGGTTGAGCCACAGGAGCATGTCGCGCACCACGTCCGGGTCGGCGTTCTCCTGGATCGTGACGCCCGCGGTCGTGTGCGGGCAGTACACGACGACGATCCCGGATTGGAGGCCGCTGGCCCGGACCGCGGCGCGCACCTCGTCGGTGATTTCGACGAACTCGTTGCGCTTCTGCGTGCGAACGGTGAACGAGTGCATGTCCGCCCCCTCAGAGCCGGAAGTTCTAGTATACACAATACCAATTCGTGTTAATGGGAAAATGCTCGGTGTTCGCGGTCGTTGCGGACCGCTCCGTGTCGGTAACCGATTGCAACGGCCGCGATATTCGGGGATGATGTGTCGGTCAAGCGAATGCCGCGTTCGGCCTCGGTCGGTGCCCGCGAAGGCGGCCGTTCCGGCGCGCGCCTCGCATCGGTTGAAATCGCACGGCCCGCGTTTGTGTTGGAAGCGCCCCATGTTCACCACACTCCTCGTCGTCTGTGCGGTCGGGTTCGCCGCGACCTTGCTTCTGAATGTGCTGACCCGTCTGGCGCACGGCGCGTCCTGGTCGGAGTTGGTCGCGGATCGGTTCCACGAGGTCGTTCCGGCCCGCGGACTGATCTGGGTGGCCTACGGCCTGGCGTGGGCCGCCAACGTCTCGACGATTGCGGCATTCGTGCTGATGGGGCTCGCCCTGTTCGGTGACAAGCGCACGCCGGCGCTGGTCGTCACGGTCGTCCTCGCCGGGTTGCTCGCCGGGCCGTGTTACCTGCTCCGCAAGCGGCTCGCCGCGAAGGTCGTCTACGGCGAGAAGCCGGTCCCGCCGGCGGTCGATATGCCGGCGGTGAGTGTGGCCGCCGGGATCGAGCCGGGCGAGTTCCTCCGGCTCGGCAGCGAGCGGTTCCCCAACCACATCGACCCGGCCCGCACGGCCGACGCGAAGATCCGCTGGGGGCTGGCGGTCGGCGGGATCGGGCTGGCGCTGCTGCTGCTGCTTCTGGCGGCCCAGAAGTCCGAAGGCTCGAAGCCGCCGCTCCTCGACCCGTCGCCCGTCCTCGCCGCCGTCGGGCTGCTGCTGGCTTACCCGGCCGCGGCGCTGCTGCTGATGCTCCTGACCGACAACCGCGACTACACGTTCGTGCCGTTCCGGCCCTCCCTGTTGGTCGCGGGCGGGCTGGGCTTCGCGGTGTGCCTCGGAGTTCTGCTCCTGGGCGCGACCGGGCCGCAGTTCCTGATGGCGGTCGCGGCGGTGATCGGGGCGGTCGGGGCGCGGGCCGTGGCCGACCTCCGCGTGGCCCGCGCCTACGCCCGGATGAAGCGGACCCTCGACCCGATCACCGAGGACATCCGCGAGCAGGTTCCGATCCTGGTCCGGTTGCCGACCGAGCCGGGTTTCCGGCAGCCACCGCTGCTGCCCAGCGCTGTGGCCGCCCGGCTCGCCCGCGGGTGCCAGAACGTTGAAGAGAAGGGGCCGCTCGTGATCCGCCACTTCGCCCGCTTCCTGGACGTGGCGGACGTCAGCACGCGCGACTGCGTGATGGCGCAGTTGCGGTTCCTCACGATCCGCCGGTACGTCACGCTCGCCGGCGGGGTGGGGACGTATCAGGCGTTCCGGTACCCGCAGGTGCCGGCGTGGAACGAGACGCTGTTCCCGGTCCGCCCGCCCACCGGGTACACGAACTGGATCGACCCGCTGCTGCTGGGCAGCGAGTGGGACGTCGTCATCACCTGCGGCCCGTGCGGCGGGAGCGGGCAGGTGCGGGAGACATACCAGGAGAGCCAGACCGAGTACTACACCGATAACGAAGGACGCTCGCAGTCGCGGACGGTGTACGTCACCAAGGAGCGGTGGGTCACGTGCCCGACGTGCGGCGGGAGCGGGCGGCTGCTGTGCCAGCAGGTGCTGAACACGCAGTGGCAGTGGCTCCGGGCGACCGTCACCGAACCGGACATGATGCTGGCCGAACTCGTCGAGGACGCGGAGGAGGCGACGTTCCTGCACCTGCCGATCAAGGAGGACCGGCGGTTGTTGCGGGTGGCCGCGAAGGTGGCCGTGCCGTCGTCCCCGGCGTCGAAACAGTTGGAGCAGGCCGCCCGGGCGCTGGCGGCATTGCACGCCGAACACGCGAACGCGGTCGAAGAGTTGCACGACGGGGTGGTGTACCGGGCCGACTTCCGGGTGTGCGGGTTCCGGACGGTCCGGATGGAGTTCCGGAACCTGGCCGGGCGGGTCGGGTGGTTCTTCGGCAAGCGGCCGGAGTTCCACTTCCCGCGGCTGCCGCTGTCCTGGGGGGCGGTGGCGACCGGGGTATTCCTCCCGCCGCTGGTGATCGGCCTCGGGCTGGGCGTGTTGGCGGTAGCCGCTCTGGTGATGGGCGGCGCGTCGGGTCGGTGAGCGCGTACAATACCGCGGTCGTTCACCCACGAGAGCTTCCCGTGCCGCCGCTTCAGTTCGTTGTGGACCGCCGCGCCGCCGGGCAGACGCTCGCCGCGGTACTCAAAGCGCGCTTCGGCCTCAGTTGGGCGCAGGCCAAGCGGCTCGTCGAGAACAAGCACGTCAAGGTCAGCGGGCAGGTGGAAACCGATGTCGCGCGCCGGCTCAAACTCGGTAAGCGGGTCGAACTCGCCGCGGGCACGGTGGAAATCAAGAAGGTCGATCTGCCTTCCAAAACGAAGAAACCGGTACCGCTGAAGAAGCCGGACGCGGCCAAGCCGAAACCGCGGAAACCCTCCGTACCGAAAGAAGCGGCCACGCTTCTGCTTCCGCCGGACAGCATCATCTACCAGGACGATGCGATCGTCGTTGTGAACAAGCCGGTCGGCTTGACGACGATGCGCAACGAGGAAGAAGTCGCGGAGTTCGGCACGCGCGGGCAGCGGTTCCTCACGAAAACGCTCGCGGGGATGCTCCCGGCCGCGCTCGGGGCGCCCGACCGTCCTGTAATCGCGGTTCACCGACTCGACCGCGACACCTCCGGGCTGGTCGTGTTCGCCCGCACGCGCGCCGCGGCCGACAGCCTCACGAAGCAGTTTCGCAAGCACACCACCGAGCGCCGGTATCTCGCGCTGACGCGCGGCACGCCGGCGGCCCGGCGGATCGAGTCGGTTCTGGTGCGCGATCGCGGCGACGGGCGCCGCGGGAGTACGACCGATCTGGTCGCGGAGGACGGGAAACGTGCGGTTACCCATGTTTCCGTGCTAGAACCGCTCGGCTCGTTCGCGCTGGTCGAGTGCCGGCTCGAAACGGGGCGCACGCACCAGGTGCGCATTCACCTCGGCGAAGCGGGCGCCCCGCTGTGTGGCGAAACCGTTTACGACAGGCCACCAGACGGCAAGCCGCACCCCGACGGCAGCGGGGCGAAGCGCCCGATGCTCCACGCGGCGAAACTGGGGTTCGCGCACCCGGAGAGCGGCGAGGAGGTGAGCTGGGAGGCCGCGCCGCCGGAAGATTTTGCCGAGGTGCTGACGCGCTTGAGGGCGGGCGCGTCGTAAGCCCAGGCGAACGGCCGGTGTGAGCCGGCCGGTGGGGCGGAGGCGCCACACGACGCGCAGACGTTCCACCGGCCGGCTGACACCGGCCGTTCGCCTTACCCAACCACTTCCACCACTTCCACTTCCGGCTCCGGTTCCGGCGCATCGAGCGGCGACACGTCCGCCGGCGAGGGCTTCAACAGCCCCGCCAGCAACAGCGAGATCGCCGCGGTTCCCGCCGCGACCCAGCCCACCAGCGGGTAACCTGTGAGCCGGCCGTCCGCCGTCTGCGTCACGAGCGCGCCGGCGATGAGCGGGGCCAGGCCCGTCGAGGCGTGCTGAACGGCGGTGTTGAGGCTCATGAACGCGCCGCGATTCTTCGGGGGCGGAACGCCCAAGAGCATCGCCTGAATCGGCACCATCCGCCCGGCCGCGAACACCATGAACGCGCTCATCACAATCACCGCAACCCACAGCGGCCCCGCCGGCAGGTTCGTGACGACAACCGCCATTACCAGCGCCGCAAAGCCCAGCACGCGAAACAGCGGCAGGCGCGGGAGCCGATCGGCGAGTCGGCCCACCACGGTCATTCCGACGAGCGTGCAAATGCCGGCCACGAAGTAAATCTGCGACAGTTGCGCCTCGGTCCAGCCGTTCGTCGCGGTCAGGTACGGGCCGATGAACGACGCGACCGTGAACGTGCCCAGCACCAGGAAAAACGAGAAGGCGAACGCCCCGAGGTGGTTCGGGTGCCGCACCACTTCGGCGAGTTCCGCCCAGCGGTTCGGGCGTTCGGTGGTGAGGTGCCCGCAAACCGGCGGCAGTTTCACCCACGCGAGCAACCACACGAGCGCGCTCAGCCCTGCGAGTGCGACGAACGGCGCGCCCCGCCCGAACCACTCCGCGAGCATCAACCCGGCCGGTAATCCGGCGATCGAGGCCACCGCGAAGGCCGAAATGACCGCCCCGGTCGCCCGCCCGCGCTTTTCCGGTGGGAACACGTCGCCGATGACCGACATCAGCGCCACCGCGGCCGTTCCGCCGAACGCCCCGGCGAGTGTACGCGAGACCAAAAGCCATTCGTAAGTCGTTGCCAGGCCGCAGAATAGGGTGCTGAGAGCGAATCCGCCGTACATGGTGAGCAGGACGGACTTGCGGTCGAACCGGTCCATCACGAAGCCCGCGCACAGGCTCGCAACGCCCGCGGCCCAGGCGTAGGCGGAAACGATGTGGGCGAACTGGGTCGGGTTGATCGAGAGTTCCGCCATCAGCCGCCCGCCGAGGGGCATGATGATGACGAAATCGACCATGTGCGTGAACTGGATCGCGACGAGAACGAGGATCAGACCCCATTCGGCCCGCGTAATCCGTGCGGGTTGGGCGGGTGAACCGGGGCCTTCCGGCAACGACATCACGTTCCTCCGAGACTGGCGACAGGAAGGATACCGCGACCAAAACCGCAAGTTACAGGCCGGCAGCAAGTCTGATGGAGGCCACGGGCGGGATTCAGGTTCGGTGTTCGTGACGGCGCGAGCAACTTGGGACCCCGAAACGAACATTTTCCGGGCGGTTCGGGAACTCCGGCCGCGGGGCCGCGTCAGAAGGTTAGAACCGGCTCGCCACCCGGCCACTCCCGCCTTAACCGCTTGCACGAGCCGGACTTTCGAGATAAACTCGTCCTCACACCCCGCCGCCCTCTTCGTTTCGTTTGAACGAACTGAACGAAGTACCGGCCCTTTGAATCTGGAGACCGAAAACATGTTCGGGATCACCGACCGTCGGCACTTCCTGAAGCACGCGGCGGCCGGTGCCGCGGTCACCGTTCCCGGCCTGAACTTCATGACCAACATCCGCGCGAAGGCCGCGGACATGAAGAAAAAGGGCAAGAGCCTCATCATCCTGTGGATGGGCGGCGGCCCCACCACGATCGACCTGTGGGACATGAAGCCGGACAGCCCCAACGGCGGCGAACACAAGCCCAAACCCACCGCGGCCAGCGGGATCTCGATCACCGAACACCTGCCGATCGTCGCCTCGCAGTTCAAGAACCTCTCAATCATCCGCTCGCTCAGTAGCGGCGAGGGCGACCACGCCCGCGGCACCTACCGGATGAACACCGGCAACAAGCCCAGCCCGATCCTCGAATACCCCGCGCTCGGCTCGGTCCTGAGCTTCTACCAGTCGATCGACCCCGAAGCGGCCAAGAACGCGGACATCCCGGCATTCATCTCACTGGGCAACACGGTTGGCACCAACCCGCTGACGCAGAACGCGGTCGGCGGTGGGTTCCTGGGCATGAAGTTCTCGCCGTTCCTCGTGCAGAACCCCGGCTCGCCGCCGGAAAACGTCTCCCCGCCCAACGACGTGAACCAGCAGCAGATGCTCCGCCGCGCCGCGATCTTCAACGCGCTGGAGGGCGGGCTGGTCCAGTCCGGGGCCGACCGGAAGGCCGTGATGGACGCCGCCCAGGCGCACAAGGAAGTGTACGAGAAGGCCCTGGGCCTCGTGGTTTCCAGCCGCAAGGAAGTGTTCAACCTCGACACCGAGGTGGACGGCAAGACGAAGATCGACCCGAAGCTGAAGGCCGAGTACGGGGCCGAGGGGCCGGGCGCCAACGGGTTCGGCCGCGGGTGCCTGCTGGCCCGCAAGTTGGTCGAGGCCGGCGTCGCGTGCGTCGAGGTCACCCTCGGCGGCTGGGACATGCACAACAACATCTTCCCGCAACTGGCCAACCAGCGGCTCCCAACGCTTGACAAGGGCATGGGCACGCTGGTGAAGGACCTGGCTCAGCGCGGCAAGTTGAAGGACACCGTGATCGTGTGGATGGGCGACTTCGGGCGCACCCCGCGGATCAACCAGAACGCAGGTCGCGACCACTACCCGGCCGCGTGGAGCGTGGTGGTCGGCGGCGGCAACATCAAGGGCGGGATCGCCTACGGCGAGACCGACAAGGACGGCACCCAGGCGACCAAGAACCGGGTCGGCGTTCACGACCTCTACGGCACCCTGTACCGCGGGCTGGGGATCGACCCGACTCCGGAAACCAACGCCAGCGTCCGCGACAACCTGGGCCGCCCGTACTACGTCGCCGGCGACCGCTCGAAGATCGGCGAGGACAGCACCGACGCCAAGCTCAAGGAGTACTGGATCAAGGATCTGGTGAGCTGAGTGTGACGGGTCACAACTCGACACGGCCAGGGCGAAAGCTCCGGCCGTGTTCTGTTTTCAGCCGCGGAGCGGCGGCCGATGTTAGCCCAGGGTGCAGCGAGCAACGCGAGCAAACCCTGGGAAACGTAGGCGAAATGGAATGAAGCCCCGGAGGGGCGACAGACCGTCTCGCGAAGGTTCTGCCGCCCCTCCGGGGTTTGGGGTTCTTCTGCTCGGGTTCCCAGGGTTGCGCCGCTTTGCGGCTTCACCCTGGGCTAACATCGGTCGCCCCTCCGCGGCTGAAAACAGAACTCGCCCGTTCAGTTCCCGAACAGCTTGCTGTTCTGCAACTCCCCGGTGCGGCCGTTGAACGGCGTCGCGCCCTCGTCGAAGTACAGGCTCATCTTGGCCTTGCTCGCGTCGCCGGTGCGCAGCCCGTCAGAGAACGCGGCGAACCGCTGGCGGTCGGTGCCGTGGTTGAAACTCTCCGGGTGGCTCCGCCCGCGCATCTTCTCCTGAATCCGGTTGTCCCCGATCGACCGCGCCGTCTTGAGCGCCGCCTCCACATCGCCCTTTTCCAGGATCTTGTACTTCTTGTCGGCGTGGTGCGCCCACACGCCGGCGAAGCAGTCGGCCTGGAGTTCGAGCCGGATCGAGTACTCGTTCTCCTTCGCGGTCTTGCGCTTCTCGTCGGTGCGGGCGGAGAACCCGAGCAGGTTCTGGACGTGGTGCCCGACCTCGTGGCCGATCACGTACGCCTGCGAGAACTCGGCCTTCGATCCGCCGAGCTTCTCTTCCAGTTCGGTGAAGAACGTCGGGTCGAGGTAGACCGTGTGATCGGCCGGGCAGTAGAACGGGCCGACCGCCGACGGGGCCGACCCGCACCCGTTGGTTTTGACGCCCTGGGAGAACAGCACCATCTCCGGTTTCTTGTAGGTGCCGAGCTTGTTCTGCCTGAACTGCTCGGCCCACACTTCTTCGGTCATCCCGAGAACCTTGCGGGCGAACCGGTCGTAGCCGTCTTTCGGCGGTTCGCCCTTTTGCTGTCCGGGGTCGCCGCCCCCGCGCGGTCCGGCCAACTTATTCGGATCGACCCCGAATATCAGCGCGAGGACGACAAGCAGGATGCCGCCCGCTCCGCCGCCGAGGGCGAGTTTGCCGCCCATTCCGCGCCGGTCTTGAACGTTCTCGCTTTCCGGGGCGTCGTCGAGTCTCATGGGGAACCTCGTAAACAGGAATCAGGGAACAGGAGACAGAGATCAGAGGACAGAGCCACAGGAGACAGAAAGCAAAGTCCGTTGTCTCACTTCCTGTTCCCCGATTCCTGTCCTCTGTCCCCTGCCTCCTGTCTCCCGTCCTCTATCTTCTCACGCTTCTTCCTTCATGCTAACCGCGTGCCGCTGCAAGTCTTCCAGATCGACGTATTCGAGCGCGTGCATGTGGGTCGCTTCGAGGATCACCGGGCAGGCGAACCCGGCCTCCAGCGACTGCTTCCACCGCGTGATGCACACGCACCACCGGTCGCCCGGCTTGAGGCCGGGGAATCCGTACATCGGGAACGGCGTGCTGAGGTCGTTGCCGACGAACTGCTGGTGCGCGAGGAACTCGGCGGTCACCTGACAGCAGATCGTGTGCAGCCCCTCGTCTTCGGGGCCGGTGTTGCAGCAGCCGTCGCGGTAGAACCCGGTGAGCGGCTTGGTGGAACACGTCTGGAGCGGTCCGCCGAGGACGTTTTTCGCGGTGGATGGCATGGCTAGTGACTCGCAGGTGTGAGGGAACCGACGCGGCCTTCAGACATGATAGCCGAGATCCGGGCACGAACGGCAATCGCGTCCATGATGAAACTGTGCAGCGCCGGGAACAGCTCCGGTTCGACGCTCCCGACACGCGCCTCGCTCACCGATACCAGCCCGTCGTTCGGTTCGGCGCCGAACGGGCCGAATCGGCCGCGCGGGCCACTGGTTCCGGCGATCGACGTAAACGGCACCGTGATCGGCGGCAACTTCGCGTAGGCGTCCGGGGAGGTCAGGAGCCGGAGGCAGTCGCGGGCGAACAGCCGGAACGGCGGGAGCCACTTCCACGCGAGCCGGGCCGCTCGCGGGAGTGAATGGGGCGTTCCGAGCGTGACCAGATGATGCACGCGGAGGTTTGGCACGCCGGGGAGGGCCATCCGCAGGAACAGCCCGCCGAGCGAGTGCCCGACGAGGCCGACGGGCCTGTTGCGGCGGGCGAGTTCGCGCAGGACGGACGTGAGCCGGCGGAGGATGCGCGGGACCGATTCGAGTGTCGGGAGGTAGCCGAAGAACCGTGTGCGGTGCCCGTCGCGCCGCAGCGCGGACGCCAGGCCGAACAGCGACAGCGGCGTGCGCCCCAGACCGTGGACGAGGAGGAGTTGCATGAAGAGAAGAACCTAACCCCCCAACCCCCTTCCCTAAAAGGAAGGGGGAGTAAGAGGGCTCATTTGCGCGAGCGACGTAGACGTTGTGTCGTTGACCTCTCTGGCTCCCCCTTCCTTTTTAGGGAAGGGGGTTGGGGGTTAGGTTCTGAATCAGTTCGGCAGCAAGTCCTTCACCACCTCTTGCTCCTGAAGTAATTCGTCCAGGCTCTTCTTGAATTTCTCCTGCCCGAAGGCGTCGAGCTTCAGCCCCTCGACCACCTTCCAGTTGCCGTCGCCGGCGGAGGTGCAGGGGTAGCCGAACACCAGCTCCGCCGGGACGCCGTATTCGCCCTTCGAGACGATCGCGGCGCTGGTCCAGTCGCCCGCCGGCGTCCCGCGAACGAGGCTCTTGATGTGGTCGATCGCGCCGTTGGCCGCGGAGAACGACGACGACACCTTCGTCGTGTCGATGATGAACTTGCCGCGCTCCTGCGTGTTCGGCACGAACGTGTTTTCGAGCCACCCGCGATCGGTAATCACGCTCGTGGCGGGCTTGCCGCCGATCTTCGCGTTGGTGAAGTCCGGGTACTGCGTGTTCGAGTGGTTGCCCCAGATGGTCACGCACGTTACCGCTTCGTTGCCGACGCCGGCCTTCGCCGCGAGCGCGCTGACGGCGCGGTTGTGGTCGAGGCGGGTCATCGCGTGCCAGCGGTCGGCCGGGACTTCGCGCCCGTTGCGCTGCGCGATGAGGCAGTTCGTGTTACACGGGTTGCCGACCACCAGAACGCGCACGTCGCTCGATGCGTTCTTGGCGATGGCTTGCCCTTGGCC
>CAZBXY010000210.1:0-14550 GCA_964495365.1 uncultured Frigoriglobus sp. | reverse complement strand
GGCGATTTCCTTGTCGATGTCGGCCGGGCTTGGTCCCTCGGTTTTCGTCTTCGGGTCGCTCGACTTCTTGTCCTGGGCCACCGCGCCGGTTTGTTCCATGCGCGTGCCCAGACCGACGCCGACGCCCATCACGAACACCGCGCACATCGCGAACGTCGCCGCGGTGGCTTTCTTCACCCAGAACATGTGCAATACCCCTTCGACAAGAACGGAAACAGTTGGCGGAACGCTCGCCGCAGTCACAGCAACCGCGGCGCGGGCCGTGGACGCGCCCAGCGCCGCGGGCACACCGACGGCCGGAACGGAAAGCACCTTCGCCGGGTCCAGTCCGCGGAGCCGAACACGCAGCTTCGCCAGTCCGCGGTTGAGCCACCCGGAGAGCGTGCCCTCCGGGCACCCCAGACGCTCGGCCGCTTCGCGCCGCGTGAATCCGAGCAGGTGACACAACACGATCGGATCGCGGTAGCGCGCCGGCAACGCCAGCAGCGCGTCGTCTAAATCGACCTTCAGATCGGGATCGCCCGCTGGCGTGTCGGGAACGTGGTCGGGAAGGGCGGTTTGCCGCGCGAGCCGGCGGGCGTTCTTGCGCCGCACGTTCCGCGCGGTCCACACCGCGACGCGATGCAACCACGGCCCGACACACGGATTTCGCGTCAGCGATCGCGCCCGGCGAACGAGTACGAGGAACGCCGCCTGAAATGCGTCTTCGGCGTCGGATGGGTCGGGGAGGAGCCGACGGCACGTGCCCCACACGAGCGGCCCGTGCCGGCGGATCAGTTCGCCGAACGCGGCTTCGGCCGAACCGGCAAGGAACGCGGAGAGCAACTCGCCGTCGGAGCGGGAGTCGGTGTTCAGTTCGCGACAGAGGGCGGCGACGGTTCGCATACCCTTATCATGTCGCAACCGGGCCGTGCGCGTGCGCGAAAAAAGTGGATCACGCCGCCTCGGCCGCCTCGTCGTCGCTGCCGGCGACGAGCCGGTGTGCGCCGCAGATGCCGCGCTTCGATGTGCGGATGAAATCCACCAGTTCTCGCACCGCCGGGAATGTGCCCAACTCCGCGTCGATCTTCGCCAGCGCGATGTTGAGCGGCAGCGCCGGGCGCGTCAAGTAAATGATGCGGTACGCCTTGCGCACCGCGACCCGCTCCGCCGGCGGCACCCCGGCGCGCTTCATCCCCACCAGGTTCAGCCCGCGAACGTAGTTCACATCTTGCATCACGAAGAACGGCGGGATGTCCTTGCTCGACGCCGACGCGCCGCTGAGGAACGCGAGCCGCCCCACGCGGCAAAACTGATGCACCGCGGAGTTGCCGCTGATGAACGCCCGGTCGCCGACGGTGACGTGCCCGCCGATCAGCGCGCAGTTGGCGAAGATCACGTCGTTGCCGACGACGCAGTCGTGGGCGATGTGGCTCCCGGCCATGAAGAACCCGCGGTCACCGATCCGCGTAACACCGGTACCAGGGCTGGCCGACGCGGGCATCCCGCGATGAACGGTGACGTGTTCGCGGAACACGTTCCCGTCGCCGATTTCGACGTTCGTCAACTCGCCCTTGTAACCGAGGTGTTGGGGGGCGCCGCCGATGACCGAACCCGTTCCCACTTCGTTGTTTGCGCCGAGCGTGAGCGGGCCGATCAGACGGGCGTGCGAGTGAATCCGGCATCCCGGACCGACCGTCACCGGTCCTTCGATGACCGCGAACGGCCCGACGATAACGTCGGCCGGGAGCTGTGCTTCATCGGAGATGAGAGCGGTGGGGTGAGCGTTTGGTAGTGCGTGCCGGGGCATGGCGAAGTCCTTTCCGGCGAAGCCCAGATTCTCCGGGTTGCTCCCTTTATGCCATTATCGTCAGCGACACCAGCCCAACTTTTTGGTGTTTCGTGTTTGGGATTTGATGTTTGGCACCGGGCACAGATGAGGGGAATCTGAAACAAAAGCGCCTCGTGGCGGGCATTTATTTCTGAACTCAGGGATTTTTCACCGAATGGAAAGGGCCGCGCGGGAACAATCATATTGGGGCGCTGCGCGCCGCAAAGTAGTAGGCACACTCCGTGTGCCGTGGTTTTCAGAACGGCACACGGAGTGTGCCTACTACTCTGAAGAAGCGGTGGCTTGATTTGGTGTCGCCCGCGGGGATAATCACAAGGACGAACCTGATCTCCGAGGTTCCGGCATGGCCGGTGATTTTCGCTGCACGCTCGGCCACACCTGGAACCCGCCCAACGGGTCCGCGGTGACGGCGTGTCCCGCGTGCGGGAGTACCACGTTCGTCGTGATCAAGACCGAGTCCGAAGTCGAAGTCCAGGTCGAAGCGGTCACAGTTGTTGCCGTCGCCGCGACCCCGCCCGACCCCGCCCCTCCGCCCGATCACGCCCTCACACTCGATTTCGCCCCCCTGAAAGACACCGACACCCCGGACCCGTCGTTCTCGTCGCTGGTCGTCAGGCTCCCGGAGTCGTCCGGCGACGGCACCATCGCGCGCGAGCCGAGCAGCGTCGTCCCGTTCGGCCCCACCGGTTCCGAGACGGTCGATTTCGCCCCGCCGCTGGTGCCGGGCTATGAGATCGTCCACGAGGTCGGCCGCGGCGGGATGGGCGTCGTCTACAAGGCGCGCCAGCTCAGCCTCAACCGCACCGTCGCGCTGAAGATGATCCTCTCCGGGGCGCACGCCGGCCCGACCGAGCGCGAGCGGTTCCGGCGCGAGGCGGAAGCGGTCGCGGCCCTTCAGAACCCGAACATCGTCCAGATCTTCGACATCGGCGAGGCGAACGGGCACCCGTACCTGGCGCTGGAGTTCGTGGACGGCGGCAGCCTCGCGCAGCGCCTCAGCGGCGAGCCGTGGGCGCCGGCCCGCGCCGCGGAGCTGATCGAGACCCTCGCCCGCACGATGCAGTTCGCTCACGACGCCGGCATCGTCCACCGCGACCTGAAGCCGGGAAACATCCTCTTGGCGAACGGCCGGTGTGAGCCGGCCGGTGGGTTCGCCGGCGCCTCACCGGCCGGCTCACACCGGCCGTTCGCCTCTGCACCCAAAGTCACCGACTTCGGCCTCGCGAAGCGGCTCGACGAGACGCTCGACGGCGGGGGCGGCACCCGCACCGGGGCGGTGATGGGTACGCCCAGCTACATCGCGCCCGAACAGGCCAGCGGCAAGACGCACGACATCGGCCCGCCGACGGACGTGTACGCACTGGGCGCCATCCTGTACGAACTGCTCACCGGCCGGCCGCCGTTCCGGGGCGAAACCGCGCTCGATACCGTTCTCCAGGTGATGCACGACGACCCGGTGCCGCCCAAGCGGCTCAGCCCGCTCGTCCCGCGCGACCTCGAAACGATCTGCCTGAAGTGCCTGTCGAAATCGGCCAACAAGCGGTACGCGGACGCCGTGGCGCTGGCCGACGACCTGCGCCGATTCCTGGACGGCGAACCGATCCGGGCCAGGCCGCTCTCCGCGTGGGGGCGCGGGGTGAAATGGGCACGCCGGCACCCGGCTTTGACCGTGCTGCTGACGATGACCGTGACCGCGACCGTCGCGCTGGTGACGGTGCTCTCGGTGGCCTACGCTCGCGTTCACGCCGCGGTGCTCGACCGCGAACACGAGAAGCGGGTGGCCGAACAGGAGCGCGACCGGGCCGAGATCGAGAAGACCCGGGCCGAAACCCTGGCGCAGGAGAACGACAAGCGCCGGGCCGAGGCCGACGAGCGCGCCGCGGACCTGAAGCGCGAGGCGGACCGCACCCGGCGCGCGGCCTACGCGCTCCAACTGGCGCAGGTGGCGATCCTGTGCGACCGCGACCCGCTCCGCGCCGCGGCGCTCCTCGAAGACGAGACCCGGTGCCCCAAGGAGCTGCGCGACTTCACCTGGCACTACCTGCGCCGGCTGTGCCAGCGCGACGACCGCGCGTACCTCGAACACCCGCCGACCGACCCGCTCCGCGCGGTGGCCTACGCGCCCGGGGCGATGTTCGTCGCCACCGCCGGCGACGCCGGGCAGATCCGCCTGTGGGATCCGCGCACCGGGCGCACATGGCTGGTGCTGAGCGGGCACACCGGCGCGGTGAACGGGCTGGCGTTCAGCCCCGACGGCAGCGTGATCGCTTCCGCCGGGGCCGACGGCACCGTTCGACTATGGGAGTTGCCGGTCAAGGTGCTGGAGACCGCGCGCGAGACGATGAAGCTGACTCCGTGGCTCTTGCCGTTGGCGGACAAGTTCTTGAACGTCGCGACGATCCCGCCGGCGATTACCCTGGATGCGCATTCGGGCGGGGCGCTGTGTGTCGCCTTCAGCCCGGACGGGCACGCACTGGTCAGCGGCGGGCGCGACGGCCCGAACGACCGCGACGGGCTGATCCGGTGGTGGGATCTGACCGCGTGGCGGGTTCCGCTCCCCGATACCGCCGCGCTGGGCGGGCCGGGCGCGGTGGCGGCTTCGCTCAAGCGCGCCGCGCGAGCGCCCGATGCGCGCCCGGTGCGCCCGGCCCGCGAGGCGATCTCGGCCCACCCCGGCGGGGTCCACGCACTCGCGTTCGCACAGAACGGCAAGATTCTCGCCTCGGGCGGGGCCGACCGGTCGGTGAAGGTGTGGACCGGCGACGGGGCCAAACTGATCCGCACCCTGACCGGGCACGCCGACACGGTCCGCGCGGTCGCCGTTGCGCCCGATGGGCAGACGATCGCCACGGTTCATAACGGCCAGACCCCGACGATCCGACTGTTCAACACGCAGACCTGGCGCGACCGCCGGCTGTTCGGGCACACGAAGTCGATCTACGCGCTGGCGTTCAGCGACGACGGCTATCTGCTCGCCAGCGCCGGGTTCGACACAACGGTGCGGCTGTGGGACTCCGACGACGGGCGCGAGCGCGGCCTGTTGGCCGGGCACACGCAGTCGGTGATGGCCCTGGCGTTCGCCCCGGACCGCCGGACGGTCGTCTCGGTCGGGATGGACGCCGCCGCGATGGTGTGGCAGACGAGCACGCGCACGCACGAACCGGAAGACCTGCTGAAGTTCTCGCGCGAGCAGGCGCTGAGGATGCCCGGGCAGACGCTCCCACAGGCGGTCACGGCGGCGGGCGTGGGCGGCGCGGGGACGGCGTTCCTCGTCGCCGACGACGCGCACCGGGTGAAGATCATGGCGGCCGACTACGTCCCGCCGGGGAGCAAGGTGCCGCCCGGCCCGCCCGGCCCGCTCGCGCTCACACAACTCCAGTACAACCTCTCCGGGTTCCTGCGCGACGCCCGCGCGGCGGCGGTTTCGGCCGACGGGCGCACATTCGTCCTCGCCACGCCCTCCGGGTTGCACGTGTGGCAGCCGTTCCCGGTGGGGCCGAAACCGCCGCCCGGCGTGCCCCCGCGAGGGGCGTTCACCCGACCGGCGCTCGTGAAGACGCCGGCCCCGGTCCGCGCGGTGACGATCGACCCGACCGGCCGCTGGATCGCCACCGCCGACGCGACCGGCGTACACGTCTACGACCTGCGCACGATCCCGGTCGGGGACGGGCCGGTCTTTCTGAACACCGGAACGCCGGTTCTGATCGCCGAGGGCGTGCGCGAGCTGGCGTTCCATCCGAAGTTCGAATGGCTCGTCGTGGCGGTCGATTCGGGCGTGCGCGTGGTGACGCTGAAGGGCCAGGTGCTGGCAACCGTGCCGCAGGCGCACGCGACCCCGACCAGCGCCCCGGTGAGCGTCGAGGCGGTCGCGTTCGATAAGCCCGGCGGGCAACTCGCCACCGGCGACGCCAGCGGCCTCATCAAACTGTGGACCGTTGATAAGGACGGCCGGCTGTCGTTCGTTCGCGATCTGAAAGCTCATACGGGGTCGGTTCACGCGCTGGCGTTCAGCCCGGACGGCCGGACGCTGGCCTCCGGGGGTGACGACCGGGCGGTGATCCTCTGGGACCCGGTCGCCGGGCAGGAGCGGCTGTCGCTCACCGGGCACGCGGACCGCGTGCTGGACGTGTCGTTCAGCCCCGACGGCACCATGCTGGTGACGGTGAGCCGCGACGGCGCGGTGAAGCGGTGGCGGGCCGACGTGCGCCCGGTCGCCGACGGCAGTCCGCGGCTCCCGCAAGCGCTGCCGCCGGCGCGCACGTGATCCCATACACGAATCCGGTGTAGGCTCCCGGTTTGGTTTTCTGCTTGTGGCACAGGCTTTCGAGCCTGTGCCACAAAACCAGACACCCATGAACTCGACCGTCACACTGGCGCTGGTGCTCTCGGTCGTCGCGTGCGCGTGCGCGCTGCCGGGCGCGTTCCTGGTCCTGCGCCGGGCCGCGATGACCTCCGACGCCATCGGTCACGTCCTCCTGTTCGGCATCGTCCTCGCCTACTTCGTCGTCCGCGACCTCGATTCGCCGTGGCTCATGGTCGGGGCCGCGCTCGCGGGGTTGCTCGCGGTGGTCCTGGTCGAATCGCTCGAAAAGAGCGGGCGCGTGAAGGCCGATGCGGCGCTGGGACTGGTGTTCGCGGCCCTGTTCGCCGCCGGCGTGCTGATGGTCAGCGTGAGCGTGAAGAACGTTCACCTCGACGTCGATCAGGTGCTGCTCGGGCAGCCGGAATCGGCCGATCAGCCGCGGTGGGAGGCGTTCGGCGCCGCGATCGCCCCCGTTCAGGTGATGGCCGCGGTGCTGGTGCTGAACGTGCTGATTGTCTCACTCTTCTTCAAGGAACTGAAACTGTCCACGTTCGACCCGGGGCTGGCGGCCTCGCTCGGGTTCCGACCCGCGGTCGTCCACTACGGGCTGATGGCGGTCGTATCGATGACCGCCGTCGCGGCGTTCGACGCAGTCGGCCCGGTGCTGGTAGTCGGGTTCTTCGTGGTGCCCGCCGCGGCGGCGTTCCTGCTCACCGACCGGCTCGCGGTGATGCTGGCGCTCGCCGCGGCGTTCGGGGTGGTGGCGGCGTTCGCGGGGACGTTCGCCGCCGACCTGCTGAACACCACGACCGCCGGCGCGGTCGCCGCGGCGCTGGGGCTGGTGTTCGCGGTGGTGTTCCTCGTCGCGCCCGGTCGCGGGCTGATTTCGCAAGCACTTCAGCAGGTCCGGCAGAAGCGCACGTTCCACGAATTGATGCTCGCGGTTCACCTGATGCAGCACGAGGGCACGCCGGAGGAGGCGGAAGAGTCACGCTACGGCGGTCTGCACGAACATTTGTCGTGGAAGCCGAAACAGGTAGAGAGTGTGGTATCGCGAGCGGAGCGCAACGGGCTGGTGGTGCGCGCCGGCGAGGTGCTGAAGCTCACGGAGTTGGGAAGAGTGAGGGCGAAAGAGGTTTTAGGCGAACCCGGATCGTAAGCGACGGGGTGGAGCGTGTCAGGCCGAAGACCACCCGTCGCTTACGCTCCGGGTTCGCCTCTACGGCTTCGCATACGGAATCTTCTCCGGCACCTTCGGCGGTTCCACCTTCGGTGCCGGCGCCCCCAGAAACGTATCGATCTTCCACGGGAGCACCGTCAGGTTGCGGTCGCCGGAAACGGTTTGCGTGCCGTTGTCGAGGAACGCGGCGCCCGTCACGCTCGCGGTGTGCTTGCGGAAGACCGGTAGCTCCTGCTTCGCGGCCGACGTATCCCACAACCGCAACGTGCGGTCCGCGCCGCCGGTCAGCACCCAGCGCCCGCCGTCCTTGATCGCGATGCTGCGGATGCCGCCCTCGTGACCCGTCAGCGTGAAGCGCGCCTTCTCCTCGCCCACGAGCCACACGCGAACCGTGCCCGAGTCATTACCAGCCGCGATCCACTTCCCGTTCGGGCTGACCGCGACCGCCGAGAGCGGCGAGTTGAACTTCCCGTAACGGCGGATTTCGTGCCCGTCGGCGAGGTCGAGTAGCACGAGTGCGGTGTCGGTGGCGATTGCGACGAACGACCCCTGCGGATCGATGGCGAGCGCCGTGACGAGGCCCAGCTTCTCCGCGCGCCAGCCTTCTTTACCGTCGGCGGCCTTCCAGTACACGACCGAGCCATCGAAGCTACCGCTCACCGCCCACTTCCCGTTCGGCGTGAAGGCAACCGCGCTCACGAGCGACGTGTGATCGGCGAACTTCGCGACTTCGAGGCCGGTGGTGAGATCCCACACGCGGGCGGTGCCGTCCATGCTCCCGCTGGCGGCGAACTTGCCGTCCGCGCTGAGGGCCACCGCCCAGACACTCGCGGTGTGCCCGACGAGGCGCTTGAGGTCACGCCGGCCCTCCACATCGAAATAGCGCACGCTGCGGTCGCCACTCGCGACGATCGCCTTGCGGCCGTCCGGCGAGAAGGCCCACCCGTTCGCGGAATCGCCGCGCGCTTCGAGCGGGTCAAGTTCCCCGGTGTTGTCGCGGTTGGTGGGGCCATTCAGGTTGGCCTGGTACAGCGCGCCGAGTTGCAGTTCGCGCGCGATGTCGCCGAACGCCTGCACCCACAGTTGCCGCGTCACCGTTCCGCCGGCGCGGAGCGAACCGATGTGTTTTACGAGCGTTTCGGATTGACTGATGCGCCCTCGGAACTCATCCGACGTCAGTCCAACTTCGCTCGCGCCGGTGAGGAGATCAACCTCGGCCTCGTACTTCAGCGTGATGGTGCTGACCGCCTCGAAGCGGCTTACCTTCGCGCCGGTCTTCGCAACGGCGTCGGCGTACTTCTTCGCGTCGGCTTCCATCAGCTTCAGGCCGGCCTCCTTGCCGGGGTACAGCGAGCGGATCACGTCGGCTTCCTCGCGCTTGAACGCTTTGGGGTTCTTGCCGAGGTGCTCGATCACCTGATCCGCTTTCGGCAGAATGCCGGTGACGTGACAGGACATGCATGACACACCGGCCTCGACGGCGCGGTCGGGGCGCTTCGGGTCGCTGACAATGGCGATCGGCCCCTTGTCGAGTCGCGCGTTGACCGCGTTGGCCAGGTAGTAGGCGTGCAGGCCGTTGGGAAGCGCGAAGATGGCTTCGCCGCCGGCGTGCTGAAACGGGTTTTCGGTCAGTCCGCCCGGCCCGAGCGGAAACGCGAAGATGTTCCGCCGGTCCGGCAGCAGCCCGCCGTTGATGCGATCGACCAGATTCGCGGGCGGCTCGTCGAAGTCGTAGGTGCGCCAGTACATGCCCTGCGCCGAGTCGTGACGTTCGAGCACACGATTGAAGCGCGAGATGCCGCTGCCGTTAAAGCCGATCCGTGCCACGCGCTCCTGTTTGATGTTCTCCGCCGCGTCCACGCGAAGCAGTTTCTCCAGTTCGGTGAGGCTCGCGGGCAGTTGCAGCACGTCGTAGTACAGCGGCGCGCGCGACGCGGTGGCGACGAACCAGTCGGCGCGCACCAGCGGTTGCTTCGCGAGCGTGCCGACCGACACTGCCCGCGCGCTCACGGAATCGTCGAGGATGCCGTAGGGGTATTCCTGAAGGATGCGGTTCCAGATAGTCGCATCCCAGACGTACCAGCGCAAATCGATGCGCAGAACGGTGCGGTTCGCGTCCACCGGCACCGGGTTGACGATCTTCGACCCCCACGACAGGCTGTTGACCAGCTTCGCGAGCGCGTTGCGATACGTCTGAAGTTCCTCGTCGGTCGAACCGGCGTTGTAGAGGTGTGTGAGCGTGAAATAGCGCTGGAACCGCCGCGCGCGCTTGTCCATCGGCTCCAGATCGGCCAGCACCGCGGCGTACACGTCGGATTGCGTGATCGCTGAGCGCGTGGCGATCTCGCCGGCGGGCGCCCCGACCTCGATCCACTTCTTCAGCACCGCGAGTTCGGCGGCGCTCGGTCGCGGGTTCTCATCGGGCGGCGGCATGGTGCCGTCATCGACGCGGCGGAACAGTCGGCTGCCCTTCGGGTCGTTCGGCACCACTTTCTTGCGCGCGACGAGCTTCGCCAGATCGGTGACGTAGTTCATCGCCCCCTCGACGCTGCCGTCCTGCCCGTGGCACCGGTAGCAGTGCGTCTTGAGAACGGTCTGCGCTTGCTGGGCGAGCTGCTTCGCGTCGTCCGCGCGCGCCGGTGCGGCGAGTGCGAGAAGGGCGAGCGGAGCCAGGAGAGCGGTGCGCATGATGTCGTCCCGGGGCGCGGAGCGTCACTATTCCGACGAACCAGACCCGCCGGGCGATTGCCGCGGCCCGTTCACTTCCATTATCCGCGCTTCGCGCCGAAAGTAGTAGGCACACTCCGTGTGCCGTTGCGGAACCCGCGGAATCGCTGCACAGCCGACCGAAAGGGCGGTATCCCGGAGCCAAACCCGTGGACAAGCGACGGCACACGGAGTGTGCCTACTACTTTCGGCGCGGCCCGCGAAAGTTGTTACACTGATCCCCTGACGGTCCAACCTCTCCACCCGCGATTCCCACCCGGAGCGTTCCCATGCGATCCCTCGCGCGGCCGTTCGCGCTCGCCGTTCTCCTGTTCCTCTCGGGCACCAGCCTGCGCGCGCAGGAGACCAAGTACGACCGCACCGAGGCGATGGTGCCGATGCGCGACGGCACGAAGCTGTTCACCACGTTGCATGTTCCGAAGGATGCGAAGAACCCCGCGATCATCTTCCTCCGCACGCCCTATGGCATCGACGGCCGCACCGAGCGGCTGCTCCGCGATTACTTCAAGGATCTCGCGGCCGACGGCTACGCGTTCGCGCTGCAGGACATTCGCGGGCGATTCAAGTCGGAAGGGAAGTTCGTGATGACCCGCCCGGCGCGCGACCCGAACGACCCGAAAGCGGTGGACGAGGCCTCCGACACCAACGACACGATCGACTGGTTGCTGAAGAACGTGCCAAATAACAACGGGCGTGTCGGGATGCTCGGGATCAGCTACCCCGGCTGGCTCACCGCGGTGGCGATGCTCGACCCGCACCCGGCGCTCAAGGCGGTGTCGCCGCAAGCGTCGCCCGTGGACATGTTCCTCGGCGACGACTTCCACCACAACGGCGCATTCAGGCTCAGTTACGGGTTTGAGTACGTCGCGATGATGGAGACCGACAAGAGCAACTTCAATTTCCAGTTCGACAAGCACGACACTTACGACTGGTATCTGAAGCTCGGCGCGCTGTCGAACGTCAACAAGAAGTACTTCAAGAACACGCTGCCGACGTGGAACGACTTCGTCAAGCACCCGAATTACGACAGCTTCTGGAAGACGCAATCGCTCGAACCGCGGCTCACGAAGGTGACCGTCCCGACGCTCAACGTTGGCGGGTGGTACGACCAGGAGGATTTCCGCGGCCCCTTGCGCATCTACGAACTGCTGGAGAAGCACGACACCAAGAACCAGAACTTCCTGGTGGTCGGCCCGTGGAACCACGGTGGATGGGGCAGCGGTCGGGGCGACCGGCTCGGGCGTGTGTCGTTCGATTCAGATACGGGCGCGTATTACCGCAAGGAGGTGCAGGCGGCGTTCTTCGCGAAGTACCTGAAAGACAAAGGAGACGCACCGCCGGAGGCTCGCGTCTTCCAGACCGGCTCGAACAAGTGGGCGACGTACGACACGTGGCCGCCGAAGGACGCGAAGTCCCGCAAACTGTACTTCCACGCCGGCGGCAAGCTCAGTTTCGACCCGCCGAAGGACGACGGCGCCGACGAATACATCTCGGACCCGGCGAACCCGGTGCCGTACCGCCCGCGCCCGGTGCGGCCGACTTATCCCGGCCCCGAGTGGCCGGTCTGGATGGTGCAGGATCAGCGGTTCACGCACGGCCGCCCGGACGTACTCACCTACGAAACCGACCCGCTCACCGAAGACGTGACCGTTGCGGGGTCGATGAAGGTGAAGCTGTTCGGGTCCACATCCGGCACGGATTGCGACTGGATCGTGCGCCTGATCGACGTGTACCCCGAGGACGGCGCGAAGCCCGCGGACATGGCGGGCTACCAACTGCTCATCGCCGGCGAACCGGTGCGGGCGCGGTTCCGCAAGAGCTTCGAGAAGCCCGAACCGGTGAAGCCGGGTGCGGTGGAGGAGTATACGGTCGATCTGGTGTGGGGCCACCACCGGTTCCGCAAGGGCCACAAGATCATGGTGCAGGTGAGTAGCACGTGGTTCCCGGTGATCGACCGCAACCCGCAGAAGTTCGTGCCGAACATCTTCGAGGCCGAGGACAGCGACTTCCAGAAGGCGACGCAGAAGGTCCACCGCGGGCCGAAGGCGCCCTCGCACGTCGCGCTGGACGTGCTGCCGAAGTGAGGTTCTGGCGAACCCCGGCCGCACGGCCGGGGGTGTTGGTCCATTGCACATTGCCTGCTCACTCTTCACCCCCGGCCTTGCGGCCGGGGTTCGCCAGAACGGCCATCAACTCCGCGATCGCGATCTCGTCCGCGCCGCCGCGAGCGCGCAGCGCGGGGATCACCTTTTCCCGGCGCTCGGCCGGGTGGTTCTGGTTCAGCTTCATCTTGCCTTCGAGTCGCTCGATCGTGATGCGGAACCCGACGATCTGGTCGAGTAACCGGTCCGTGAATGTGCTCGCCGCGTCGAACGTCCACGGCCGCGGCATCGACGCTTCGTAGCGCGCGACCGTTTGCGCCACCACGTCGCGCACCGCAGCCTTTTCGAGCAGCGTGGCCGAGCCGTAAGCGTGAACCGCGGTGTAGTTCCAGGTCGGCACCGTGTTCGGCGCCTCGTACCACGTCGGCGAGATGTACGCGTGCGGTCCGCTGAACACCGCGAGTACCGACTGCCCGACCAGTTCCTTCCAGTGCGGGTTGGCCCGCGCGACGTGCCCGACGAGCGCCCCGTGCGGTCCGGCGTCGCGTTCGAGGAGGAACGGCAGGTGAGTGGCGAACGGTTCGCCACCGAGTTGCGTAACGAGCAATCCAAAACTGTGCCGCTCGATGAAGTCGTGCAGTTTGGTGCGATCGGTTTCGGCGAAGTGCGGCGGGACGTACATTGCGGGTTGCTCGTGGGGTTGGGAAGATCCGTGAAGGGACAGGCGCCGGGCCGGGGCGGTTCACATCCCGATTGTGCCGCGACCGGCGCGCCGTCACAATGAGTCCCATCCGATTCCCGTTTCGAGGTCGCATCATGTCGAAACCATTGACCGCCGCATTCCTCTTCGCCGCGCTGTTCGCGGCCACGGCCGCCGGCGACCAGCTCCCCGGCACGGCCCCGCCGCCGAAACTGCCCGACCTCGACCCAGCGAAGCTCAGCGACCCGAAGGAAGCCGCCCGCGTCGCGGACCAACTGGAGAAGGAGTACCCCAAAGGGAAGCGCCCGGAAGCGGTCCAGATGCTCATCGGCATCTTGCGCGGCAACGGGGCCAACGGGATCGACGGATGGTTCGGCCCGGCGGAATCGCGACTCGACTGGAAGTGGCTCGCGGAGCAACACAAGGTCGATCCGGCGAAGGGGTCGATCACGAAGGCCACGTACTGTGGCCCCGCACCGCTGTTCGCCAAACTCGACCGCGACGGCGACGGGCGCATCGTGGCCGGCGACTTCGACTGGTCGGACCGCAACCCGTTCGTGATCCAGTCCGGAATGGTCACGCGCACCTTCCGCCGGATGGACGCCAGCGGCGACGGCAAGCTGACGAAGGAGGAACTGGACGCGTTCCTCAAGCGCGCCGCGAGCGGTAAGGATCACCTGACGCTCGACGACCTCCGCGCGGCGCTCCTGACGACCGGCCCCGGCGGGTTCTTCCCCGGCGACGAGCCGACGATTTCCGGTCTCGTGCGCGCCCTGTACGCCGGCGAGATCGGCTCGATCCACGAGGGGCCGAAGGTCGGGGCCGCCGCGCCCGACTTCACGCTCAAGACGATGGACGGCAAGGAGAAGGTGCGGCTGTCGAAACTGATCGGCAAGAAGCCGGTGGTGCTGGTGTTCGGGAACTTCACCTGCGGTCCGTTCCGCGCGCTGACCGCGGACATCGAGGGCGTGTATCAGCGGCACAAGGACGCGGCGACGTTCGTGATGGTCTACGTGCGCGAGGCGCACCCGACCGACGGGTGGGCGATGGCCTCGAACGCGAAGGCCGGCGTCGAACTGAAGCAGCCGACGACCTACGACGAGCGCGT
This sequence comes from uncultured Frigoriglobus sp., assembly GCA_964495365.1. Lineage (GTDB taxonomy): Bacteria > Planctomycetota > Planctomycetia > Gemmatales > Gemmataceae > Gemmata. The sequence goes on along the minus strand of CAZBXY010000210.1, from coordinate 599 downwards.
GACCGCGTGCGGGCTGTTCGCTTCCAAGTTGAAGCCGGGGTTTCCGGTGCTGGTGGACGAGATCGACGATCGCGTGGGCCACGGGTACAGCGGGATGCCCGGCCGGCTGTATGTGATCGACCCCGCGGGGGAGGTGGCGTACAAGAGCGGGCGCGGGCCGTTCGGGTTCCGCGCCGGCGAGATGGAGCAGGCGCTGGTGCTGACGCTGGTCGAAGCGGCGATGAAGAAGGAGTAGCCCGTCCGATCAGGGACGCACCACCGCCGCGAGTGTGATACGGGATCGTGGTGCTTGCCTTTTTGTGGGGCAGGCCTCCCGCCCGTCTCTTGGCTCCGACGGGCCGGCGGCCAGTCCCACGATACTGCACAAATGTTAAGATGGGTAAACTTGCCACGTGGCAAGTCGGCGAACGTGAGAATGTCGCGCCTTGTTGGGCCACTTGCGGCCTAGCGGGCGCCCGCCGAGCCGCAAGCGACAGGGGTGGGTGGTGACGAGTTGGCAATCTTTGGCAATCTTTGAAAAAATGGCCCAAAATCCCTGGGAAAACCGTAACCCTTCAGGCTTCTGAACGGCATTTTTCTGGCAGCGGTGGTAGCGTGCC
>CAZBXY010000209.1:0-14594 GCA_964495365.1 uncultured Frigoriglobus sp. | reverse complement strand
TTTCTAAGACCGTCTTAATTTTAATCAGTGCGTTTTCTTGGTGAACGCGTCCAAAGTTTCCCGACCAACAGTGGGCGCTGATCGACCAGCAGTTCTTGCAGCGTTTGAAGGCTGCTGACGGCCGGGATGTACACCGGGGTGCGATTCGCCGGCGTCTTCCCGCCGACGCGATTCACCACCGCTTTCAGGTGTTCTTTCGTGGTGCCGCAGCACCCGCCGATGATGTTGACGCCGTATTCGGTGACGAACCGTTCCATCCAGTCGGCCAGCGGTTCCGGCGCGAGCGGGAAGAACGTCTCGCCGTTGCGGTTTTCCGGCAACCCGGCGTTCGGCAGCACGCTGATGAGCTTGCGGCTGTGCCGGCTCAAGTGACGGATGCCCTCGTGCATCAGGTCCGGGCCGACGCCGCAGTTCATCCCGATCACGTCGATCTCGTCCAGCGGTTCGAGCGCAACGAGCGCCGCCGGGATGTCCGTGCCCGGAAGCATCTTCTGGCGTGCGTCGATGATCGTCAGTTGAACCATGAGGGGCAACCGCACCCCGGCGCGCTTCATCTCCTCGATCGTCATCACCGCGACGCACTTCGCCTGGAGCGGATCGAAGCACGTCTCGATCAGGATCGCGTCCACGCGCTCCTCGATCATCGCCCGCACGTGCATCCGGTAAGCGTCGGCGAGCGTGTCGAAATCGCAGTAGATCGCGGGATCGGTGAGTGACGGCATCTTCGTTCCCGGCCCGACGCTGCCGATCACAAACCGCGGCCTCGCCGGCGTGCTGAACTCCGCGGCCACGTCCTTCGCGATCCGGATGTTCAGCCGGTTGATTTCGTCGAGTTTCGCCCCCATGCCGAACTCGTCGAGTACGATCTGCGAGGCGTTGAACGTGTTCGTCTCGATGCCGTCGCACCCAACCGCGAGGAACCCGCGGTGAATCTCCGCGATCCACTGCGGGCGCGTGTAGACGAGCGCATCCGACAGGTTCATCAGCGACTTGCCGTTGGGCGCGTGGCCCCAATCCTTGTCCGTCGGGTGGTAGCGGTGCAGGCTCGTTCCCATCGCGCCGTCGAGGATCACGACGCGCTCGCGGGCCAGGTTCAGGAACGGGTGGTTCAGGGGCGTCGGCATTAGTCAGTCCGGTAATGTGCGAAGCGACATATCTGTTGTACCGGAGCGGGTCGAAAGTCATAAGGTCGAAAGTCGTAAAGTCGGAACTTCTGCGGTGCCGGTCTTCGACTTTACGACTGAAGAAATGCAAGCGGCCGGCCCGCCCCATCCGTGGAGCGAACCGACCGCGGCCTGCCGTGGCGTCCGTGCCACAGGCCACACGGCCGGGTCGTTGCGAGGTTTGGGGTTCGCGTCGCAACGGGGCGGAGGAAGCGCTTCCGTCCCGGGCGTCGTCCGTGACACCGGTCCCGGCGCGTCCGTGCGGCGGGTGCGAGCGCGAGCCGTCAAACCGGCCCGGTCCGTGTTTCGTGACGACAGCGCCCCGCCCGTCCTGGTGCGGTCTCGGCGCGTCGTGATTTCGGTTCTGCAAATGCCCCGCTGTGCGAGTGGCGGGGATCAGGCGAGCGGGGCGAAGATGCCGCGTGCAGCCGAGATTGCGAATGCAAGTGAGGCGTCAAGCACGCGGAAGAAACAGAGGCTCGCCGGTTCGGACGCTCAGCCGCGAGCTGAGAGTCCGGGACTGGTTCTCCGCCGCGGGAGCTGAGACTTCGTGAGATGCGTCCGTCGGGTCATCCCGATTCCTCGCGGAGGTCGCGAATCAACCAACCAGTCAGTTGGGGAGAACGATACCTTTTGTGGCGCTCGTGTCAACGGGGAAGACTGTGACACCGCGTTGCCAATGACCACTTTTCGCAACCCGTGATTGACAAACAACTTCGGGCGCGATCGGCGCCGGCGACCGCGCGCGTCAAGGGCCGATTCGCGTTGTACTACGCAGAAAATGCGCCCCCCCGGCACCGATCGCAATCTGTTGTGGATGCGAGAGTTGGGCGCTTCGCGGGGATGTGGTGAAGGGGCCGAGAAGAAAAATGCTCGTGCGCGAAAAAAAAGAAAATGCCTCCACCTGTGCCGTGTCCGTCGCCCTTCGGGAACCCGCTAATTGAGAAGGGCGCCTCGCGGCTGAGTTTCGGATCCCGCTACAGTCCCGACGACGAGCGCCGGGGACGGGCTTGCGAGCGTCAACCGCATTAAATTAAAGGCTCCCAAGCAGGTTAGTGTCGGTTCGCCAATAGTATGCGACGGATCACGAACACCGCAGAGGCTCCTGCATCCTACCCGCGCGCGGGTGTCCAAGCAAACAGGTTTGGTCATTAGTCCTTGATCCGTTGTCATGAGTGTCGCGCCCTTTCGCTTCGCGGTCCGGTGACCGTTGCGCAGGGCCGATGACCGAGGACAAATGACTAATGACCAATGACCAATGACCCCCGTGGCCGATACACCTTTCGCATTCTGCACCAACGGGTCAGGACGACCGGGGGCCGCATGGACTTCGCATTTTCCCGCCGCGGACTGTTTCAGGGCACCGCGGCTGTTGGCGGCGCGCTTGCAGCCGGCGCCGCGCACGGCGGACCGGTTCAGCACCTTCGCGCGCAGAAACATCCGGGGTGGGTGTTCGGCAAGATGACCGGGGCCGAGGCACTCGCCGAAGCGCTCGTGCAGGAGGGCGTGGGGTGCGTCTACGGCATCCCCGGGGCGCAGGAGAACGAACTGTGGGACACGCTCAAAGAAAAGGGCGTTCCATATCTGCTTGTCACGCACGAGTTTAGTGCCGCGTGCATGGCCGACGGTTACGCCCGCAGCACCGGCCGACCCGGGGTGCTGTGCGTCGTGCCGGGGCCGGGTGTCACGAACTCGCTCACGGGGCTTGGTGAAGCGCTGCTCGATTCGTCGCCGGTGGTGGCGATCGTTGGTGATGTCGGCAACGGCGAGAAGGCCAAGCCGTTTCAAGTCCATGCGCTCAATCAGGTTGAGTTGCTCAAACCGGTGTGCAAGTGCGTCTACCCGGTGCAGACCGTGGGGCAAATCGCCGCCGCGGTGCGGCAGGCGTTCGTCGTCGCGCAGCAAGGCGAACCGGGGCCGGTCGCGGTGGTGGTGCCGTACAACCTGTTCATCGAGGCCCACGACTTCCGCACACCCCCGCCGGCGATTCCCGCCCCGCCCTTTGATGATGCCGCATTCGAGCGGGCACTGCCCTTCCTCGCCGATCACAAGCACCGCGTCGGGATTTACGCCGGGGCGGGGTGCATGGCGTTCGGGAACGAACTCGCGGCGGTCGCGGAACTGCTGCAAGCGCCGGTCGCGACGAGCGTGAGCGGGCGCGGCGTGATCAGCGATTGCCACCCGCTCGCGGTGGGCTGGGGCTTCGGGCCGCACGCATCGGAGGTCGCGGAGAAGGTGTTCGCCGGCGAAAAGAAACACCCGCTGAAGTCCGGTGTGGATACGCTCCTGGCGATCGGCGTGAAGTTCAGCGAGGTTTCGACCGGTTATTACGGCAACCCGCAGCCCAAGCACGTCATTCACGTGGACGCCAACCACTGCAACCTCGGCCGCATTCTGAAAACCGATGTGTGCGTTCATGCCGACGCCGGCGTATTCCTCGGTCGCGTACTCGCCTGCGCGGACAAACTGCGGCGCCCCGAAGACAAGTGGCTCGTGAACCACATTCGCGGGCTGAAGGCCGACGCCGCGAAGCACCTGTGCAACATCCCGCAGGCCAAATGCGGGGTCGATCCGCTCGCGACCGTTGCGGCCTTGCGGAAGGTTCTGCCCGAAGACGCGCTGCTCTTTACCGACGTGAGCGTGACGGAACACCTCGCGGCGGAACACTTTCGGGTGACACAACCGCGAACGTACTTCAACCCGGTCGATAATCAGGCGATGGGCTGGAGCGTGCCCGCGGCGGTCGGCGCCCAGCGCGTGCATCACGGGAAAACGGTCGCGACGCTCACCGGCGACGGCTGCCTTCTGATGAGCGCGATGGAGATCACAACAGCTTCGCGCGAACACCTGCCAGTGAAGTTCGTGATCCTCGACGATCAGGCGTACCACTACATGCAGATGCTCCAGAAGCCCGCGTACCTGCGGACAACGGCCACGATCCTGACGCGGCTCGACTACAAGGCACTGGCCCAGGCGTTCGGGGTGGCCTACGCCGAGATAACTTCGCACGCGGAACTCGAAGCGAAGCTCCGCGGCGCGGTGTGTCACGACGGGCCGGTGTTGGTCCGCGTCGCCACCGATTACGGCAAGCGCAAAATCCGCTGGGTCGAAGCCGTCCGCGACCGTTACACGAAGGAACTGACCGCGGCGCAGAAGGCGCGGTTCCTGGCCCGCATCGGCGCGCGAGCGGTGCAGTTCGACAAGGAGAACGATTGACGCGCGATCACACGGCCGAGACGGTGCGGTCTTATCGCCGATGAACTGCACTGCGGTCCGCTGTTCGTCGGGCGCGTTGATGTCCCCCCCGTTCCGTTCCGCGCAGGGGCGCGCTTCGTACTGCCCACGCACGGGCACGACCGCCTCGGGTCGCCGGATCGGCTCGATCGCGAACTTCCCATCGACGCGGGCGGCCCTCCGGGTCGTGGTGGAAGTGCGGCGCCGCCGGCGGTCTGATACACGAACCCGGTGTTGGTGCCGCATCGGTAGTGAGCCGCGACCGGCAGGGAGCGGGCCCGCATCGGTAGTGAGCCGCGACCGGCAGGGAGCGGGCCGTTCACCTTCGCGGTTCGTGGTCGGCCCGCTCCCTGCCGGTCGCGGCTCCATTCGCACAAACAGGATACGCTCACCGAGTTCGTGTATGAGGCGAAACGTCCCGGCCCGCAGTTCCCATAAGAGAACCGCGGGCCGGTGTTTTTGGGAACCACGGTTCGCGGGCGGAATACTCTTACGAATGCTATTTGGGATATCAACTGGTCGATATGATTACGCGGCCACGGCCCACCGCGTGGGCCGCAGAATCGCCCATCACATCGCCCAGCCTGGCAACCGCCGAACGAACGGCAATTCCAGGGCCGCGGCCAACTCTTGCGGATCGCGGAGCCGATCCAGATAGGCTCGGTCGTGGACGGCCGCAAGTTCAGTAAGTGACGCCGGCCGTGACATACCCGCCCACGCCTGGTTCCGCAGACGACGAACCCGATATTATCGCGGCGGGTGTAAACCAGTTTTATCGGTCAGCCGTCACTTCGCCGTGTCGGTCGCGCGGCTCTCGCGGATCACCGTCACCTTGATCTCCCCGGGGTAGTCCAGTTGCTGCTCGATCGCCCGGGCGATGTCGCGGCACACGCGCACCGCGTCGGCGTCGGTCGTGCGCTGGGCGTTGGCGATCACTCGCAACTCGCGACCGGCTTGAATGGCGAAGGCCTGATCGACTTCGGGGAACCCGCACGCGACCGCTTCGAGGTCCGCGAGGCGCTTGACGTACTTTTCCAGCGTCTCGCGGCGCGCCCCGGGGCGGCTGGCGCTGATCGCGTCCGCCGCGGCCACCAGCACCGTGTAGATGTTGTCGATCGTCACGTCGTCGTGGTGCCCGACGATCGCGTGCAGCACCTCCTTACTTGTTTCGCCGTAGCGCCTGGCGAGTTCCGCGCCGACTTTCGGGTGCCCGCCCTCCATCTCGTGGTCCGCGGCCTTCCCGACATCGTGGAGCAGCCCGCAGCGGCGCGCGAGCGGGGCGCTGAGGCCGAGTTCGGACGCCATCAAGCCGCACAGGTGCGCCACTTCGACCGAGTGCGCGAGGACGTTCTGGCTGTAACTCGTGCGGAACCGCAAGCGGCCGAGCAGGTACACCAGTTTCTCGTGCGGCGGCGTCACGTCCGCATCGAGGACGGCTTGGTTGCCGAGTTCCAGGATGTGCTTTTCCATCTCCGCTTGCGTTTCGGCGACGACTTCCTCGATCCGGCTGGGGTGGATGCGGCCGTCCTGGATGAGCTTGGTGAGCGCCAGCCGCGCGGTCTCGCGGCGCACGTTGTCGAACGCGGAGACGATCACCACGCCCGGCGTGTCGTCCACGATCACGTCCACGCCCGTCAGTTTCTCGAACGTGCGGATGTTGCGGCCCTCGCGGCCGATGATCCGCCCCTTCATGTCGTCCGACGGGATGTCCACCGTGCTGACCGTCGCCCCGGCCGTCTGCTGCGCCGCATACCGCTGGATCGCGACGGTGACGATCTCGCGGGCGCGCGCCTCGGCCTGTTGCTTCATCCGCTCCTCGTGCTGGCGGATCTTGGCCGCGATCTCGTCCGAGAGTTCGCGTTCGAGCTTCTCCAGGAGCATCGCCTGGGCGGTCTCGCGCGACAGCCCGGTGATCTCGTGGAGCTTCTTGGTTTCCGCTTCGATCAGCTCGTCGAGGTGCTTGGACTTCTTTTCGAGCGCCTCCTTGCGGTCGGCGATCTTCTCCTTCAGCCCGTCGAGGTGCTTCTCCTTGCGGGCCAGTTCCTTCTGCCGGAGTTCGGCGGCGGCCTCGCGCTTCTCGGCGCGGCGCTCCAGTTCGCGCAGTTCGGCCCGGGCGGTGTCGAGTTCGCGGGTGAGTTCTTCCCGCCGGCGGAACGCCTCGTCGCGGGCCTTGTGCTCGGCGTCACGAACGATCTGCTCGGCGTCGCGCCGGGACTGTTCAACGAGTTCGGTCCCGCGGGCTTCGGCGCGGCGGGTGACTTCGGCGTCCAGCGCCGCGTCGCGGGCTGGGTCGCGGGGCACTTCGGCGGGCGTGGCGGACCGGCGAACAACCAGATACGTGCCGCCAACGCCCAACAGCGCGGCCGCAACGATCAGCCCGCCGGCGATGAGCGGGTCGAGGGGGGGCACGGGACCACTCCAGTCGGTGGCCCGTCGCGAACTTCGGCAGAGCGAACGCACCGCGAGCGCGGCCGGGCGCACCGGCGCTGCGGGCGCGGTCCACTCCGCATGAATCGGCCTCATTGAGTGTGAGTGTGAGTGTGAGTGTGAGGAAATCCAAGAGAGCCGGAACGGCTTTGGCTCGGGTCTTTCCTCACACTCGCACTCACACTCGCACTCAACAAGTGGTCGGTGTCAAGCCCGCGCGAGCGCGGGTCCGAGGGTGCGACGGGCGAACCGGTATATGTTCATCGGGGCAACAGTCGTCCGTGACCACCGACCGCGGCCCGACCGCGCCCGGCGAATATCCCGCCCGGTAATCCTGACCGGGCGGGGCTTCGCGTATTATGGCGACACCAAAGTCAAGTTCCAAGTTCCAAGTTCCACCGAGAGTTCCAAGTTCCAGCAGTTCCAGGTTCCACGTCGAGAACCGACGGCGGACGCACCTTGTTTTCCCACTTGGAACTCGGGAACCTGAAACGGGGAACTATTTCCGCCGGTCGTGGGCAATTCCTGTTGAGGACGAATCGCGGAGGCCCTGTGAACGTCACGCTCGCCAAGCTCACGCAGCTCACCAACGACCCGCGCGCCGCCACCGACGCAGCCCTCATCGACGCGTTCCTCGCGGGCGATCAGGGCGCGTTCGCGGTGCTCGTGCGCCGGCACGCGGCTCTCGTATTCGCCACCTGCCGCAGCGTTTTGGGGCATCAGCAGGACGCCGAGGATGCGTTCCAGGCGACGTTCCTCGTTCTGGCGCGGCGGGCCGCCGACGTGTGGCCGCGCGAGTCGGTCGGGGCGTGGTTGTTCGGCGTCGCCCGGCGCGTGGCGCTGAAGGCGCGAACCGCCCGCGCCCGGCGCGCGGTCTGCGAACCGCTGCCGTCGGATGTGGCTTCGGCGAAACCGCTTCCGCCCGATTTCGACCTCGCGGAATCCGTTCACCGCGTCGTGCTGAAGTTGCCGGAGGTGTACCGGGCGGCGGTCGTCGCGTGCGACCTCGAAGGGCTGAGTCGCAAGGAGGCCGCCGAACGGCTCGGCTGGAGCGAGGGCACGCTCTCCGGGCGGCTGGCCCGCGCGCGGGAACTGCTCGCGGCACGGTTCCGGCGGCTCGGCCTCACGCTCCCCGCCGGCGGGCTGGCGACCGCGTGCGCCGTGCCGCAAAGTGTCTCGGCGCATACGGTTCAGACGGCCATCGATCTTGCAACGGAAACATCGGCCGTCGGCGTCTCGGCGCCGGTCGCGGCTCTCACCGAAGGGGTGGTGCGGAGTATGGCGCTCGTCAAACTGAAGGCGATGACCGCGGCGGCGTTCGTTGCGTGTGCGATCGGGTTCGGGGCGCTGGCGGCCGGCCCCGGGTTCGGCGACGATCCCGACGGGCAAAAACAAACGCAAACGCAAGGGCCGGCGCCACCGGCGGCGAAAACCCCGCCCGCCAAGGCGGCCGACCAGATCGATCGACTCATCGAGGCCAGCTACGAGCAACCCGCAAAGGCGCCGACGGCCAAGCCCGTCACCGACCGCGACCGGCTGCAAGGCACGTGGCGCGTCGTTTCGCTCACCGAGGGCGACAAGTCCACGCCGACCAGCCCGAAAGACCCGTGGGTGATCGAGGTGAGCAGCGACACGCTGAAGATGCCGTACTTCGAGGGCGGCACCAGCGCGTCCGGTTCGACCGGCTCGGCCGACTCCGGCAGTGGTTCCACGACCGGCACGACCGCCGGCGGGTGGAAGCAGCGCACCTACACCTTCGCCGTCGATGAAACCAAGACTCCGCGAACGATCGACCTGACCGCGAAGAACGCCCCGGTCGGGCGCGGGATTTATCAGTTCGCTGCGCCGGCGCACACGTGTTCGACGTGCCACCAGGATCCGTTCGGCGAGCGGAGGGGACTGCAACCGGTGTGTGAGACGATGCTGAAGGCGGTGTCTTCCAGTTCGTCGAAAGTGAAACTATCCGACCTCAGCGTATGGATGGCGCTCTCGATCGATGGCAAGCGGCCGGAGAAGTTCGGCGGCGCAGGTGTCATCGTCTTCGAGCTGCGCCGCGCGGCCGACGCCCCGAAGCCGGAGGACGCGAAACCGGAGGTCCGCGTTGCAACGGCCGCGCTCCACCGTGCGCAGGAGGAACTCGCCCAAGCGGAGGCGGAGTTGGAGGTGGCCCGCGCTCGGGCCGAACAGGCCCGGAACGACGTCGATCGGGCGTTCAAGAAGCGCGACGGCGCGCAGGACCGACTGAAGGCCGCGGAGAAGGCTGTTGCGGACGCGACCGCCAAGCCGAAAGCCGGTGGGGACGCCGCCGGTGGCGCGGTCTTCACGGTCCACATCCGCACGCTCACGGCCCCGGAGAAGGTGATTCGCGTGAAACTCACCAGCAACACGGTGCTCGACGGGCTGGTTCACGCGGCCGACGACGTGAGCATCAAATCGGACGGGCTGAGCGTGTGGGTCGTGCGCGACAAGACCGTGATGCCGGTCGATCTGGTCGGGATCACCAAGAACGGCGACACGAAGACCAACTACGTGCTGAAGGCCGGCGACCAACTGTTCGTCCAGGTGAAGCCGGCGAAGTGAGCACCTTCCGAGAATCGGCCCCACCGGGCCGCGGCGTGAGTTATCATGGCCGCCCGGTGGGGCCGTTTCGTTTCTCTTTCCCGAAGGTGCGTCATGACGGTACGCGGCGCGTGTTGGCCCGCGGTGGCGGGCGTGGTTCTCTGGGCCGGACTCGCCCCGGCCGACGACAAGCCGGTTCCCGGCATCGGGCCGACCGGTCCGATCAAGAAGCTGCACGGCGACTTCAAGTTCACCGAAGGCCCTGCGCACGACTCGCAGGGCCACGTCTACTTCTCCGATATCCCCAACGAGCGGGTTCACAAGATCGATCTGGAGGGCAAGCTCTCGACCTTCCGCGAGAAGACCAACAAGGCGAACGGGCTGATGCTCAACGCGCGCGGCGAGATCGTCGCGTGCGAGGGCGGGGTCGGGGCCATCGTCGCGTACTCCGCCGACGGCAAGGAGCGCCGCGTGATCGCCGACAAGTACGACGGCAAGCCGTTCAACGCGCCCAACGACCTCGTGCTCGACAAGGCCGGCGGGATCTACTTCACCGACCCGTTCTTCGGCAAGGCCGACACCAAGCTCCCGCAGGACAAGATGGGCGTCTACTACGCGGACGCCGGCGGCAAGGTCGCGCGGCTGATCGACGACCTCCCGCGCCCCAACGGGGTGATCCTCGCGCCCGACGAGAAGACGCTCTACGTGATCCCCAGCGGGCAGAAGCAGATGATGCGCTACCCGGTGGAGGCGCCCGGCAAGCTCGGCAAGGGGACGGTGTTCTGCGAACTCAAGCAGGCCAAAGAAGGCGGCAACGGCGGCGGGGACGGGCTGACGGTGGACGTGAAGGGGAACCTGTACATCACGTCGGGGATCGGGCTGCAAGTGTTCGACAAGGACGGCAAGGCGCTCGGCGTGATCGCGTTCCCGGAAGTTCCGTCGAACTGCACGTTCGGCGGGAAGGACATGAAGACGCTCTTCGTCACCGCACGCACGTCGGTCTACGCGTGCCCGATGGAGGTCGCCGGCCACCGGTTCCCCGCGAAGTGACCGCGCGACCCTCCGCCCGCAAGGGGGCACCCGGACTCGGCGGGCTGACGCCGCGCCGTTCGCTATACCGCCGCGCCGTTCGCCCACCGGCCGGCTCACACCGGCCGTTCGCCCGGCCAAGCGCGGCTCTTCAAACCGAAAATAACTGAAAAATTGTCCATCACTTCTCTTGACTCCTCGATAAGTGGTATTTAGTATACTAATACCGGCGAACGTCCGCCGACTCCTCGTCCCCTTTCACCTCTGGGGGTGCTCCGTGTCGTGCGATCCAACACCCAAAAGCGAAGCGTCCGTTCCCGACGACCTGCTCGCCGAGGTCGCCTACCTCCGTGCGCGGGGCCGGTCGTGGGACGACGCGGCGCGAGAAATCGGCTGGGACGCCGGCACCCTGCGCCGCGCCCTGCGCACCGGCGCCCGCTATCAGGCCGCGTACGAGGCCGCGGCGCGCGAAGCCGAGCGCGAGGCCGAGGCCGAACTGCTCCAGAAGCTCCGCGCGCAGATGAACGACCCGGACCCGGTCGTCTCGCGCCGGGCGACGGAGAACCTCCTGCGGTTCCTCAGCGCCCGGCGCCGCGACCAGACGCGCCTGGACGTCGAGCGCCTGCGCGGCGCGCGGGGTTCGCCGCGGGCGAAAGTTGAGGAACCGCCGGCGACCGCGGCCGCACCGGCTGTCGCCGAGGCCGCGAACCCTCCAATAACTCAACCGACGAGAGTGAACCGCGACCGGGAAGGAGCGGGCACGCCACCGACTCCGAAGGTGAACGGCCCGCTCCCTGCCGGTCGCGGCTCACTGTCGAGCACCGGCTCCCTTTCGAGCACTGGCGCGCCCAGAAATGCACCGGTCGCGCCGGAAGGATGACGACTTGAAGAAGTTTCGGCGCGGGCGGCGCGTGCGAACGTTGAGACTTCGGCGAATACCGGGGGACTGGTCTGGAGGAACCGCCGGCGGGTCCGCAAGATCACATCGGTTTCGCGGTGTTGGTCTCGCCCGTCGCCCGCTCACGGAGTCCCTGTTGATGAATCGTACGCGTCGGAACTCGTTTCCCCCAGCGTTCACGCTCATCGAACTGCTGGTGGTGATCGCGATCATCGCGATCCTGATCGGCCTCTTACTTCCGGCCGTCCAGAAGGTTCGTGAGGCCGCCGCCCGGATGCAGTGCGCCAACAACCTCAAGCAGATCGGGCTGGCGTTCCACAACTACGAAAGCGCCAACCAGTTCTTCCCCCAGGGCGGGCTGGACGGCGACCCGCGGGCCATCACTACCGGCGGCGCGCCGAACCCGGCCGGGTACGACTACGGCGAGGCGCCCGGCCAGTACGAAGGCTCGACGTGCTGCCGCGCGGCCACCGCGTCCGGGTGGAACCACTGGTACAAGATCCTGCCATACATCGAGCAGACCAACATCCACAAACTCGGCAACGAAATGGCCCCGCCGTACTGGCCGAACGTGGCGAACAACGGCGGCGAGGACGACGTCGCCCGGCAGATGGTGAAGATCTACTACTGCCCGAGCCGCCGCCCCCCGACCGTCTACGGCACGGCCGCGTTCGCCCGGTGCGACTACGCCGGCAACGCCGGGTTCTACCAGGGCGAGATGCACGAAGGGTTCGGCGACATTCCGCCCCCGCCGCTGGGCAAGGCGCCGCGCCGTAACGAGCGGACCAACGAGAACTTCGGCGACTTCGGCGGGCACCGGGGGTTCATCGTGTGGCCCGGGCGCGGCGCGAAGCGCACCGTCGCCGGGCTGTCCGACGGCACCTCGAACACCATCGCGGCGGCCGAGAAGCACCTCCCGCCGTCCCGCCACGGGGCCGACGGCGGCGACAACGAGCGGTGGAACAACAGCGGGTGGGACGAGGACAACATCCGCTACCACTTCCCGCCGCTGGCCGACACCGACCCGCGGGCGATCGTCGTCAATTCGACCGGCGGGACGGTCTGGCGGCGGTACTTCGGCTCGTCGCACACCGGCGGGCTTAACGCCGTCCTCGCCGACGGTTCGGTCCGGTTCATCCGGTTCAACGTCGATCCCATCCAGTTCATGTGGACGTGTGTGGCCGACGACGGCCAGCCCGTGAACCTCGACTGATGCGCGCCCTGGCCAACCGCGGTCGAACCCCGGCGTGAGCCGGGTTGTCTCTCGTAGCCCGACTCTCCGAGTCGGGTGGAAAGCGGAAAAGAACCCGACTCGGAGAGTCGGGCTACGACGTGCGGGTCGGGTTCGCCTCACGCGGCGGTTCGACCGGAACGTGATTCCTGGACTCCGTATGACCACTCGCTCTAAAAGGATTCGATCGATGAAGTGCTTGTTTCGCGCCCTGGCCCTGGCCGGGGCGGTCGCGGCGGCCGGGTGCGGGGGGAAAGTAACCCCCAACACCGCGCCGCTCACCGACGCGGAGAAGGCCGCGATCAAGGCCCAGGATCAGAACGTCGATGCCGAGGAGAAGTCCGGGGCCGGGACGGCGACCAAGGCCAAGAAGGGCAAGTGATACGCAATCCGGTCGTTTTCAGTATCGCCATGTGCCAAGGGCTTTCAGCCCCGGAGGGGTGACCGATGTTAGCCCGGGGTGAAGCGAGGCTTTGCGAGCGCAACCCCGGGAAACGTTGTCGCCCCTCCGGGGCTTGAGGGTTCTTCGGACGCGCTCCCAGGGTTGCGCTTCGGCCTTCGGCTTGCTCCACTCTGGGCTAACATCGGTCGCCGCTCCGCGGCTGAAAACAACAACTGGAAACGACCGGATTCGGTATGAGGTCGTTCCAACCGGGGCCGGAGAATCCTCCCGCCCCGCGCTCGATCAGGCGGCACCGTTCACGCTGAGAGATTTTCGCCATGCTCCTTTCCCGCGTGTTACTCGCCGGTTGCTTCGCGGTCCTCGCTGGCTGCGGGACGAATCGCGAACAGCCCAATTCGGTCGCCCATCTGGCCGTGGACGCGACTGAACCGGCCCCCGCGGGCGTTTCGGTGGACAACCCGCAGTACCAGTCGTGGTCGAAGTTCGCGGTCGGCACGGTCACCGTTCTGCGCGCCACCAGCGAAACCGAAGGGGTCGAGGGGAAAACGGTCACGACCACGACAACCCGGTTATTAGAATTATCGCCTGAACATGTAAAACTCGAAAGTCAGATTCGGAGCCGGCGCTACGACGGGCACGAGGAGTCGAACCCGCCGAGTACGGTCCGCATCCCGGCGCGACTCGTTCTCCCCGCCGGCGTGAAGCCCGCGGACACCGCGAAGGCCGACGAGCAGGGTGAGGAAGTGGTGACGCTCGCCGGCCGCAAGTACGCGGCGCGGTGGCACAGGGGGAAGGATCGCAACGAGGGCGGTGAGGTCACGATCACGACCTGGACCTCGCCCGAGGTGCCGGGGAACTTGCTCAAGTCCGTCAGCCGCACGAGCGGGGTCAGGAAGCTCGTCACCATCGAACTCGTCGAGGTGAAACTGCCCGCGGCTACCCCTTGATGACCCCCAGCGGGCGCATCCGGGCGACGCGGCGCGACAGGTCGGCGTCGTGGACCACTTCCACGACCTCATCGACGTTCTTGTACGCCTTCGGCTGTTCCTCCGCGAGTCCGAAGCGGCTCGACGCCATCGCGATCACGCCCTTGTGTTCGAGTTCCTTGTCGATCTTTCGACCGACACCGTCGAGCTTGGCCGCGGTGCGGCTCATCGCGCGGCCGGCGCCGTGGCAGGTGGTGCCGAAGGTCTTCTCCATCGCGCCCGGCGCGCCGACCAGGATCCACGACGCCCGGCCCATGTCGCCGGGGATGATGACCGGCTGCCCGACGCTGCGGAACGCCTCCGGCACCTCCGGGTGTCCTGCGGGGAACGCGCGGGTCGCGCCCTTGCGATGGACCCAGACCTTCTTCTTCTTGCCCTCGACCGTGTGTTCTTCGAGCTTCGCGATGTTATGAGCCACGTCGTAGAGTTGCTCCATGCCGAGGTCTTCCCACGACCGCCCGAAGACGCCGGCGAACACCTCGCGGGCCTGGTGCATGAGCAGTTGGCGGTTGCAGAAACCGTAGTTGGCCGCGGCGCGCATCGCGGCGATGTACTTGCGGCCCTCCGGCGAATCGACCGGGGCGCAGGCGAGTTGCCGATCGGGCAACTCGAACCCGTACTTCGCCGGGCAGTTGCGGAACGTCGCGAGCGAGTCGTCGCACAC
>CAZBXY010000208.1:0-14639 GCA_964495365.1 uncultured Frigoriglobus sp. | reverse complement strand
TCAAATACGAGCGAAAACCCATGCAAAAGGCCGCCTAACTTCCCGGATAGACTCTGAATGCCTTATACCGCACTCACCACGGCGTCTCCCATGTGAGTTGTTGTCGCTTTCCCGCCGAGGTCGGGCGTCTTCACCTCGCCCGCGGCCAGCACCTTCGACACCGCGCCGCGCACCGCCGCGGCGCTCTTCGCCAACCCGAGATGATCCAACATCAGCGCCGCGGAGAGGATCGCGGCCAGCGGGTTGGCAATCCCTTTGCCCGCGATGTCCGGGGCGCTGCCGTGGACCGGCTCGAACATACTCGGGTACTTCTTCGTCGGGTTGATGTTCGCGCTCGACGCCAGCCCGATGCTGCCGGTGACCGCGGCGCTCAGGTCGGTGAGGATGTCGCCGAACAGGTTCGACGCGACGACCACATCGAACGCTTCGGGCTTGCGGACGAAGTCCATCGCCGCGGCATCGACCAGGAGAGACGAGCTTTCTACGTCCGTGTAGTCCTTGCGGACTGTGTTGAACACGTCGTCCCACAGCCCGAGGCCGTACACCTGGGCGTTCGACTTGGTGATGCTGGTCAGCTTCTTCCGCGGGCGCGTGCGGGCCGCATCGAAGGCCGCACGCAGGATGCGCTCGCAGCCGCGCCACGTGAACACGCCAGTTTGGATCGCGATCTGGTCTTGCGTGCCGGGATACAGGTTCCCGCCGACCGGCGCGTATTCGCCCTCGGTGTTCTCGCGGTACACGAGCATGTCGATTTCGCCGGGGCGCTTGCCCACGAGCGGGCACGGCACGCCGGCGAAGAGGTACGCGGGCCGCAGGTTCACGTACTGGTCGTACTTCCGCCGCATCGGCAAGAGCAACTCGTGGACCGTGATCTTGTCCGGCACCGACGGATCGCCGACCGCGCCGAAGAGGATCGCTTCGTAGCTCTTGAGTTGCTCCCAGCCGTCTTCGGGCAGCATCCGGCCGTGCTGCTTGTAGTACGCGGTGCTCCAGGGAAGTTTGGTCCACTTCAGTTCGGCCGCATCGTATTTCTTGGCCGCGGTTTCGGCCGCGCGAACCGCCTGGTCGATGACTTCCGGCCCGATCCCATCGCCGCCGATGACCGCGATCGTGTGAACCGCCATTGCACCTGTCCCGCGAGGAGGTTATTCCGCCCGCAAAGTTTGCCCACCGGTTACCGCCGACCCCGCCGCGCGGTCGGTCGGGCGCTTTCTGACTTCCCGCCGTAGACGGTCGTCGCCCGGTGGGGGAGAGTACAGGTGGTGTGATAGACACGACTGATGTAGCCGCCCCCGGAGGCGGGTCAAGATGACGGCCGAGCTGCGACACACGCGCGACACATCAAGCCCGCCCGCGCGGCGGTGGGTGGCGTGCGCCTGCGCGGCGATCTTGCTGGCGCTGGTCGGGTGCAAGTCGGACAAGGACTCGCCGACGGGCGCCGGCGTGTCGCGCGGCCGGGACAAGGATCCGCTCGTTCACGGCCCGACGCGCATTCCGCGCCAGGATCTTCCGCTGCCAGACCGCGCGACCGGCAAGACCAAGCCCGACCCGCTGACGACGCCGACCGGCGGAAAGGCCGGCTATAACGACGACCCGGAGCGGTTCAAGGGGACGTACATCCCGGGCAAGGCGAGTACGCCCGCGGCGCTGGCGGGCCGGAAGAACGATGACGACGCGCTGAAGATCGATTCGCCGGGCGTGACGCTGACTCCGACCGGCGGCACGCTCCCGGGCGGCGCGCTGGAAGCCCCGGAGGGCGTGTCGCCGCTGTACGCGCAGCTTGAGAAGTTCGGGGTGAAGCCGGAGGACCGCTCGCTGGAGCGCGAGGACGGGAAGTACGTGTTCCGCGCCTCGGTGCCGTTCGGCGCCAACGGCGCCCGCCGGCAGTACACCGGTATGGCCGAAAAGGCTCCCGACGCCGTGCGCCAGGTGCTCACGCAACTCGCCGCCGAGCCGAAGTAAGGCTAGGCTCGGTTTTGCCACTCCGAGGCTTCCCGCCGGGCGTGGAGGACCGCGAACACCTCAACGCGCTCGGCCAATACACGGTAGTAGATGATGTACGGGTGGCGCCGGATCGGAGCCGCGCGAACGTCCTGCCACACCAAGCCATACAGTTCAGGGAACTGTCCGATCTTGTCCAGTGCGGTTGCGGCCCGACCGGCGAAGATGATTCCCAGGCCGGCCCGCTGCTGTTCGTACCAGTCGCGTGCGTCTTGGAGATCCTGGGTCGCTTCCGGTCGGAGGACGAGGGGGCGGCTCATGACTGGCCCAGCCAGCGCGCCTTGAACTCCTCCCAGGGCACTCCGGCCGACGGGTTCGCTTCGGCTGCGGCCCGCCGGCGTTCGAGTTCGCGGATGTGCCATTCGGGCGGAGAGAAGGTTCCGTCGCTCAGGCTGTCCCAGAGGAGTTCCAGTAACTCGAGGCGCTCTTCCGGCGGAAGGCGATCCAATCCGAACTGCTCAAGGGTCAAAGCCACAGAAGATCCTCCCGAGGACATGGAGTTCCGACACCGCCAAATTACACCGCCCGGCGATATTGTGCAACGCCCGGCGCCAGTACACCGGCGCGGCCGAGAAGACCCCGGACGCGGTGCGCCAGGTACTCACGCAGCTCGCCGGCGGAGCCGAAGTAAGGCAACGGCAACCGAACTCACCGATCCGTCGTCGCCGCTTTGCTACTCCCGAATTTCCAGTTTGAGAATCTTCCCATTGCGATGCTCAATCCGCACGTACAGACCATTCCGCAGCATCCCACGGCCCGAATCGCCGAGGCGTGTGATCCCTGCATTCCGACCGAAAAAATGCACGTACTCGAAGCGAACTTCGCTTACGGTGAAGCGAACCGTGTCAATCTTGCCGTGCGATTCGGTCTGGGTATAGTTCTGGACGACACCCTCGACCTGAACGCCACCAATGATCGCCTCTTCGTATGTCGGACGGAGGATACAGCAGAAGAAAACGGCACCGAGTACCAGCCCAAACACGGTCCCGATAAGAGCGAGCCGCTGCCCCCTCCGCCATTCTCGCATGGCAGCCCGGATCTCCCGGACCACGAACCACAGGGCGAACGCCGCTGGAGGCAGGCAAACAAGGGACATAAGTACCAACCGCCCCGTATCGAACCGCTCGTAGATGACCACAAAGCCCGACGACTCTGTCATACGGATACCCCCGTCGCCGAACTCGTGTTCACGCGGTCGGCGCAACACGGTTTCATTTCCGCCGAGCGTAGTCGATGGTCCCAAAATGCGGCAACAACTCGGGCTTATTTGCTCGGATGGCTGTGCAGAAATCCGCCCCTGATACCAGGCCCGAAGTCACTCATCACAACCGCTTGATCGCGTCTTCGGCGGCGGCGAGGTAGATCGGGTCGGGGTTGAGCTTGTGCTCGGCGAGCATCACCTCCGTGAACTTGATGGCGTGTTCGTCGCCGCTCTCGACCGCTCGGTTCGCCAGTTCTTCCGCCGTTCGCTTGCTCTCTTCGAGCCGGCCCGCTTCCCGGACCCGCACGTACGCGCAAAAGACGGCCGCCGCGGTTTGCCATGCGTAAGGGAACGCGGCGCGGGCGGTCTTCGCCGAAACGTGCGGGGCGAGCCGGCGCAGCGCCGCCGGGCCGGTGACGGCGTGAACGAACGCGATCGTGTCGTTCTTGGTCCCGTACCGCAGGTAGACGCGGGCGAACGTGGCCGTCAGCGCCGAGAGGGCCGACGACAGGTCGTCCGGCACCGCGATCGAATCCCGGACGGCCGCGAACCCCTCCACGTCGCGAACCTGTCGCAGCACCTCGACGATGTTTCGGCCCTGCGGCGATTTGCCGAACGCGGTGCGGTACAGCGGCACCTCATCCAGTGCGGCGGCGAACGTGTCGAGCCGCGGCTTTTCGCGCTTGCCGGCGGGCAGTTCTTCGTAGGACGACGCCCAGTACGCCAGCCCGCGGGCCAGTTCGGCGAGCCGTTCGGGAGTCTTTCGCTGTGCGACCGCCCGGACCGCGTGCGCGGTGCGAATGACGCCGTGCGTCGCGGCCCCAGACATCCCCGGTGCCAGCCGGTCAACCCACACGTCGAGTACGTCTTCCCACTTGCGTTCGGTCAGTTCGGCGGCGAAGAACTCCTTCCAGTCCGCCCAGCGGTGGTTCGCCCCTTCCCACGAGTCGGCCCGCGGGTCGGGGCCGAGCGCGTCCTTCCACTTGGTCGGATCGATGCGCGTTCGCGTGGCTGGCAGTTCGCGGGTCGGCGCCCGATACCCCTTGAGCCACGGACCGGCCTTCGCGGGGAAGCCGAGCGCGCAGAGCGCCTCGGCAACCATCGGAGCGTGGGTCGAAAGCCCCCGGAGGCTCTTGGGTTCGGCCGCATGAAGCTGCCGGAGCACCTCGTCGAGCGCCCGGTCGTCTTCGGTGGGCTTTTCGCGTGCCGATCCGACCGCCCACGCTCCCAGTCCGGCCCCGGTGACGGCGACCGAAGCGCCC
This sequence comes from uncultured Frigoriglobus sp., assembly GCA_964495365.1. GTDB lineage: Bacteria > Planctomycetota > Planctomycetia > Gemmatales > Gemmataceae > Gemmata. The sequence continues at coordinate 10,175 of CAZBXY010000208.1, read as the reverse complement.
AGAACGGTCAGAGCTTTGCGGCGCGTGGGGCGAGGTGAACCAGCCGCGATGCGATCAGTCATCGGATTCTCCTTTGTTCTGCACGACGATGAGGGCACGGACGCGTCCAGCGCCGATCTTCGCCGCGGCCCGTAACGGAGAACGCAGGAGCGTTACACGAAACAACAGGTTCCAACTGCCAACGGGTTATTGTGGTCGAATTCGTGTTCACGCCGGTCGGTGTAACGCGGTTTCACTTCCGCCGAGTGTCGCCGGCTTATGGGTACAACTCCCGCGCGCCGTTTTTGAGTCCGTAGACGCGCTCGACCTCGGCGTCCGTCAGCGCGCGGTCGAATACCGCCAGATCGTCCTGGTATCCGACGTAGGCGGCCCCGAGTACCAGCAGCACCTTCGCGGGATCCCACTCGAACCGCAGGTCCCACTTTTCGATCGAGCCTTGCAACTTGCCGTTGATGAACAGCTTGCCGCGCGGGGCGTTGACCTTGTCGTTGACGTTCTCCACCGTGAACGCGACGTGGGTCCACTGCTCCCGCGAGAACGGGGCCTTCTCCACCTGAACCATCGGCCGCTTCTCGAACGGGATCTCGCCCCACGGCTTGTTGTCCGGGTTCCAGATGGGGAACAGCGGGCGGACGGCGTACCGGAAGTACCGCGGCGTCTCGTCCTTCGACCATTCGAGGAAGATGTACCCTTTCTTGTGGTCGTCGCCGATGATCTGGATCGGGTCGCAGTATCCCGGTTCCAGATCCTTGTCCGGGTTCAGGCGGAGCCACGCGGAGACGGTGCAGCTCCAGCTTTTGGCGTTGTACCCGATGACGCCGCCGTCCTTGAACGACGGGCGCGTGGTCCCCTTCTTGGGGAAGTGCAGCGCCCCGCCGAACCGCCCCGCGTCGGCCACTACTTTCACTTCGTCGTTCGGTTTGGCCGCGACCAGTTCCTTGCCCTGCTGGACGTAGCACTTCTTGTCGCCGCGACAGAAGTCGGCGTCGAGTCCCTTGTCGAACGATGCGTGGAGGGTGAGTGACTTGGCGATCTTCGCCAGCGCCTCCGCGCCCGGGTTGGCCTTCGCCTTCGGTTCCTGGGGCCGCGCGGATGCAATGGTTCCGACCAGAACGACCAGCGCCGCAACGACCCGCACGGCGATTTTCATTGCCCGGCTCCTGTAGTTGGAGAGGGAACTTCCCCAGTCACCCCAAACTTGCCACGTGGAAACTCTACCCAGTTTAACATTTCGGCGGTTCCGCCGCCGGCGTGTACAGGGCATCGGCCAGCTCCTCCAGCGCAACAATGAGTTCCACATACTCCAACTCGTCGAAGCGGTCCTGCATGATCCTGATTGCTTCGGCCAGTACCGGATGAGCGTTCTGGATTACGATCTGGATGATTCGAGACCGGAAGTCCAGATAGACGCACTCCACGCCACAGACCGGGCACACACGCGGGTGGTGATCCGCGCTCGGCCCTTCCAGATCGAACGAGTGACCGCAATCGGCACAGCGCAGGACCGTGCCGCCTTCGGCGCTGAGGCTGAACCAGGGTTTCGTTCCAGTTCGTGCGACCGGGTTTGCTGGTTGGGGAATACCACACCCTCCGTTTCCGAAGGAGCAGGAAAGCCGAATCGCGACGACACGCGATCTGGTTCGGCCTCGCGCCGCGGACGCTCAGGTCACTTGCGCCAGTCGGACGCGGCACCGATGAGTGCGCCGAGGACGCTCCCGCCCAGCACCGCCCGCGCCAGCGCCGCGCCGATGGTCCGCCCCGTCACCTCCTCACCGCGGAGCGCGAAGAAGGCGACTAGAACCCCGACACTCGCGCCAATCGCTGCCCCGACAAGCCAGTTCCGAGTACTCGGGGCGGTCGGCGGTTCGGTCTTCGCCACCGACGATTCGGCGGCTGCTGGGGGCGCGGGGCGGGCGGCCGGTTCGTCGAGCCGGCCGCGGCAGTCCGGGCAGAATGCGTCCACGACTCGCGGGAGCTTGGCACCGCAGTGTTGGCAGGTGTTGCTCATCAGCGCCTCCGGTGCCGAAGTTGTGTTTATGCCAGTTGGCATAACGCAGGCCCATTTCCGCCGATCGTAGCCGCATTCGCTGGACACGTCAACGATTCGGGCCGCGCGGTTCGCGCTGTGCCGACCGGCGAACAAACTCGTCTGCCGCGGCGGGCGCCGGGCCTCTTCCGCTCCTGGCGTCCAGCGCGTCAAGCGCCCAGCGAGCACGGAATGAGTACGACCTCATCGTCGAACAGGAAGGTGGAGCCGCCGGTCGCGAAGTTCGGCACGTCCGCGATCGTCGCCTGCCCCTCGGGGGACGCGATGATCGCCTCCAGATCGGCGCGGGTGTCGGCGTACAGCCCGACGATCATGTAGTACGGCGGCGCGTCACCGGGCGTGGCGGACTCGCACTTGCCGATGGTCCAACCCTTGAGTCCCTTCATCCGCCTGGCGATGGGGATGTGGACCTCGTGGTAGTAGCGGTCGAATTCGGCGGGGTCTTTCGGATGGCCGTACAACACGGTGAGACGAGTCATGGTGGCCTCGTTCGACAACCGACGAGCGGAATGACGCCGCGTCCGACCTACGTCGGTCGGTGCAGGGCCGGGTTCGGCGCACTTCATATCGAGTGCTTCTCAAGCGCGGATGGTAATTCCGAACCCGCTCCTCGTCCTACTTCGCCCGCCGCTTGACGGCGTAACCGTATGGGATCGGCCACGCAGGCTCCGCGCCGAGTTCCTGCTGCGCCTGGAGCGCCCAGTACGGCTCCCGGAGCAGCTCTCGGGCGAGGAACACGAGGTCGGCGTCCCCACCGGTCACGATCTCGTCGGCGTGGCGCGGCTCGGTGATTAGCCCGACCGCCCCGGTCATGATGTCGGCCTCGCACCGTATCTTCCGGGCGAACGGGACCTGATACCCCTTGGCCACCGGGATGCGGGCCGTCGGCACCAGGGCACCGGAAGAAACGTGAACGAGGTCCACGCCGAGGGCCTTCAGGCCCCGGGCCAGAACAACTGACTGCTCGGCGTCCCAGCCCCCCTCCACCCAGTCCGTGGCCGAGATCCGCACGAACAGGGGCATATCCTTCGGCACCCGTTGGCGGAGACGCTCGGCCACTCGCAGCGGCAGTCGCATCCGGTTCTCCAGGCTCCCGCCGTAGCGGTCCGTTCGCCGGTTGCTCAACGGCGACAGGAACTCGTGCAGCAGGTAGCCGTGCGCCGCGTGGATCTCGATCACCCGGAACCCGGCCGCCACGGCCCGGTCGGCGGCGGCCTCGAACGCGGCGACGACCCCGTCGATCCCGGCTTCGTCGAGGGCCACCGGCACCGGGTCGCCCTCCGCGAACGGGACGGCGCTGGGGCCGACGACGGTCCACCCGCCCGCTGCGGAGGTCTTCAGGCTGGCCCCGCCCAGAACGGGCGGCTCGCAACTGGCCTTTCGCCCGGCATGCGCCAGTTGGATGCCGGCGACCGCCCCTTGCGAGTGAACGAAGCGGGCGATCCGCGCGAGCGGCTCGACGTGCTGCTCGCCCCAGATGCCCAGGTCGGCGGCGGTGATCCGACCTTCGGGGGCGACGGCCGTTGCCTCGACGATCACCAGCCCGACCCCGCCGACGGCGCGGCTGCCGAGGTGGACCAGGTGCCAGTCGCTGGCCAGCCCGTCTACTGCGATGTACTGGCACATCGGGGCCATGCCGATCCGGTTGCGGAGCGTGACGCCGCGGATCGTCAGTGGGCTGAGCAGGTCGATTTCCGGGACCTCTCGGTCGTGGTCGGTGCCCGCCGCGCAGCCGTGGGCTACCGCGGGCGGGACTTGCTCGTTGGACCGAGGGGTCGTTGACTCAGACATCGTGTGATCCCGTGAACAGATTGGACGTCCCAATTGAATCTCAGGAGAGTTGTCGAACATCAAGCTCAATCGCCCGGCCGCGCAAACACTGCGCTGCGACGATAAGCAAGTAAGCTGTGCAAATCAGATTACTTAGCCGGGTTCTGCCTCGGGCGTTACCCTCGATCGGCAATTGCGACCGCGGCTCGGTGCTGACCGGCACGGCTTACGGGTGGAATTTTGCGGTCCGCTCACTTGACCTTTATGAGCCGGTTGCTGTCTCGACCTTCCACCAGTGTCATGGTCTGACCTTCAATCTGAACGCTGACCTTCGCCCGCTCCTTATCTCCGAATCGTCCGGGGTGGCCTCGGGGAGGCATATCGAAGATCTCGACCTCGTCACCGGCGAGAAGCTTATACTTCATCTTCGCGGTGAAGACTTGCTCGGGCGCTTTCCTTTTCATGAACTCGAGCACATCCGGTCGATCGGCTCCCGATTCGACCGTCAAGGTTCCGGTCTCGTCGAAGATCAGGTGCACGTAAACGCTTTTCATCGCTAATTCCGCGTACTTGTCTTTCGGCGGCGGGGCCGGTTCTCCTAAATCCCCCGTAACTTTCCACGTGCCTATGATCTTGTCCCGATTGTTGGACTCGCGGGAATCCGCCCGGCCGAAATGCGGATCCTCCGAAGAGTTGATCGAGCCCTGTTGGATGAGAGGCAGCACCAGACCCCATGTGAGCCCGACCACGAAAACGGTTGCTCCGACAACGCCGGGGGTCCAGCGGCCCCGTCCGCCCGCTGCAGCGCCCGGTTCGGCCGGGTCTGCAACAAGAAACCGCGTCACGCGGATCGTCCCGAGCGCGGCCAAGCCCACGCCAGCGGTTACCGCAATGTACACGGCGGGCCCTGCTTTCACGTCCATGTCCGGCAGTGGGGATACGAATCCCACTCGGTAGGCCCCGAAGGCGAGCGCCGATCCGGCCGCGACGGTCAACACGGCGAGCGCGAGCGCAAGCCGCCGGGCACGCCCGCCATTCACCGGCCGGCGAAGCAGAACCAGTTGAGCGACGGTAGCACACGTCCCAAAAAGCATCCCGATGCGTGCCGGACGCCCGTGCCAGGCGCCGAACAAGGTGTCCTCGACCCCGCCGAAGATGTCCATCTCGACGGCCGGAAGACCGAGTGCGACGGCGGTCAGGACCGCGACCACGCACCCCAGTTGGAGAATCGCGGTCGATCGCCCCGGCAGGTGGGCATCCGTCTTCGATTCACTCATCTGCGCCTCTGCTTGCCGAACCAGTGTTTATGCCGGTTGGCATCACACGGCTTCACTGCCGCCGATGGTAGCCGAATGGGCCAGACGCATCAACAACGTACAACAACCGCACCCACCACTCACTGGAGTTGCCCGTGTCCACCGATCGGAAAGTTGCGCTCGTTACCGGTTCGGCCACTGGTGTTGGGCGCGCGTGCGCGGTGCGGTTCGCGCAGCTCGGCTACGCGGTCGTTATCAACTACTCGAAGTCGGAGGCCGATGCGCTCGAAACGCTCACGCTCGTCGAGGCCGCCGGCGTCCCGGCGCTCATGTGCAAGGCCAACGTCGCCGACGCGACCGCGGTTAACGAGATGATCGCCGCGGCGGAGGCCACCTTCGACCGGCTCGACGTGCTCGTCAACAACGCCGGCACCACGCACTTCGTCCCGCATACCGACCTGGACAGTCTCACCGATGAAGTGTGGCACGACATCTTCGGCGTGAACGTCATGGGCACCTTCTACTGCACCCGCGCCGCGATGCCGCTCCTGAAGGCCGCGAAGGGGAGCGTGGTGAACGTGACGAGCGTCGCGGGGCTGAGCGGGCAAGGGAGTTCGATTCCGTACTGCGCGAGCAAGGCCGCCATCAACTGCATGACGCAATCGCTGGCGCGGGCGTTCGGGCCGGATGTGCGCGTGAACGCGGTCGCGCCCGGGCCGATCAACACGCGGTGGCTCGCCGGGCGCGAGGCGCAGGTCGCGAAGTACTTGGAGCAGGCCCCGCTCGGCCGCGCCGCCGAACCCGACGACATCGCCGACGCGGTCGTCTACCTTGCCACCGGCACGACGCTCACAACGGGTCAGGTGTTGGTGGTGGATGGCGGCCGGACGATGTGAAATAATGGCGCTCGGCGAACCGGAAGAGGGCGAAACGATGTCCACTCGCATCGCGGGCGTTCTGATCCCACTCGTACTCGTTTTCGGGTGCGGTCGGTCCCAGACCCCGAGGGAACCGCAGACGCCCGATCAGCTCAAGGGCCGGTTGGACGCCGCCACCAAAATAACCAACTCCACGGAGCGCAACGAAGCACTCCAAACGATCGCCGAGGACGCCGCCGACGCGGGCATATCGGAAATCGTCATCAAGGCGCTCGAAGGGATCACCAACTCATCCACCCGAAACGACGTGGCCGCGGACTGCGCGCTGAGGCTGGCAAAAAAGGGCGAAACGAAGGGCGCGACCACGGTGGCCGAGGGAATCACCAACTCGACGAAACGGAACGAAGTTCTGGGCAAGATCGCCAAGGGCGGTCCGTAAAGCCGCGTCACTTCTCCGGCACGATCGGGACCGGCACCGGATTGAACGGCGGCCCCAGGATGCCGCCCGGCGCACCGCGGCCGGTGTCGGTCAGCACGGTGCCGGCGCGGTACTTGGCGCCCTCGCCCGGTTCGTAACCCGGCGGCAGCGTGCGCCACGGCCGGCCCGACAGTGCCCACTGGTAGCCCGCGTGGAACAGCCTGGACATCTCCTTCGGGTCGAAGGTCGTGGCCTCCAGCGGCGAGTTGAGGTCGCGCGGGATCACCGACACGTTGTAGTTCATCCCGGTCATCGCGCTCAGCAGGAACAGCTTGTGCAGGTCGCTCCGGGTCTGGTCGTAAACCACCGTCGAGACCGCGCTGCTGGCGATCGCGATCGTCCGCGGCTTCACCGGCATCGGGTCGGGGTACACCTTCCCGGCGACCAGGACGTACACGTTGGAGTCGTGGAGCCAGCCCGGCGGGAGGGTGTCGCGTTCCGCCGGCGGAACCCACGGCGGGGCGAAGAACATGCTCGAAGTCGTGCCGCCGTCGATGTGGCGCTCCACAAATTGCACGCCGTCCACCGTGACCGTGATCCGCACCGGCGGGAAGAACCCGGGGATCGACGCCGACGCCAGCAGCACCTTGCGGAACAGTTCACGGGCCTCGGGGGTGTCGCGCGCGGCGATCGCGCCCATGTCCCACACGATCGCCCGGCGGGCGTCGAGGTCGGTCGTCCCCACGTAGAACCGCCGGCCCTTCTGGTGCTCGACGGCGAACCGGCGGATGCGCTCGTCGGTCGCGAGTTCCTCGATCAGCTTTGCCAGCGGTTTGGTGTCGGCGAACGACTCCGACAGCAGCGCGGGGATGAGCCGGTTGCGGCGGTAGATGTCGCGGTCGCGGAGCGTGGTGTAACAGCGCTGGAGTTCGCCGTCTTCGGACGAACCCAGAAACGCGAACGCGCCGAGCAGGGCGCCGGTACTGACGCCCGTCACCACGTCGAACTCCGGGCGCGTGCCGGTCGCGGTCCAGCCGACGAGCACGCCCGCGGGGTAGGCACCGTAGGAGCCGCCGCCGGACACGACGAGGATGTTCTTCTTGGGATACGGAACGGGCGGTTTGACCGACGCCCGCGACCGCTCGGCGAACGCGAGCAGGTCTTCGGGGCGGAGGGTGCTGCGACCGGCGTCCTGGGCCTCCGGGTCGAGCCACCCGACGGACGCCTTCAGTTCGTCGGTGGTGCGCTCGCGCCCGCCGACGAGACGCGGGAACCGGTCGCGGAGGCCGATCGGCCCGGCGCACCCGATCGCAGCTGCGATCAGCAGCAATCCCAGTGCGCGGACCAACCGACCCGACAGTGGCCGCTGAACCATACTCGCCCCCCGCCCGGCTGATAGCGGGGGAAGCGATTTCGGGCAAGCTTATTTGCGGTGCCGGATCCGCGACCGCATCCGCCGCTTCTTCCGCCCCACCTTCCGCCGCCCGGTTCCGCGCCGCCTGCCCATGATTCGTTCCTCGGCCGTGTTTGGTTCGTGTCGTTCGTGTCGGTGTGAAGTCGTGATTCTAGCCTGCCGGGGCCGGGCGACAAGTGCCGGACGACGGGCACAACCGCCCCAGTCGGCATAAACCGGCCGCGTTGCCCCGTTCCGCGCGGCGATACCGAACCTGCGGGTTGCGAACCGGCCAACGGATGGGCACGTTACTCACAACAAAGTAGTAGGCACACGCCGTGTGCCGTTGCTTCACCACAGGAATACCAACGGCACACGGCGTGTGCCTACTACTTTGAAGGTCCGGCGCGGGTTGTCCCGGTTTCGGCGGGCCATATACTTTCTTCTTATTCGGATTCGACACGGCAACGGATAACGGACGGGCGGCGGATGCGGTTCCACTTGATCGACCGGATCGACCGCTGGGAACCGGGCCAGTCGCTCGTCGCGGCCAAGTACCTGGCGCTGGGCGAAGAGTACCTCGCCGACCACTTCCCGCAGTTCCCGATCATGCCCGGGGTGCTCATGCTCCAGGCGTGTGTCGAGTCCGCGGCGTGGCTCTGGCGGGCGACGACCAACTACCAACACCCGGTGATCGTGCTCCGGGAGCTGAAGAGCGTGAAGTACGGCACCTTCATGCTGCCGGGCCGGCGGATGGACGTGACGGTGGACCTGACGAAGGCCGAGGGCGACCACGCGACCTTCAAGGCCAAAGGCGCGAACGACGCCGGCGAAGCCACCGTGACCGCGATCTTCACGCTGCACGGCTACTCGCTGGCACCGCGCGGCCCGGCCGGCGCAGCGGCGGATGCGAAGCTGCTCGAACACTGGAAGGCCCGCTGGGCGCTGCTGACGGGGGAACTAGCAAAAAGACCCCTCCCCAACCCCTCCCCCGAGGGGAGAGGGGCTTAAAACCGCGCTCTTTCTCCCCATTCCTTTTTAGGGAAGGGGGTTTGGGGGGTTAGGTTCTTTGAGCGAAGACAGGAAGCCTCAATGCTACTGAAGGACCAAATCGCGCTGGTGACGGGCGGGAGCCGCGGGATCGGCCGCGGGATCGTTTTGGCCCTCGCACGCGAAGGCGCGAAGGTCACCTTCGTGTACCACAGCAACAAAGACGCCGCGACCGCTCTGGAGGCCGAAATCGTGGCGGCCGGCGGGGTCGCGAAGGGCGTGCAGGCCGACGTTTCCGACCCGAAATCGGCCGATTCGGTGGTCGCAGGAGTTCTGGCGGAACACGGGCGGCTCGATATTCTAGTTAACAACGCCGGCGTCATCCGGGACAAGCTGTTCCTGAAGATGGACGCCGACGACTGGAACGCCGTCATCAACACGAACCTCACCGGGGTGTTCGCGTACTGCAAGGCGGTCGCCCAACAGATGGCGTTCAAGCAGCGGTCCGGGCGGATCGTGAATCTGTCGAGCATCGCGGCCGAACACGTGAACAAGGGGCAGGCGAACTACGCCGCGAGCAAGGGCGCGATCAACAGCTTCACCCGCGTGCTGGCCGCGGAACTGGCGGCCCGCAACGTGCTGGTGAACGCGGTCGCGCCGGGGTTCATCGCCACCGACATGAGCGCCGCGGTGCGCAACATGGCCGGCGAGGACAACCTGAAGAAACTGATCCCGGTGAAGCGGCTCGGCACGCCGGAAGACATCGCCGCCGTGGTGGTGTTCCTGTGCAGCCCGGCCGCGGCCTACGTTACCGGGCAGGTGATTACCGTGGACGGCGGCCTCAGTCTCGGAGCAGTGTCCGGCTGACCGGCCGGCGGGAGTATCGAGTCATGACGCACGACGACATCTTCGCGAAGGTCCGCACCACCCTCGTGGACGCCCTGAGCGTGGACGACGAGCAGGTGACGCCGGGCGCGCGGCTCAAGGCCGACCTGGGCGCCGAGTCCATCGACTTCCTGGACATCGTGTTCCGCCTGGAGAAGCAGTTCGGGGTCACGATCCCGCGCGAGGAGTTGTTCCCCGAATCGATCTTCCAGGGCGACGCGACCTTCGTCGCCAACGGCAAGGTCACGCCCGTGGGGCTGGACGCGCTCGAAAAGCAGATGCCCTACGCCGACCTCACCGAGTTCAAGAAAGACCCCCAACTGACGAAGGTCGAGGACCTGTTCACGGTGGACCTGATCGTCCGGTATCTGGAGTCGAAGGTGAAGAAGTTTTAGGGTGGTCCGCTCGCTCCGCGAGCGGATTGCGCCGCGGGCAACAAACGTTAGCCCACTCACAGCAAACCCGCGCCGCGCGGCGACCGCTCGCTCCGCGAGCGGACCACCCTAAGAGACACACATGCGCTGGACCTGGATCGACC
>CAZBXY010000207.1:0-14783 GCA_964495365.1 uncultured Frigoriglobus sp. | reverse complement strand
GTACGGCAGCTCGTAGGCGAGCATGTTGGCCGACTTGTGGAGCCGGGTGGAGTGTTCGGTGAGTTTGAACACCTTGCCGTTGTAGATGCGCTCGCCCTCGAAGACGGAGTTGCCGTAGTGGAGGCTGTGAACGAGGCTGTGAACCTGGGCCTCGCGCCAGGGGACGAGTTGACCGTTGAGCCAGATGACGCCGTCGCGGTCGTCCATCGGCAGAGCGGGTGCGGCCATGAGAGTACGCCTCCGTCGGGTTGGGCACGGGGAGAGGGGTTCTGGGGATAGTGTATCACGAGCGGGCGAGAAGGGCGGAGGCCGATCGGCCCGCGAAACGAAAATGCCCCGGCAATGGCGAAACGCAAGAAGCCCGCCGGCGGCGGGCTTGGGGTGGGGCTACGGTTTGACCGGCCGCGGCGCGGGTGCGATGCGAGCCGCCTTCTGTTCCTGACGCCACCGCTCCTCTTCCTCCGTCCAGGGCGAGCCGCTGATTGAGTTGAGGACCAGCTTCGTCGTGCCGGTCGGCGAACGCGCGTCCTTGTAGGTGATCGTCAGTGGATTCCGCTCACCGAAAGCGCCCTCGACTTTCAGTTCCACCTTCCCGGGCAGTTCCACGATGCGGCGAGTAGCATACACTTTGCCGCCCAGCTCGGGACTCCGAAACTTGCGATAGAACAGCCAGGTGCGATTCTCGATCTGGATCTGCTGGACGAAGGCTTGTTCTTGTTTCGCCTTCGGCCACTTCGCCTCATACCCTTCCAGCGGAACCTCCTGACTCGCCAGGATCGCATCGGGCGAAGGTTCGATCACTCGAAGTTTGACGGCCGGGGAGACGACCACACCTTCGGGCGCCTTGAAGGACGCACGTAGCTCGTATTCACCCGGCTCCAGCAGTTGATGGTAGCCGAAGTTGCGGAACTTGAAGACCTCCGACACAAGTTGACCGGCGGGCAGTTTCCAGCGGTCCTCGAACAATATCGCAAGGGATGCATGAGAGTAGCGGCCGAGTGGCTGCCCGTTGGGCCGCACGATGCTAACTTCCAAGTTTTCACTTTTGCAGGCCACATCCAGGAGGAGGTACTTCCGCTCTTCCTTGCTTTGGTTCAGGAGTACGACGATCAGCTGGCTGTGGTAGATCGACTCCCGGGCCAGGTAGGGTTGGTGGCATTCCAGGGGCCGAATCCGCAGCCCCCACCCATCCTTATCGAGCGGATGGGGCAGTAAGGGGAGAACCGAAGCCACGAACAACACGAGTAGCGCGGTATGCGGCATAAGTTCGGCTCACAGTTACGACCGTGTAATCTTCCAATTCGTCAAGCACCGTTCCGCTTTGCTAACTTCATACTCCGGCGCTTCCCACTGCGCGTCAATACACTTCCGCAACGCGGTCGGGTGCTTCACTTTGCGACGAAAAGAGGGTGGGATCGGGCACGAACGCGCCCGAGTTCAGGAAATGACCGCTTCACAGCGGGGTGGGCGGGGACCAGGGCACGTCGGTGCGGGCGTGGGCCGGGTGGTCGCCGCCCATCTGCTGATACGCCTCCCGCGCGTGACCCCCCAACTGCGGCAGGTCCGTCAGCGGCACCTGCGGGAACTCGCGGTAGAAACAGATGTCGTCGGGCAACGGCGCCGCGGTGATCTCGGCGTCCGGCAGCGACTGCTTCACCAGCTCCTGGAGCTTGTCGCCGTCGGCCCCCGGCGGGGCTGCGACCACGATCATCTCGAAGGGCCGCGGGCCGGTCGGCGTCAGGTCCGGGACCGCCTCCCCGAACGCCTCGGTCAACAGCGACTGCGCTGCGCCCACCCGGGTCCGCGCCCGGAAGAACACCGTCGCCGGGTCGGAGTGGTCGAGCTTGCCGTCCAGGAACTCGCGGGCCTTGCCGAGTAACAGTTCGCGGAACAGCGGCCCCTTCTCCACGGGCTTGAGGCACACGTTGCCCAGGCCGCGGAACTTCCGCGTGATCGACTTCTGGAGCGTCTGGTCGAACGCGAGCAGGTCTTCGGGGGCCAGGCCGGCGAGGAACTGGTCGGCCGCGGCGTCGAGGTCGGGGCAGCCATCGGGCAGGATCATCTGACCGGGGGCGTCCGACGCCCCCGCCGGCGAGTCGGGCTTCGCCAGCGCTGCGTGCATCTCGTTGAGCGACGCCCGGCAGTAGTTGATGTCCCGCAGATACTCCGGCGTGTTGCCCAGGAGCCGGCGGAACACCGACAGGGCCAGGTCCAGCACGTGTAACTGCAACCGCTTGCGCGGGTACATGCGGAGCTGGTCGAACACCGCGGTGGCGTTGGCCGTGCGGCCCGCCATCGCCTGAAGGCCGGTCGCGCCCAGCGCGCCGATCGCCTGGATCAGCCGCGCGTAGGTGGAGCACACCTCGCGGTCGAGGTCGGCCCGCACCGGTTCCAATCCGTCGATCTGCTGCTTCAGCCGGTCGCCGATCTGCCGCACGGCCTCTTCGGCGCCCGGGAGTCGGTACTGCGGCACGTCCAGGAACGTCGCGGCCATCATCGACAGGTGGATCTCGGTCTCCTTGATCAGTTCCTCGTACCGGGCCGTCAGCGTGGCGACGAGCGTCCCGTCCTGGGCGTTCTCGCAGTCCGGCTTGCCGACCAGCTTGAGCAACTGGTCGAGCACGGTGCAGGCGCCGGTCGCGTCGAGCCGGCCGCCGGAGGGCGTGCGGGTGCGCAGCGGGTCGATGAACGCGTCGAACACCGTGTCCGGGTCTTCGCGGAGGGCGTCGCGGGCGGCGCCGTTGAGTACCTCGACCACCGCGTCGAACGCGAGCTTCCGCTCCTCCCACTGCCGGGCGAGCCACTCGGTGATGTGTTCGCGCAGGTGGGCGGCGTCTTTGCCGGTCCAGCGCTGGAGCTGGCGCTGGGCGAGCCGCCGGGTGGCGGCCCCGAGCACCTCCGGGCGCGGCCAACTGAGGCGGTACAGGCCGAACGTCTGGCACGACGGGGTGATCGCCGGGTACGCGTTGCGGTACACGTCCCGCACCTCGTCGGCGACCCGTCCGGCCGGGGTGAGCAGTTCGTGGTACAGGGCCCGCGCCGCGGTGGCGAGTACCGGGCGCGCCTTGGCGGCGTCGGCCCCGGGCGGCAGTTGCAGCACCTCGACGCGCGCGAAGGGCGCCTCGCCGTCGGTGACCGGGCCTTCGGACTTGTCGAACGCGGTCATGTACCGCGACTTCCGGGCCTGGAAGTGGTGCAGTTCGGAGAGCGCCGCGTAGGTGTTGCCCAGGGCCGCGGCCCGCGGGGCGGTCGCGTCGGCCGGGGGCACGAAGAACACCCCGACCACCTCCGGGCGCATGTACCCGACCTGGCGCAGCTCGTGGCGCACGAGGTACGCGAGGTCGAGGAACATCCCGCTGCCGGTGCCGCCGGCCAGCCCGGCGACGACGTAGGCGCGCGGGCGGTTGGTCCGCAGCCCCAGTTTCGTCACCCGGTCGGACTGCAGGAGCGGGTCGTCGGTCAGGAACGTCTCGATCTCCTGCCGGACCCGCTGGGCGATGGTGCGGTAGTTGTCGAACAGGGCCAGCCGGCCGAACGCGCGGACGCCGTTGGCGGCCCCGGGGTTCCGCGGGAGCCGGTAGAGCGTGCCCGAGGGGAGCCACTGCTCGACCGGCGGGAGCGACTCCTTCTGCATGTAGTGGGTGGACCGGTTCAGCCGGGCCGGGACGATCTCCGTCGCGGTCAGCGTTGCCGAATCGCCCAGCACCGAGTTCTGCGCCAGCGCCTCGGGGTCGGTGTCCACATAGAGGATGCGGACGTTGGGCACCCGCTCGGCCGAGCCGTGGCGGTCGGCGATCGCCCGCTTGAGGTGCTCGACGACCCGGCGCCCGGTCTGGCCCAGGGCGACGACGAGAGCGGGGAACAGCGCCCCGTCGCCGGACTTCTCCGGCGGGGCGATGCCCAGGCTGCCCATGCGCCCGGTCTGGATGATGAGCGGGCGGTTGAGGGTCTGGGCCGGGTTGTGCGTCGAGGACGGGGCCGGGGTCACCAGACGCGCGCCGCTGCCGGCCGGGGTCTGGAGCGCCGGCAGTGGGGTCGCGGGCGCGAACGGCGAGTGGTTGGGCTTGGCCAGCGGCGGAACGATCGCCGGCGGTGGGGTGCGGTCGCGGGCGACCAGGGGGTTGGTGCCGAGCCGGTCCGACGAGCCGGTCCCGCCCGGGGCCATCCGGGTCGCCTGGATCGAGTCGGCCAGCGCGTGCCCGAGCGGGCCGGGCATGGTCGCCGCGCCGCTGCCGGGCACGACCCGCTCGGAGTCGGTCGGCGTCCGCTGGGGGGTCGGCGGCGGGGGCGGCAGGTAGCCGAGCTTCAGCGCGCGCACCATTTCGGTGCAACTGGGCCACCGGTCGTCCGGTTTCTTCGCCAGCCCGCGCCCGATGATCGCCCGGTCGGCCAGCGGCAGGGCGTTCATGTCCGGCGTCCCGTTGATGTGCTGCATCAACAGTTGCCGGGTGTTGTTCCCGTTGAACGGGCGCGTGCCGGTCAAGAGTTCCTGGAAGACGATCGCCAGGCTGTACTGGTCGGAGTACCGCGACACCCACCCCTCGAAGGTTTCGGGGGCCGCGTACACCGGCGTGACCCCGCCGGTCACGGTCGCCTTCATCCCGTCGAGCACCTTCGCCAGCCCGAAGTCGGCCACCTTCACGTGGTTGAAGACGAGGAACAGGTTCTGCGGCTTGATGTCGAGGTGCTGGATCTGATAATAGTTGTTCATCAGATCGAGCGCTTCGGCGGTTTCCTCCATGTACCGCAGCAGCTCGTCGCGCGGGACGCCCGGCAACCCCTGGAGCCGGTACTCGCGGAACTTGTCCCACAGGTTCTTGTCGGCCAGCTCCATCACGATGATGAGCTGGCCGTCGATGACGCGGAACTGCTCGAGCGAAAGGATGTACGGGTGGCGGATGTTCTTGACGCGCTCAAGCGCCTTGGCCTCCTGCTCGGCCGGGCGGCTCTCCTCGTCCATCGCGTCGAGGTCGCCGAAGACGAACTTGGCCGCCTTCAACAGGCCGCCGGGCGCCTCGACCTTCCAAACTTCGCCGAACCCGCCTCGCCCGAGGCGCTCGATCAGCCGGTAGCCCTTGAGCGGGCCGGGCAGTTCTTCCTGGCTGACCAAGCGAACCGGCATGACGGGAAACTGCCTAGTGGGCGAGGGAACGGACGGCCGGCGCGGACCGGGACCGACTTGGGCTTACTAGTCTGTAGCTCAGGCGGTGAGGTTTGGCAAAAATGCGCGCCCGCGAGCCGCGCCCGGTTCGCGCCACACCTGAAACGACTTCTCATGTCCGCAGAACTTCTCGCCGTTTCCGTGAAACCGCCGTGGGCGGCGCGGCTCGGCGCCGGGCTGAAACCGATCGAAGGGCGGACCCGGCCGACGCGCGTTCGCGGGCGGGTGCTAATTCGCGCGGCCCGCAGCGCGGACCGGCACCCCGCAGGGTGGGCGGTTATTCCCACACCGGAACTCGCGCCGGGACCGTCGGCCGTGATCGCTCCGCGAGGACGTTCGTGAGAACAACAACCGCTCACCGAAGCAACCCCGACTGGTTCGTTCCGACCGGCCTTCACGGGTTCGTGTTCCAAAATCCGACCCCGATCGCGTACCATGCGTGCCCCGGACGGACTTTATTCTTCGCGGTGGAAGGAATCAGCCTCTCATGAGTACCACGCCCGGACTGTTGGTGAGTGTGCGGACGGCGGACGAGGTGTCGGCGGCGCTGGACGGCGGGGCCGACCTGATCGACGTGAAGGAGCCGGCCAAAGGCCCGCTCGCGCCGGCCGAGGCCGAGGTGGTCGCGGCCGTCATCGACGCGGTGGACACACGGGTTCCGGTGAGCGCCGCGCTCGGCGAGTGGTCGCCCAACGCCATCACCGAAGCGCACTGGCACCTCGAATTACCCCTCCAGTACGTGAAGTGGGGGCTGGCGGGCTACGCCCCGGCGCCCGGGTGGGGCGAAGACCTGCTCGACACGCGGCGCGAGCTACCGATCGGCACCGAAATGGTCGCGGTCGCCTACGCGGACTGGGAGCGGGCGAAATCGGTGCCGCCGGCGGAGGTGGCGAAGTTCGCCAAGCGCTTCCGGTTCAAGGCGTTTCTGCTCGACACCTGGGGCAAGGACGGCAAGACGCTGCTGGACTTCATGTCCGCGAAGGAAGTGGCCGACCTCGTGAACGGTCTGAAGCGCGTTTACACGACGGTCGCGGTGGGCGGCTCGTTGCGCCCGGAGCAACTCAAGAGCCTGAAAGGGGTTGCGCCGGATTACTTCGCGGTGCGCACGTCGGTGTGCGCCGCGGGCAAGCGCGACGGCGTGATCGACGCCACCCGCGTGCGGAAGTGGAAGGAGTTGCTGGCGGGGGTTCGCGTTTAGTCTCAAGTCGTAAAGTCTCAAGTCGTAAAGTCAAAGACAAGAACCGTGGCAGTTTTCGACTTTGCGACTTGAGACCTGACGACTTGAGACTCGAAAAAATGACCGATCCCTTTCTCACCCTCGTCGTCGAGGCGCTGAACCTGACGCACCCGCGGTTCGCCTCCGCGGGCGGCCTCGTTTACACGCCACTCGAAGCCGACGAACCGCCCGCGGCGCGGAAGGTGCGCGAGCGGCCGTTCGTGATGGAGTTCTACCACGAGTTCCGCCGCATGTGGGACCAGGCGGTTCCGGTCCAGCGCGGACTCGGCCACGTTCTCATTCAATCCGACCCCGACGCCGGTCCGCGCACCCCGGACCTGCTGTTCTGGAAACTCGGCGAGCGCGGGGCGCCGGATTCGCGGCTCGCGGCGGTGAGCTTCGCGCTCGCGACCAACCCCGGCGCGGTCGCGGCCGATCAGGCACTCCTGGCGCGCTTTCGGGACAAACCCGGCTACCCGCGCGCGGTGAGCGTCGTCATCGGGCGCGAAGCGGATGTGCCGCTAGAAGGGCTGGCGAAAGCAGATGGCGTCGCGGTACTATTCTTCGACACGGAGAAATGGCAGGTGGTACGGGAGGACGTGCGATGAACGGGCACGATCAAATCATTCACTGGACGCAACTGCCCGAGGATACGGGACCGCTGGCAACAGAATCGAACTTCTACCGACGCGAGGTCGGCCGACTCATCGCCGAAGGACACGAAAGGCGGTGGGTACTAATTAAGGGCGAAAAGATCATCGGCATCTGGGACACGCGCGACGAAGCGCTCACGGTTGCAACCGAGCGATTCTTCCAACAATCCGTACTCGTGAAGCAGATCCTCGAATGGGAACCATTGCTCCGCCTCCCCACCCGGTGGTTCTATGGCACAACTAACGTTTCCAATCAGAGCGCGTGAGTTACACGCCGATGTGCGGGTCAATCTTTGCGCTCCCGAATTAGCAATGCTCCACGGCACCGGTCGGCCCGCGCCGGCTCCAGCCATCGGGCGCGCGGAACTCGACACCGGCAGCAATGTGACCGGCGTTTCCGCTTCGGTGATCCAACAGCTCGGCCTGGTCTCGCACGCTAAATCGAGTACGCAGAGCATTGCCGGCCCGTTCCGGTGAAGTTGTACCAGGTCTCGCTCAGTATCTTCGATGCCACGCAACCGCTGCTGCCGTGGTTTGTGATCCCCGACTTGGAAGTCATGGAACTGCCACCACACGTTACCATCGACGTTCTGATCGGCATGGACGTTCTCCTCCAGTGCCGTTTACTCCTCGACGGTCCGGGCCGACAATTCACTTTGGATTTCTGACGCCATCCCTTTGAGGCGCTCGCCATGTCCCGCGTCCTATTCGCTCTCGCTCTGCTGCTCGGAGTCGCGATGATGTTGATTCCTTCTCTTTCACCCGCTCCCGCGGCGCAGCCCGCGAAGAACGCGGAAGACACGCGGCTCGCGAACCTGTTTCAGTCCTATCTCGATGAGGAGTTCCGGCTCCACCCGCTGTTCGCCACCCAGCAGGGGAACCACGAGTACGACGACCGGCTCGACGACCTTTCGCCGGCGGCGCGGGCCAAAGACGTGGAGCGCGCGAAAGCGTGGCTCACGCGGCTCCCGAAGGAGATCGACGTCAAGCAGCTCTCCCGCAACGGGCAGATCGATTACGAAATCTGGACCCACAGCCTCAAATACGGGCTGTGGCAGGCGGAGAACGACAACCGGTTCGAGTTCGACCCGCGGGTGTACGGCGAGTTCATCTCCGACAGCGTGTTCCTCTTACTCACGCAATCGAGCCTGCCGCGTGAGCGGAACGTCGAGAACGCGGCGAAGCGCATCAAACACATTCCGAAGATCGTCGAGGCCGCGAAGGCGAGTTTGAAGAACCCGCCCAAGATTCTCACGGAAGTGACCATCAAACGGAACCTCGGCGCGATCTCCTTTTACGAGAAGGAGATTTACGAGTTCGCGAAGGAAACCCCCGGCACCGAACCGCTCGCGACACCCTGCAAGGCCGCGGTCGCGGCACTCAAGGACTACCAGACGTGGCTCGAAAACGAACTGCTGCCCAAGTCCAACGGCGAATGGCGGCTCGGGAAGGAGAAGTTCGCCAAGAAGCTCGAACTGGAACTCGACGCCGGCCTGACCGCGGACGAGGTGGTGAAGATCGCGGAGGCCGAAGCCGATCGCGTCGAACGGGAGATGTACTACGTCGCGAAGCAACTGTGGAGCAAGTTGTTTGCGAATAAGGCGCTTCCGCCGGACGACGCCGTTGGCCGCCGCGACACTATCAAAGCGGTACTGGACGAACTCGGCAAGGATCACGGCAAGCCGGAAACACTCGTGGACGACGCGAAGAATACTGTACAAAATATCAAAATATTCATTCGCGATAAGAAGATTCTCACGCTCCCGGACCCGGACACGTGCCAGATCATCGCGATGCCAGAGTTCCAGCGCGGCTTCAGCGCCGCGTACCTCAACCCGGCGCCGCCGCTCGACCCGAAGGCCAACAGCCTCTACGCGGTGGCCCCACCGCCGAAGGACTGGTCGCCGGCGCGGCAGGAGACCTTCTTCCGCGAATACAACTCGGCGATGCTGCAAATCCTCACGATCCACGAGGCGTACCCCGGGCACTACGTCCAGCTCGCGTACTCGAACCGCTGCCCATCGCTGGTCCGCAAGATCCTCTACTCGGGGTCGTTCGCCGAGGGATGGGCCGTGTACACCGAGCAGATGATGCTCGACCAGGGCTACGGGGCCGGCGATTTGTCGCTGCGGCTACACCAACTGAAGTTCTACATCCGCGCGGTACTGAACGCGATTCTCGATCACAAGATGCACTGCGCGAACATGAGCGACGACGAGGCGCTGAAGATGCTCCTCGAACGCGGGTTCCAGACCGAAGCGGAAGCGGTGGGCAAGATCGCCCGCGCCAAGCAGAGCAGCACGCAGCTCTCGACGTACTTCGTGGGCCGCACCGCGTTCTACCGCCTGCGCCAGGACGTGCAGCGGAAGCAGGGCGCCGCGTTCGACCTGGGGAAGTTCCACGAAGCGGTGCTGGGTCACGGCACGCTGCCGGTGAAGTACCTGCCGGAGCTGGTGAAGTGATACGGGTTCTTCCGTAGCCTGACTCTCCGAGTCGGGTTCTTCCGCCGCAAACAGGTTCGGACCCGACTCGGAGAGTCGGGCTACGAGATCGGCCACGAGTCCGGCGCGCAGGGTTGACACCCCGCGCCGGGGCCACTAAGTTACTGTGCAACGAGGGGGTGTAGCTCAGTTGGTAGAGCGCTTGAATGGCATTCAAGAGGTCAGGAGTTCAACTCTCCTCACCTCCACCTCGCCAACCCTGGCCCAAAGCCGGGGTTGTGTCATTGTTGGGCCGGAAATTCAGGCATTCCGAAGTCCGGAGGCGGTGTCGCGACACGAACCGGACAGATGAACTATACCCCCAATTCGGTGCCCCGGAACGGGAATTCAGTGCCCTTTCAGTGCCCCGCCGGCTCACCCAGGCAGGGCGCCGAATCCGGCTGCTTGGTCCGTTCGCTCTCCGGGTTAGGACTTTAGTTGGGACGGAGATGTGTCGCTTCGCGACCCAGCCGAGATGCCCGTTCACTAAACAAACAACCCCGACCGAAACGGGCGCCGATCGGGGCTAAAGGGAACTGCCGACGATCACGGGACGGGTGGCGGGTTCGGGTTTATCACGTTCCCGGTCGGTGGGGTGATCCGGTGACCGCGGTTGGCGTTCTGCTCGGCTCGTGTCGCCCACCGGCAGTTACCCGGCTCGTACCCCCGATCATTGTCGCGCCGGTCGAGCGTCAGCCCCTGGCCCGGATGCGCCCCCATGTCGGCGGCGAAGTTCTCGAACGATTCGGCCCACCGCTCACAGACGGTGATGCCCCAGTCGGCGTAGTGGGGCCGATGGGATTCGGCCTCTCGCGAACACCGCCACTTCATCCAGCGCCACGTGTCGTACAGCTTGGTTCCCGTCTGCCCGTGTGTGGCACTGCGCTCGCTCGTCGCCTCGTCTCGCAGGCACCCGCACGACCGGATGGTTCCGCCTGTCAGGTGTGCCCCCTGTACCTCCTTTCGGGTTCGGGCCGCACACGCACACTCACACAGCCAGTACGTCTTCCCGTTTTGGCTGGGAGCTTTCTCCAGTACCGTCAGCCGACCAAACACCGTCTCCGTCAGATCCAAAGGCTTGGCCACCTCTCACCCTCACGAAGTTGGAAGACGGCTCCAGACTTCCTTGACCGTGCCGTCGAAGTGTCAACAAGCCTCATCCTGCGACTCGCATCCGAATCGGGGCTGATAGTTGGGGAGGAAATCGGGCCGGTCCCGCCGCACCGGCAAAACAGCCCGGAAACCCGTCCTCGATCTCCCGGAGCCGTCAGGCGTACCGGTCGCGATCCCACCTTGTCCGCTGTCTTCGCTTCGATCACACCGATTTGCGCCACGCCCGCGAGCCGTCGGTCCCGGAGCGGACGCTCCCGTTTCGGGTTGGGTGTGGACACGTATTTCAGCACGGTGTCGGAGAATCGCCGGTCCTTCGGGCCGATCTGCGCGATGACGGGGAGCAGATCCTCATACCCTTGCCCCGCTTTGACGTTCCCCCCGCCCCAGAAGGGTGTGTGGTCGTCGCAGTACAGCAGCAGCGGAACGGCGACCTCGGCCTCGCGTCCCAGTTTCCCGAGCGCCTGGATCGCGTCCCGCTTGTTGGCGATCGGGCCGCGCAGGATCGTCACCACGTGTGGGTGGACTTTGGGGTTGATCTTTTCGAGGGTCGCCGCGGCGGCCGTCTGGACCGCCGGAACCTTGTCCCGCATCGCCTCGATGACGTGTTCGCCGATCAGGTTGGCGTCCGGACCGAACTCCGCGATCCGGAGCAGCGCCTTGACCCGATCTTCCGGTTCCTTCGCGCCCAACTCCTTGACGAGTACCGCCAGCGCCTCACGCAACTTCGCCAGCCGGTTGGCGGCAGCGACGGCCTCGATCTTGTCCAGCGCCGCCCGGGCCGCCTTTCGGACGCCGGCATTGGGGTCTTTGGTCGCATCCCGAAGGGCCGGGGCCGCCGACTCGGCTTCGTCTCCCAGTTCGATCAGCGCTTCGGCCGCCGCCTGGCGCAGCGAGGGGTCTTCGTGCGTGAGGAACGGAACGATCCCATCGACCGACTTTCGGCGTGATAACGGGTCGAGGGCTTTTCCAGCCGCCGCGTGAGCACCCAGCGCCGCTTCGTCCGCCGCCCGAAGACCCGTCCTCGCGACCTGGGAGAGCGCTTCTGTCAGGCCGGGATCGATTGTCACGACCACCGGAGCGGGGGCGGCCGCCCCGGGTGGGCGGTCGAGTTTTGGTGCCGCGGGAGCGGGCGGGGCGAACAACCGGAACGGTGCGTCCGGGTCGGGCAGGTCGTACAGCGCCGCCAGTTGGGGGATCGCGTCCTTGCAGCTCAGGGCGACCAGCGCTTCGGCCGCGTGTTCGGCCGCTCGTGGCCAGGGGTAGCGCACGTACCGGAGCAGTTGGGGGGCGACGTTCTCCGCCCGTCCCCGGAGTGCCTCGACGGCCGCGGCGCGGGTGCCCGCATCCGTATCGAAGACCGCCCATCGGACGAGCGCCGCCGTTGATTCCGATGTGTTGATCCGGGCCAGCATCTCACACGCCAGTCGGCGAATGTCCCGATTCTCGGCGGCCAAAATCTGCTGGACACACGGCACCGCTTCGGCCGTCGCCCACTTTGTCGGGGGGGCCGGCCGGGCACCGGCCGTTGAAAGCAGCGCCGCGTACAAGGCGTCGGTATTCGGTCTTGGGTCGTCTGGCCGGATACAGCCTTGCACGGTGGTTCGGAGGCTCGTTGAGAGCGCGTGGAGTGCTTCGGCCTTCTCTTTCGCAAGTGTTGCACCGAGTCCGAGCCGGAACGGGAGGCCCGCCAGTTCGGCCCGTTCCTTACACACGATCACCGTTCCGGGGTACGGTCTGCCGTTACTCTTGTTGGTTCGTGCGAGCGCAACGAGTTCGGACGCTACCGACGTGCTGACGCCCATATCCAGACTGATCTCTCGCACTCCCAGCAACTCCGTCTCTAACTCGTCGGTCTTGCGATGATCGACCCGCTTCGCGAGGCTGAAGTCGGGGAGGCCCCGTCGGTCGAGTGACGCACGTTCGGGAGCGGGGCCGTAAGCGGCAGGCGCCGGAGCGGGGGTTACGGGGGCCGGTGAAGTAGCGGCGGCGGCCGTCCGAACAGCGGCCGGAAGTTCCGAGTCGGGTGTGAAGCCCGCCGCAACGACCAAGAGGCGGATGGCCTTTGCCCGGGCCTCCGGCTGACCCCTCCGGGTGAGCGGTTCCAAGTAGGCGATGATCGCCGTCCGTGCCGCGACCGGGCCGTAAGTTCCTTGCATCTCCCGGACAGCCGCGTCCAAGTCTTCTCCCGGGGTGGAGAGGAGCGGTTGCACGAACTCCCGTTCCTTCAGTGCGACTAGTGCCCTGGGGTCCGTCTGGAGGGACACCAACTGGGCCACTTCGGCGAGTCGGGTATCCGGCACCGGCTGTGCCAGCGCCTTCTGTCCCGCCAACCAAGCCGGGTCCAAATTCGGGCGCCCGGACAGTTCTCGGAGGGCGAACTCGATCGCCTTCCGGTACGGGCCGTCGGGTGCCGGACTGGTGACAGGTGGTGCGTCCACCTTCCGAACCGTAACGAAGTAGTCGAACCGTTGGTAACTCGACCAGTTACCCGAATTGAGCACCGGTTGGACGAGTGAGAAATCCTGCTGGAGATAGGTCGTGTCGGCCGACACGAACTGTCCGCCGTTGTTGTAGTAGGCCGGAGTCGTCGGCGGGGGGAGCGGTTGCTTCGGATCGGGAACGGCCCCTCGCACCAAGTCGGTTTGCTGGAAAGAAGGCGGGTGGCACATGACACAGTTACGGGGGTGGTTCACACGAACGACCTCCCGGCGATACGTGTGAGCGATCTGGCTGAGAGAGTCGGGGAGCGGACGGGGAGGAACGGGCGGTAACTCCATAACGGGTGGAACGGTCGATGTCGGCGTAGGCGCCGATACCGGTGCCGGAGGCAGAGCAGCCGGACCCACCGATTTTGAGGAAGGTGGGGAGGAACTCACAGCCGACGATGGGGCGGGTGACGGACTCGACACCGGACCGCTTTCGCCAGTCGCCTTGACCGTCTGTGGGGCGTCTTGGGACGTTTCTTGGGGAGCTTTCTTTTGGAGCGTCACATAGGCGCCGAACCCGACGATCGCTGCGAGTCCGACTACGGACATCCCGATTACCACCCGCCGACCGGTCGTTCGCCGACCAGCGACCGGAGCTTCGGTCGGTTTCGGTTTGGATCGGGCGGGAGTTCGTGTTGGAGTCGGTCGGACCGTAGGTTTCGGGGCCGAACGGGTAGGCGTCGGCGGGGTTGCTGTTCGTGTCGGTGAAGGCGGAGTTGGAACCGAAGGCCGGTTCGGCGCCGGTTGGGACTGAGATCGGATGTCGGTCGGTCTGACCGCAACGAGTTGCTGGGTTCGGGGGCAGGTGACCGTCAGCCCCACATCGTCATCGGTCACGGGAATGGGCAGGTTACAACACCGGCACCGAACGTAACCGGACATGGGCGCCCCCGTTCAAGGGAACATGAGATTCATCTTTTGGGAAAGAATACCCGTTGTTTGATTGCGATACAACCCCCCGAAGCCTGCTCAATCCGTCGGTACGTGATAAGCCGCCACGGATCGGACGATGAGCACCTGCTGCTTGTGTTCGCCCCTCTGCTTGATGAGTGTGCCTTGTTGAGAAACCGGGATAGTTCAAAAGCCCACCGTTCGGGAGGTCGGAACTCCGGAACAGTGGGCCGAAGTCACCGGTCACTTGTCCTTGATCCGGACCAGGGTGTCCTCCTTGCCCTTGTCGTCGTCGCTCACCAGTTCGGTGTCGGTCAGTTTGGAGATGTTCCGGGTCATCTTCCGTTCCATGTCCCCGAACTTGATCTCCAGCATCAGTTTGTTGCCGTCCACCTTATACGTCCCCTCCCCCTTCACCTCCTTCCCGCCTTCGGTGCTGGTGAACGTCGCCTTGCCGTCCTTCGTGAACTCGACGACGAAACCCTTCTTCTCCTTTGGCGTCCACTTCCCCACCAGCTTCTTGGCGTCGATCTTCTCGTCCTTCTTGTCGTCCTTCTTGTCGTCAGCCGACAGCCCACCGCAGAACACGAGGACCAGGGTACAGCCCAGTAGCGTCCGCATCACAGCACCTCCGGAACGGGTTGGGACAGGGCCACCCGGTTATACCCGATCCCGGTGCCAGTGAGGCGCCCAATAAATGTGATGCCCGCCCCAACTTCGCCGTTACTTTGGAATTCCCCACGGAAAGTGGACAGCGTTTAGCGGTGGTTTTGGTTGTGCGTC